>JBHJNW010000079.1:0-91558 GCA_050330395.1 Pleurocapsa sp.
TGGCGCACAATGGAATTCAGAAAACGTGTCCCAAATATTGAGGCTTCGTTGTGCTTATTTGAATACATCCATCAGTTTGAGTATTTGTGCTTAGTCAAAAAGAGGGATGCTCCCGTTTAACTAGCTCTTGGAAATCATCGATAATTAATAGTCTTCTTGCCATTAAAAAACGCAATAAACTAGGTAAAAAAGCTCACTATATTTACTCCCAAAACTGGCAGGAATATCTCGAAGATAATTTTACTCCTGCTGTGGTTGCTGCTAGCCGGGAGGTTTATGGAGGTATAGATTACGCTGAATTAAAAGATAAGTGCGATCGCGTTGCTTTGTTAAATTTTGCTAATAGCTTATTACAATTGACTTATTCAAAAAATCAAGATGAATTGGTTGATGAAATTGATAGTAAGTTGCGAGAATTCTGCTGTAACTGCTAATCTTGCTTCTTTTATTTTTCCGTATTCCTATCTTTTCAAAGCTTGCCCAGCAAACAATCTCTGGGAGTAATCCCCAACTTACGTTTAAAAGCAATTGATTTCCCTGGTGTTTAATTTAGTCAGAGTAGTTTGACGGTCGAGGTTCGTAGTTAATTGAGCTAGCTGCATTGCTCTTCTAAATACATTCAGGCGATCGCTAAAGTTAACATGAGCGTTGAATAAGCCTAGATAGTTTTTTTTACTGACAAAATCGCTGGTTAAATAAGGACTGGGAAGAATAGAGGCACTAAAAGTTGGAGAGGTGGAAGTTGGAAATTCAGCAACCAAACAAAAACCAGGAAGCAAGGTACAAAAAACATTTTATAACCTGCTTTCCTGGTTCTAAAGGCAAAAAGATAATAATTAAACTAATTTAAAATTAATTTTCGTCAGGTTCTGCTACTGGCTCGGCTGCTGCATTTTGAGCTGCGATGATAGCACGCTTTTTCAGCTTGATCGTCAAATAGCGAATCGTATCTTCACTCAAGCGCATCATCCTCTCTAAAGGAGCATTTTGCGCTCCGTCTGCATCGTAGTTCATCTGTACATAAATACCGTCTAAATATTTACCTACAGGATAAGCCAGTCTCCTTTTGCCTTTTACTTGAATATCTAAGTTTTCTACGCCGTTTTCGTTCAAAAAGTCTTTGTATTTATTGACTGAATCTCCTACCTGATCTTCTGATAGATCTGGGCGCAGGATATACATCATTTCGTAATTATTGCTCATTTTAATTTTTCTCCTTGTGGACAAAATGGCTTCTCTTCATGTTCAATAGTCGAGGATTAATCTAATGATTGAGCAATTTAGAAAAGCAAGGAATTATCATCTTACTATTACATGAGGATTAATTACCAGTATTTTGATTTGACCGTAACAGATTAACTTAAAATTGAGCTAGCTCAAAGCAGCACTTTTCTTAAATTGATCGGTGAGCTTGAGTATTACTTTTTATTTAATCATCCATTTCGAGCTTGATTTTGCTATGGCACAACGCTATGTCCGCATCAAAACTAATCACGAGCAAATTTATTATGGTTTGCTCAGAGCGAATCGTAATGTAGCTGTATATGATGCTCCACCTTGGTTGGGCGGACAGGAGACAGACATCGAACAAGAACTTGATACATATCAACTGCTTGCTCCTTGCGTTCCTTCTAAAATTGTGGCGGTAGGAAAAAACTATTTTCAACACGCCATGGAAATGGGTACACCAGTGCCAAAAGAGCCTTTGTTGTTTCTTAAGCCACCGACTACGATTGTGGCTGATGCCCAAAATATTCATTATCCAGCTCAATCCCAGCAAGTTGATTACGAAGGTGAACTAGCTTTGATTATTGGCGATCGCTGTCGCCATGCTAACCTAGAACAAGCTGCTAAAAGTATCTGGGGATATACTATTGCCAACGATGTTACAGCTAGGGATTTACAAAAAAAAGATGGTCAGTGGACTAGAGCTAAAGGATTTGATACATTTTGCCCTCTTGGACCTTGGATCGTTCGAGAATTGAGCGTAGAGGCTAAAATCAAAACTTTTATTAATAATGAAGTTACTCCTCGTCAATCGGCTTCAATTAGCGATATGGTCTTTAATCCCGATTTCCTAGTATCTTACATTTCGCAGGTAATGACTCTAACTCCAGGAGATGTAATTTTGACAGGTACTCCTGAAGGAGTTGGTGCAATGAACCATGGGGATGCAGTTCGAGTAGAAATAGAGGGAATTGGCTGTCTGTCAAATCAAGTTATTTGATTTTTACTCTTGGTAAATTTTTTTGCTTTAATGTTACCTAGCTTCTGAGCTTCTTAGTAATTAAGAAATAAAGCATGGTTTTATTGGTGCTAAGTTACTTTACTATCTTGGTAATTGACCATACACAGCATCAGAAACCGAGGGTATTTCAGGATAGCGGCCTAAAGCACACTGCACCATACAATAAAGACTAGCGACAGTCGCCACTACAAAAACTAAACCACCGATTAGACCTAATGCATTTAGGGCATTAAAAACAATGGCAATTAATGATATGGCAATTCCAAAGAGAATTGATTGTAAAGTATTGAAACGAATGAAATAAGGAATTTTTTCATTCCTTACTACTGCTATGAACAAGACAAAGAATACTACCAAACTCCCGAAGCCGAAAGGAATAACCTGATTAAAAAGACCATAAATTAGAGTTATGGGTAGTAAAAGTATTTGTAAAAAGTTGAAAAAAGGTAATAAAGCTGGAACTTGAGCTAGTAAGCCCGAACCTAAAGCCATCGCATCATATATGGCAAATAGGTATACGGCTGCTCCCAAAAAACGATCTTTAATATCTGTTGAACCACGCCATGCCATATTAAGCGATCTCCCGTAATTTTTAAATTGCCGTTTTTGGCAACACTATTGTTATCAATTGTTTAAAGCTAAAAACCAAACTTACTCAAATACCGAGTCAAAGATGAATAAGCTGAGTAATATTGGTAAATTTAGCCTAGATAACTTATAGATATTTAGAATAGCGTAGTTAATTATTATTTGGTTAAGTTAAACTCGGGTAACATTAAAACCCATCTGACACTTGTAAACTTTTGCTTGTCTGGAAGTTAGCCTGGGCAGAATTTTACCGCATTCTAGCTTAGTGCCATACCACCGAGGTAATCCGCTACGATCTGACATTAAACAGTTTTGACAAACTTGCTCGGCGGACAAAATTTGTTCGTCTGCAATCATAACTATCATGATTGTTAATCCTCCAGAAGCTATTATGCTGTGGAACGAAAGAGTGTTTTCCACAATTTTAATTTTTTCTAACTGAAATAGCCGTTTTTGCTACATGGCTTAACAATCATGAGTGGTATTTTACAGTTATTTTTTTAACTAAACGGTAGATAATTTGACACAATCATCAGCCATCAGCTCAAAAAATTAGAGCTGGCAAGATTAACGTTAAACTTAATCCTCGATGTCATTAGCAGTGTAAGAGAAAAATTACTTTAATCTGGCATTTCAGGGATTGATGGTTTTCAGGGGTCACTGAATTAGATAGCATAGATAATACTTATTATTAAAAAATACAGAATCAGAGAGTGACTCAAACTAATTTAGATTTTCTCGCCCAAACAGATCCAGAAATTGCTGAAATTATCGATCTAGAATTAGGTCGTCAGCGATCGCATCTAGAGTTAATTGCCAGCGAAAACTTTACTTCTCCCGCCGTGTTGGCAGCCCAGGGTTCAGTATTGACCAATAAATATGCCGAAGGTTTACCAGGAAAACGCTACTATGGCGGTTGTGAATTTGTAGATCGTGCCGAACAGCTAGCGATTGACCGTGCTAAAGAACTATTTGGGGCAGCGATGGCAAACGTTCAACCCCATTCTGGCGCACAGGCAAACTTTGCCGTATTTTTAACTCTGCTTCAGCCAGGAGACACCATTATGGGCATGGACTTGTCTCATGGTGGTCACCTAACCCATGGCTCGCCTGTCAACGTTTCAGGTAAATGGTTTAAAGTAGTGCAGTATGGCGTGAATCAAGCAACCGAACAGCTAGATTTTGACCAAATTAGAGAACTAGCTTTAAAAGAACGTCCTAAGCTGATTATTTGTGGGTATTCTGCCTATCCTCGTACTATTGATTTTGCTAAATTTAGAGAAATTGCCGATGAGGTAGGTGCCTACTTATTAGCCGATATCGCTCATATTGCTGGTTTAGTTGCTACTGGTCATCATCCCAATCCTGTTCCTGATTGTGACGTAGTTACTACTACCACTCATAAGACTTTAAGAGGTCCTAGAGGCGGTCTGATTTTAACTCGTGACCCCGAACTAGGTAAAAAGCTAAACAAGTCTGTCTTTCCTGGTACTCAAGGCGGTCCTCTAGAACACGTAATTGCAGGTAAAGCAGTAGCCTTTGGCGAAGCTCTCAAACCTGAATTCAAAGAATATTCAGGTCAGGTAATTGCTAACGCTCAAGCGATGGCAGAGGGGTTCAAAACTAGAAACTTTAAGCTAGTATCTGACGGTACAGATAATCATCTTATTCTAGTTGACCTGCGTTGTATTGGCATGACAGGCAAAAAAGCAGACGTTTTAGTTAGCCAGGTGAATATTACCGCTAATAAAAACACTGTGCCTTTCGATCCCGAATCTCCCTTCGTGACTAGTGGTCTGCGTTTAGGTTCTCCGGCAATGACGACAAGAGGCATGGGGGCGACAGAGTTTAAGGAAATTGCTAATATTATTGCTGACAAATTACTCAGCCCAGAAGATGAGGCTGTACAAAATGATTGTTTAAATCGAGTAGCTGCATTGTGCGATCGCTTTCCGCTCTATCCTTATTTACAGATTCCTGTACCTGCCAAGATCTAAGGTTATGGTGAGAGCGAAAAAGTATTTTGCCCTGCGATCGACGACTTCGCACTTTCGTAAAGTACACTTTCAATACCCAAATTAGCTCTCCGAGGTCATAAATTCAGATGCCTATTGAACTGTATCATCTGATTGCTTTTCTCATCTCTGTAACCTTTGTTTTGTGGACTATACCTGATGTAAAAACTTTGGGTTTGAAGTTGGGTATAGTGGATCAGCCAAACGCTAGAAAAATTCACAAAAACCCCGTTGTGCGCGTCGGCGGGGTTTCGATTTTCGCAGGAACAATTGCTGCCTTGATCATTGTTTGGCTTCTGGGGGGATTTTCTACCTTAGCACCCCAAAAAGCAACAGAGGTTTGGGCGGTAATCATTGGCAGCATTTTGTTTTTTGGGATTGGTTTTGCTGATGATTTATTTAATCTCACTCCTATTTCACGGCTACTGATGCAGATTGCCGTAGCCACTGGCTGCTGGTATATGGGAGTGCGAATCGATTTTGTCTCTTTTCCCGTTTATTCTTTAATTCAAATACATTGGCTTAGTCTGCCTGTTACCGTAGTTTGGCTAGTTGGTATGGCTAATGCGATCAACTGGATTGATGGAGTTGACGGTTTAGCTGCTGGAGTCTCAGGAATTGCCGCCTTTGTGATGCTGGTAGTGACTTTGTTTATGGATCAGTCTGCTGCTGGTTTAATTGCTGCTGCCTTGGCAGGAGGAGCTTTGGGCTTCTTACGCTATAATTTTAATCCTGCTCAAATATTTATGGGAGATGGGGGCGCATATTTTATGGGCTTTACCCTGGCAGCGGTTGGGGTAATTGGTTTAGTTAAAACTACCGCTATTACTGCTGTTGTATTGCCCTACCTAATTTTGGCAGTGCCGATTTTAGATATGTCTGCCGTTATTTTTTCTCGCATCAGTAAAGGCAAATCTCCTTTTATCGCCGATAAAAGCCATCTTCATCACTGGTTACTCAAGACTGGTATTTCTCAACGTCAAACTGTCCTCTTTATTTACACCTTAACTTTTTGGGTAGGTAGTTTAGCGATGGGGTTTTCCAACATTCCCAGTGGTTGGGGCTATGCAATTGGTGCAACAATGTTGTTAGCTTGGCAATTTTGGCAGGTTTGGCAAGTCTGGCGAACTAGCCGAAGCGATAATAGATAATTAAATTAATCAGTAATATTAATGAGCGCGGAAGTTATTTGCATTGGCACAGAATTACTACTGGGAGATATTTTAAATACTAATTGTCAGTATCTAGCTCAAGAGCTAGCCAACTTAGGTATTCCCCACTACTATCAAACCGTAGTAGGCGACAATGTAGATCGTATTCATCAAGTCTTGGATATAGCTACTAAACGCTCCTCAATCTTAATTTTCACTGGTGGCTTGGGGCCAACACCCGACGATTTGACTACGGCAACAATTGCTAGTTTCTTTAATACGCCGCTGACGGAAAATGCGGCGATCCTTCAAGATATTGAAAGTAAGTTTGCCTCGGTGGGGCGAGTCATGTCCCCTAGTAACCGTAAACAGGCGCTAGTACCTCAAGGGGTAGCAACGCTGCCCAATCCTAGCGGTACAGCTCCAGGTATTATCTGGCAACCCAAAGAAGGTATTACTATCATGACCTTTCCTGGAGTTCCCTCAGAAATGCACCAGATGTGGCGCGATACTGCCGTTCCTTTTCTCAAGAGTCAGGGTTGGGGTAAAGATACTATTTACAGTGAAATGATGCGTTTTCGAGGTATCGGCGAGTCAGCTCTGGCAGAAAAAGTGGCTCATTTATTTGATTCTGATAACCCAACAGTTGCGCCTTATGCAGGAAAAGGAGAAGTTCGTCTGAGGATTACTGCCAAAGCGAGCGATCGCACTCAAGCAGAAGCAATGATTCGACCTGTAGCGACAGAAATTAAGAATATTGCTGGATTAGATTATTTTGGTAGTGATGAAGCTACTTTAGCCTCGGTAGTCGGAAATTTATTAACAGACGCTCAACAGACTCTCAGTGTAGCTGAATCCTGTACAGGCGGAGGATTGGGGGCAATGTTGACAGAAATTCCTGGTAGCTCTAGCTATTTTTGGGGCGGAGTAATTGCCTATGCTAACCAGGTTAAAAAGGCTCTTTTGAATGTTAGGGAGCAAGATTTAGCAGAGTATGGAGCAGTGAGCAAAATTGTGGCTCAACAAATGGCTTTGGGTGTAAAACAGCGTTTACAAACTGATTGGGGACTGAGTATCACAGGCATAGCTGGCCCTAGTGGCGATACTGAAACAAAACCCGTCGGTCTAGTTTATCTTGGATTAGCTACCCCTGAAAATAAGACCATGGGTTATGAGTATAATTTTGGCAAACAAAGAGGACGGGGATTAATTCGTTACTTAAGTGCCTGTTCTGCTCTTGATTTGTTGCGACGCAGCTTAATTAACCCAAACTCAGGTTACGCTTAACTCAAGCGTGGCGATCGCTTAAACACTTGGGCGATCTTTCGATCCCATTGTTGTTGATTTTTATGGGCATCCCGAATAAAAGGCGACCAGCGAATTAAATTAATTAATAAATGATTAAGTATAGAAGCAGGAAAACGCATTGGGCGAACAATATCTAAAAACAAAACTACTCTGGTTTCGTTGGTTTTATTCCAAGCTTCGTGAAGATAAGAATCATCAAAAATGAGCGTTTCTCCTTCTGACCAATGGCGCACTTCATTCTCAACTCGAATGCCGCATTGTTCTCGCTCCTGAGGAACTTTTAGAGCTAAGTGACAACGCAATACACCTTTATAAGGACCTCGATGTTCGGGAATGTGTTTTCCTGGCAGGAGAATCGAAAAAAAAGCGGTCTTCAATCCAGGAATTTGTTCAATAATACGTGTGGTTTCGGGACAATAGTCACAATTCTGCTGCATTTTTACGCCATAGCCATACAGAAAGAAAGTCTTCCAAAGATTATCTTGACTAATATTTTGACCTTGATCGGGGGAAATGTCTTGAAAGCGGGGCAGTTCATCAGTGTATTGCAGAATTACATCTAACTCATTTCTAATCGTCTGCCAGTTTTGCTCCAGAGTTGGCACCCAGCTAAATTGCTTGGCTGGCAAAAAAGGAGTGTTGGGGACTAGAGAATAACGAGCAATAACTTTTTCTAATCCCCACAAGATATTTTTGCCGATTTTTTTGACTAATATTTCTCTGATTTGCGGTGGAGAAACTTTAATCAGCTTCATGACTAACCAATCCTAATTTTACTAGATACTCTTTTTTGGTTTGAGAAACTCATCTTATCAGATTATTTTCGGCTCAGCAGACTCTCTAAAGAATAATTGCGATGAATCTCAGTATGTGTATACTATCGGCATACTAGGTATTAGTTGCTCTATTCAAACCCCAGATCTTTTCCTGTGCCGGCATGAACTCGAGCTAACTTTTGATAGTTCCGAGCGTGTGCTAAGAGTTCTAAAGCTTGTTCTTCACTGACATCCTTAACTTTACGGGCAGGTATGCCAACAACTAGCGATCGCGCGGGGACATCTTTAGTTACAACGCTACCTGCACCGATAATGCTACCTGCACCTACGGTTACTCCATCGAGAATTATGGCACCGATGCCAATTAAACACCCAGTTTCTATATGAGCTGAGTGAATTACTGCACGATGACCTACAGTGACAAAATCTTCTAGAATAGTTGGCTTGCCAGGATCGCCATGCAACACAGCACCATCTTGAATATTGCTAAATTTGCCGATCGCAATTTGCTCGATATCTCCTCTCACTACTGCTCCGTACCAAACGCTAGAACCTTCTGCTAAAGAAACGTTGCCGATCACAGTGGCATTAGCAGCCACAAAAGCCGTCTGGGATAGATCGGGAATAGACCAATAAGAATCAATAGATTGAGCCATAATTTAAAATAAGCTATCTAACGATATCAAGATAATTAGGGTTAACAAGATTTAACCGTGTTATAAGGAAAAAGAACCAAAATTATAATATATGGATTTAGCTTTACAATACCCTGTTTTTGGTCCCGAAATTGTTTGCCCTCACTGCCGGCAGATAATTCCTGCTCTTACGTTGACTGATACTTATCTCTGTAGCCGTCACGGTGCTTTTGAAGCCGATCCTAAAATTCAAGAATTGGTTCATCTTCCTTCTGGTAGACGCTGGCGACGCTGGGAAAACCAATGGTATCGCCAGCATACTCATCCTGACGGGATTCGCTTTGAAATTCATGAAGCTCTCGATGCTTTGTATACTGAAGGTTATCGCGCCACTAAGGTAATTATTGCCAATCGTTATCGAGATTTAGTCAGTTCATACTTGGGTCGTAGTCATCCCTGGCGAGAAACCCCAGAGTTTAAATATCCTAAACTTTATGGATTGCCCATCAGCTTTAGTCCAGAAGAGAATCATGAACCTCATTGGGAAATAATTAATTTTATTTTAGAAAAAGAGCCAGGAGTCCCGCGTCACTATCCCTATCGTTTTTTGTTTGAATAAGCTAATTATCAAATTTAGTCAATTTAGCTGGATAATTTCTGGGCTAAAGCTACTAATAACTGATCGTTAAATGACTGATAACCAAAATGCACCATGCTTCAATACGCACCGCAGATATTCATCGCGCGATCGCCTTCTATGAACAGTTGGGTTTTACTGTTAGAGAGCGTTTTACGACGGGATATACTCTAGCCTGCTGGATGACGGGATTAGGAGGGAGAATTGAATTGATTCAAATTCCTGAGCCAAAACCTGCACCTGATGCTTTTAACGATGAACATTATGTAGGCTATTATCATCTGTCTTTCGACTTGACTGATTTAGCTACAGATTTAGCTAGTTGGCTCAAAAAACTAGAGCAGAATATTACCAACTTGAGAGAAAATGAATCTCAGAAGCTGACTCTGCTCAAAATTTTGCTGCCACCCGAACAACAGATGATTGGCGATCGCATTTACGAAGTAGCTTTTATTGCCGATCCCGATGGCTTACCCCTAGAATTTATCCGCATCTTAAAATAAAATCACATTAGATTGGGCAATTTAACGTGTATGGCGAGCTGTCAGCTAATCAATTTATACTCAAGGTTTTCTAAAGATAATTAGAGGATTTTTCTGAAATACAAATCAGGATATCTAGACTTGAGGATGATGTCATTAATTGTTTGAACAGGCTAAGTTAACGAAGTAAAGCCAAATCCTGTGAATTTTGAACAGGATACTCTCAACAATCAATAGAGTTGATCTGATAATAAGGAGTTTTAATGTTAGAGCTATACCAATTTGAGCTATCTCAATATTCAGAAAAAGTTCGTCTCATTCTCGATTATAAACAGCTAGAATACCGCAAAATTGAAGTCACTCCTGGAGTGGGTCAAATCGAATTATTGCAAAAGTCAGGCAGTCGCCAAGTTCCCGTACTTAAAGATGGCGGTACTTATATTGCTGACTCGACAGCAATTGCCTTATACCTAGAACGGAAATATCCCGAACGACCAATTATACCCACAGATTCCTTGGCAAAAGGACAGTGCTTACTAATAGAAGAATGGGCAGATGTCTCCATCGGTTCTTTGGGGCGTAAAGCATTTATCGGTGCGTTAAATCAGAACCAAAATTTTCGGACTTCTCTATTACCGGCTAATACTCCAGACTTGCTTAAAACTGCGATCGGGGCGATTCCAGGCGAAGTCTTGGAAGTATTAGGTACAGGAGTCGGCTTTGGTGCTGATGCCGTAAAAGAAGCCAAAAAAAGCCTGACGCAAGATTTAGAAGCTCTATGCTTAATTTTGCAAAACCAGCCTTATTTGACTGGAGATACCCCTACTTTAGCTGATTTAGCTGTAGCAGGGCTAAGTATCTTGTTGAAATTTCCCTCAGGTTCTTATCTGAATATCCCCGATCCTCTCAAAGGCAAAGGTATTCCAGGATTAGCTGATAATATTACCTTTGAACCATTTTTTGCTTGGCGCGATCGCCTTTATGCTGATTTCCGTCAGGGTTCTAGTTTTCCACCCAGCACGGGTAGTACTTCTGCGCCAACTTCCATCAATATTGATTAAATCAACATAATTCCAGATTATCAGGGGGGTGTTATCAATCAAACACCTCTTTTTTTTATTTCTTTTAAAGCCAACAGGTAATAGCTAATAACTAATGCTGATTACATCAGATATACAATAAATACTTAAAGCAAATGAACCAATATTTTTCCTAACAGCTATGAGAGTCGGTTTACAGTTTTACCTAAGCGATACTAATGTTGATGCTCAAATAAATAGCAGTCAACGCCAACTATCCTTGGCGATATCAGCCGTTCCTGATGACCAAGCTAGGGAATTGCCGTTAAATCTTTGTCTAATTTTAGATCGCAGTGGCTCGATGATGGAACAACCCCTAGAGATGGTGAAACAAGCAGCCGTCAGCATTATTGAAAAGCTGAAGCCAGGCGATCGCATCAGCGTGGTTACTTTCAATCACCGAGCTAGCGTAATTATACCAAGTCAGACAGTTAGCAATATTGAGCTAATCAAGCAAAAAATTAGGCTGATAGTTGCTGAGGGGGGAACTGCTATTGATGAAGGGTTGCGGCTGGGAATCAAGGAAGTGGCTGCTAATAATCAACACTGTGTATCTCGTATCTTTTTACTTACCGACGGAGAAAACGAACATGGCGATAATCATCGTTGTCTGAAGATAGCAGAACTGGCAGCAGAATATAATGTCACTATCGATACTTTGGGCTTTGGAGAACACTGGAATCAGGATATTTTAGAGCAGATTGCTGATGCGGCACAGGGAAGGCTGGCATATATAGAACAGCCCCAGCAAGCCAGATCGGAGTTTAATCGGCTTTTGACTCGCGCTCAGTCTGTAGGTTTGACCAATAGCCTACTTACTATCGAATTGATGCCCAAAGTCCGCTTAGCAGAATTAAAGCCCGTGGCTCAAGTTGCTCCTGAAACTATTGAATTACCAATTCAACTGGAAGGTAATTACTTTACGGTTCGTTTAGGGGATTTGATGATCGATCAACCACGAGTGATTTTAATTAATTTATACATCAATCAATTGTTTCCAGGTACACACAAAATTGCGGCGGTTCAGCTACGCTATGACGATCCTGGAACAAATCAAGAAAATCTACATTCGGATGTTCTGGCAATTGAGTTAGAAGCTCAGGATTTGTATCAGGCAAAACTTAGCGATACGGTACAAAATCATATTTTGACTTTGGCTAAATATCGCCAAACCCAAATTGCTGAAACCAAATTACAAAATGGCGATCGCGCTGGCGCAGCCAATATGTTGCAAACCGCTGCCAAAACAGCCCTGCAATTGGGAGATAAGCAAGGAGCAACCATCTTACAAACTTATGCTACACGTCTGCAAATTGGTAAAGACTTATCCCAAGGCGATCGCAAAAAAACTCGCCTAGTCTCTAAAACAGTTTTACAAGAAGAACAAACTTAAAGACTGAATCATCAAAGTCTATAAATTAACGGAGTTTTTCAAGTTATATTAAGCAATTATTCAATTAATTGCTCGGTTAAAAGCTAAAGCCTTTTTTTGAAAAACTTTAGCTGTAAAAACAGATTAAGCTGCTCTTTTTTTAGATTTAGCCAATCTTCAAATAATGTTTGAATGTCTATCTACCTAGCCACCCATAAACGACATCAATAGGATAACACCGATGCTGCTTATAGCCAAAAGTAATGCTAGTGTAATTGATTGTCCTAAATTTGAAGAAGCTTTCATAATTTTTAGTTTCCTGAATTTTACAATGGTATTTATCAATAAGAACCTAAATTAAAAACCAGTGAAATTACAAAAAGCACTAGGGGATCAAGTGTTATTTACAAAATACGAATTTAGATCGGCTTTTAATTTATGTAATTAATACTATCTAATTTTGGTTACCATACGCTCATAAAAGAAACTTTTGTTCATACAACTTCGTCTAACTAAACATTAGAGCAGGTTTTCGTCAACCAAACGACGATAGTGGCAATTTAAATAAGAGATAATTAGCTTTTAAATCTCTAAAATTTAGTTTCAGGAAGGCTATAATGCTGAACAAAAAAAGTCGCAAATTATGAGGCAGAAATTACACCGCTGGACAATTATCATGTTTTTAAGCTTAATATTATGGGCTGGTTTAATTAAATCGGCTAAAGCTAGCAATGGACTATCTCAGCCTAGCCAAAGACATATTTTAGAAAGATTGAGCTTCGGTGTAACTTCAGCACAAATAACGCAAGTAAACAAAATAGGAATAGAAGCTTACATTCAGTCTCAACTTTCACCTCAACTTGTTCCAGAATCTGCCATAGTAAATGATTATTTAGCTCAATTTAGTTCAATTCATCAAGAGCCGATTGAACTACAAAAACAAGACCTTGCTATTCGTAAAGAATTACGTAATTCTCAACTATCTATTGAGCAAAAGAAAAAAATCCGACGGGAAATCAGAAACTTAAACGCGCAAGCTAGAGATGAAGCCATGGATGCTCATTTAGTAAGAGCAATTTATTCCAATCGCCAGCTACAGGAGGTGATGGTAGATTTTTGGTTTAATCACTTTAATGTTTATGCAGAGAAAGGTTCAGTAGAGCTGTGGTTAAGCGATTACGAAAATAAAATTCGCACTCATGCCTTAGGCAACTTCCGTGACTTATTGATGGTGACGGCAAAACATCCAGCAATGCTAATTTATCTAGATAACAGGAAAAACACTGACCCAAACAGTCCTGGAGGCAAAAAAAACCAGTTGGGTCTAAACGAAAACTATGCTCGTGAGCTAATGGAATTACACACCTTGGGGGTAGACGGTGGTTATACTCAAGATGATGTCATTGCCTTAGCTAGGATATTTACAGGTTGGGGTATGGATGCTCATGGTAAGAAAGGAGATCGCCAAGGCTTTTTCTTCTACAAAAATCGTCATGACCAAGAAGATAAGATCTTTCTGGGGCAGAAAATCTCAGCCAACGGCATGAAAGAAGGTGAACAAGCGATCGATATTTTGGTAAGACATCCTGCAACCGCCCATTTCATTAGCTATAAACTGGCGCAATATTTCGTAGCGGACCGGCCACCTGAGAGTTTAGTAGACAAGCTGTCGCAAGAATTTAGGGAAACTAATGGGAACATCAAGCTAGTCTTAGATACTTTAATCCATAGTGACGAATTCAATAGTCCTCAGTATTATAAGCAAAAGTTTAAAACCCCTTATCAGTATGTGATTTCTTTAGTTCGCATGGGAGAAATTGAACAGCCCAATCTCAAAAGGGTTCGGGGGATGTTGGAGCAGTTATCGATGCCTTTATATATGTGTCTTGCACCTACTGGCTATCGAAATACTCAAGAAGCTTGGCTAAATCCTCAGGCAATGTTACAAAGAACAGGTTTGGCAACAGCGATCGCCAATGGAACTTTAAACCGTAGCTATTCCCTCAACCAAAAACAATTAACCAGTAACTTGGGTGAGCTTTCTAGCAACACTAAACAGGTAGTTACACAAAGTCCGCCTAAGCTTCGTTCGGCTCTCATTATGGGTAGTCCAGAGTCAATGTATCGTTAAGCTACTGGGGGTTAGTTAGCTTCGTTCGGATTAATTCTTTTTAGCTTTTAGCTTTTAGCTTCAATAATAAATATGAAAAGAAGAAAGTTTTTTACCGCAGCAAGTTTAGCAACGGCGGGAATGTTGCTTCCAGTAGGTTGTAATAGTTGGGTAGCTCAAAGAGTTAATTCAGCAAGCGATCGCCAACGTTTGGTCGTAGTTTTTTTGAGGGGTGCGATTGATGGTTTGAATGTTGTTGTTCCCCACCAAGAAGCTGAGTATTATGAGTCAAGACCAACTATCGCTGTTCCCTATCCTCGGGAAAAAGATGGTGCGATTGACCTAGATGGCTTTTTTGGTTTGCATCCTCAACTGCAAGATTTGTTGCCTTTATGGGACAAGAAGCATTTAGCATTTGTTCATGCCAGTGGTTCTCCAGTACCAGAACGCTCCCATTTTCAGGCTCAAGATTATATCGAAAACGGTACGCCAGGAGTAAAAAATACCCAAGATGGCTGGCTGAATCGACTGTTAGCTGAATTACCCCCAGATAGACCAACTCAGGCACTTAACGTGGGGGTAATTACTCCCTATATACTTAAGGGCAAAATGGCGATCGCTTCTCTTAAACCTGGAATGAATTCTGCCGCACCAATTCCGACGGATCGTCCTCGTGTCAATCAAGCTTTTAGTAGTTTGTATAGTGGTACAGATGCCTTGAGCAAGGCTTATCAAGATGGCAAAAAAGCTAGAGAGATAGTTTTAGCCGACTTAAACCAAGAAATGATCTTGGCTTCACGGGGCGCAAAAAGTGTCAACACCTTTATTGATGATGCAGCCGAAGTAGCGAGGTTAATGGTGGGAAATGCCAAAACTCAACTAGCATTCATGGATATTGGCGGTTGGGATACGCACGTCGAGCAAAATCCCGTTTTTGATCGTTTACTACCTTCTCTGGGTCAAGGTTTGGCTACTCTTGTCCAAGGATTAGAAGCAATCTTCTCTGATACAGTAATTGTCGTCATCTCAGAATTTGGTCGGACAGTTAAAGAGAACGGTAATAAAGGAACAGATCATGGCTATGGCAATGTGATATGGCTTTTAGGAGGAGGAGTTCGGGGAGGAAAGGTCTATGGAGATTGGTCAGGTTTAGATCAATCTGTACTGTATGAAAGTAGAGATTTACCTGTAACCACCGACTTTCGAGCAATTATTTCACCTATTTTACAGCAAAACTTATCGATTTCTAATGCTAGTTTAAATCGGATCTTTCCTAATTATCAATTTACTAATCAGGTCAATTTTTTAGCTTAAAAAAGCCTGATAGTTTTATTTAAATATTTTAATAATCTGTTAGCTATCATCGGCTAAATAAAGATTGCTTGAGCCAAATTGACATCAACATTATCTGAAAATATTCAAATTATATTGAACTATTCCAGATACTTTTACCTTCATCTTCATTAAAGCGATAGAATAATCCCTCGTCCTTAAACTGATGCTCATCTAGTACATGATGAAAGATACCTTTATCTAGCATTTTTTGACCTAAATTAACAGCATCTTCCCTAGATAGTTTAGTCTGATCGACAATCCAGTCAATGGCTTCGTTGCCTAAAAAGCAGCGTTGAAACAGCTTTAATTTATGTCGACGAGTTTTGATCTCTACTCCTTTTTCAGAACGCATCTCTAGGGCTAGTTGTCGGATGCTAATACGATTTAAACTATTCTTTTGTTTAGGTTCAGTGTGATTATTTTGAGACTGCTGGACTGGACTTGCCGTAGCAATAATATTTGATTTATACTGGTTATTCTGCATCCAAATGCCAACACTGTTTTTTTCTTTGATTAATAAAGTAGCGATTTTAGATCTTTCTGCGTGGTCTAAGTATTCTTCACGACACTCTTTGATTGCTGCTTCCATTTCTTCTTTGGGAAAAGCTTTTTCTCTAATAAACAAGTTATCGTTGTAAATTATGCCCGATATGGTTTTATCTTGATGTTGTATCTTGCAATACTGTACCTGTGTATGATCTAAGAAAAGCATTTATTTCCTTACTCCTATATCTGCCCCTATAGTTGTTCCAAGTCATAGTCATAATCGATCAACACAGTTATAACTCAACTTTCGCTGTCTTAACTGTTATAGATAGTTACTAGTATTTATCCTGAACTGGAACGATCGCGCTATATTCAAAATTGTTTAAACTGGGTTGAACCAAAAAATAATTTTGCTGGCTTAATTGAATGCTGTCTAACTCACAGTTTGCTTTAGGAGAGTGATAAGTTAGCACATATTCTCGACCAATTAATAATTCTGTTTCTGTCTCTACTTCTCCTTGCCACTGAGTCTTGGTTACTAAAATAACTAATTGATTGGCTAGTTGAGGAATTGCTTTAGCTACCTGTCTACGATAAATTTGATCTAAGCTACCGAAGGGGGAGTCCATGACGATGGGAAAAGTGCTGCTATCGTAACCCATCAGTGTATTGCGTTGACTCCATCGTCTCACACGGTCAATAATGCCGCCGATAAACGACAGGCTTAAGATTTGGTTTTCTCCCGTCGAGGCTGCAACAGGTACTTCAACCCCTGAGGTATTTTCCACTAAGGTTAATCGATAATCACTGCTGAGTTTTGGTAGATAAGGAGTAAAAGAAATAAAGCTAAATATTTCCTGGACTTTTTGTTCTAAAGTTAAACGAAACTGCTGTTCTAAGCGAGTTCTAACTTCGTTTAAGCGGTCGATCGCATCCTGCGCTACTGCAATCCGCCTTTGTGCCAGCTTTTGTTTGCTTTCAGTTAGCTGATGCCGCGCTATGGTTTGACTGAGTTGATCTAACTGTGTCAAGCGATCGCTTTTTTGCTGCTGATTTTCTCCCTGCTTTAAAATCAAGTTTTTTAGCTCATCTTCAATTGCCTCGATGTTTTGCTGTAGCTGTTGAGTATTGCGATTGGGATAGTTTTTCAGTTTTTTATTAGCTTGCTCTATCTCAGCTTCTATACGGTTGAGTTCGAGATATTGATGCTTGATTTCCCTTTGTTGTTGGTCTAACTGATGCCAGAAATTATCTGACTGTAGCTCAATGTTGCTGACTTGAGACTCTAAACGAATGGCTGACTCTTCTATATTTTTAATTTCAACTTTTTTGAGCCAAGACTTAACTTGGTGGTAGGGTTCAGTATCAGGGTTTAAAGCTTCGCCACAAAGACAGCGTTGCTGTGCTAATAGTTGTTGAATAAACTCTTGCTTGAGTCCGCTGGAAAGCTGGTTGCGATCGCGTAATGTTTGTAGTAATTTTAAAAAATTTTCAGTTATAGCTGGCAGAAAAATTAGATGGCTATCACTCGATAGTAGTTTTTTCAGCTGGTTTTTGCTTTGGATAATCTCTTTTTTGAGTGACTTGTGCTGTTTGAGCAGCTTTATTTTCAGCTTTTGAATCTCATCTGCGCCGCTAATTTCTAATAGCTGTCGCGAGAAATTAGCTTTCTTTTGTTCTAACTGAGCTACCTGAGCGATAATTTGAGCAATACATTGGTTGATCGCTTCGCGCTCTTGCTCTAAATTAATTTGTTTTCTTAATAACTGTTTAGTTTGAGTATCTCCCAGTTCTTCTAACTCCTCTTGCAAAGTTCTCCGAGCTTTCTTTAAATGCTCGATCGCTCGATCTAAAATCTTAACTCCCAGCAACTCTTTAGTATCTTCAGCGATATGAGAATTATGATTCTGGCGAAAAAAACCATCAATTCTTTCTCCATCAAAGAAAAAATATTGATGCAGGCTGGCAGGTAAAATGCGATTAATAATATCTTCGGGAGGCTCAAGGGGTGGATACCATCGTCCATCGTCTCCTGCAACCAACATAAATAACTGTGTCTGACTGTACTGTACCTGATGCTGAGAGTCTTGGTTAGCGTAACACTTGCGCTTTAGCTGATAAAGCTGGCGATCGCGCTCAAACTGTAATTCTACCCAGCACTCCACTCCCTGTTCTGGTTTAGCTTCTGTAATCGCTCGCTGATTAATTAATAATTCTGGAGAAGCAAAAGCTGCCGTAAACTTTTCGTAGAGTACCCAGGTAAAAGCATTAAGAATCGAAGTCTTACCTGCACCGTTATTGCCATAAATAACTGTCGTGTTGCGATCGCCACTGGCAAACTTGATCTGAGGGCTTTTGCCGTAAAACTGTCTAAAATTACACAGTTGCAAATAATTTAATTTCATTGCACCACTTGCTTAATAATATTGAGAATATCATCGTTAATATTGCGTGGAGTCTTTAAATATAGCTTGTCTTTTTCTAGCTTTAAAACCTGCTCAATTACCTGTTTTACTTCTGGTGGCGCGTTAGTAATTGGCTCTTGAATTGAGGTTAAATCAGATATATCGTTTTGGTCTTTTTTATTCATGATTTGACAATACCTAAAAAACAAACAAGCTTAATTTATGACAAGTTACTTCTGTATATTTTAAAGTATTAAAAGCTAACAGCTAATAGCTAATCAATCAACAGCGTAGTCGATCAACCATGAAAACTGCTGTAAGTTAGTCAATCAGAGAAATTTAGGTTATCTTCGATAAAAAACATTCGATTTAGCTAATGAGTATTAGTAGCCTAGAATTTGAATTCGATCTGATGTGGGAAGAACTATTTCCCGACTTAGATTTAGAAACAGAGGTACGGCTAATTCCCAAACGTCGCTTTAAATTTGACTACGTAAATTTCTCTGCCAAAGTAGCGATCGAAATTAACGGACAAATCTGGCATCAAGGCGGGCATAGCACTGGCAAAAGCCTGATGCGAGATTATGAGAAACTTAATTTAGCACAACAATACGGCTACTGTGTTTTTCAACTATCCAAAGAAATGATTACCGAAAATTGGTTGAGAGCGATCGCCGATACCATTCGTAATCGTAGGGGCGATTCGAGAATCGCTCCTGACTCCTGACTTCGTTTACTGTCTTTGGCGAAATATTTCATAAAGCGCGATCGCTGCTGCCACAGAAGCATTAAGACTCGGTGTTTTACCTACCAAAGGAATTGCGACTAGCTGGTCACAGTTTTTTTCCGTCAGCTGACTCAAACCTTTATCTTCTGAGCCAACTACTAGCCCCACTGCACCATTGAAGTTGGTTTGATAGAGCATGGTATCAGTATCAGCGGTAGCGCCATAAATCCAAAAACCCGCTTCTTTGAGTTTGGCGATCGCTTGGTTCAGGTTGACTACTCTAGCGATCGCCATATTCTCTAATGCCCCTGCTGCCACTTTCATCACGGTGGAAGTTATACTTGCTGCCCGGCGTTGGGGAATAATTAATCCTTGAACTCCCAAAGCTTCTGCTGTCCGAATGATTGCCCCTAAATTGTGAGGATCTTCAATGCCATCAGCAATCACGATGACAGGATCAGGGGTTTGTTTTGCTTGGTTAATTAGCTTTGACAAGTCCCAATAGGAATAGGGAGCAACTTGGGCTACAATACCCTGATGATTTCCGCCCTGAGTTAACTGAGACAGACGACGAGAATCTACCTCATCAATAATTGTGCCGTTGGCTTTGGCTTCTTTGACTAGGGGATAAAATTGTCCATGAGCCATTAATTTATCGACGATCCAAATGCGATTGATTTGGCGATCGCCTTTTAATGCTGCTAATACGGCATGACGACCATAAGTTAAATCAATTTCTTCCTTTGGTGGCGATGAGGCGATCGGAGCCGAAACTGACGTAGGCTGGCTGCTTTTTCTGGGCTGAGAAGAAGTTTTAGGTTTCACTGGTAATATCAGGAGCGATCGCTCTTTAAATAGGTACAGTTCATGAAAAATATCTCAAAAGCTAATAGCTAATAGCTAAAATTGATTGACAAACAGCGTAGTCTCTTAACTTGTCAGGAATGCTAATTACTAAGTGAATCAAAATCTAATTTGGCCAATAATTCTTGCAAACGCTGCGGATTAGTCAAATGAAGATAGCCAATTAATGCTTCTAAAGCTGTCGCTTGCTGATAAGTGGTGCGAGATAGACGACGTGGTTTAGCTACACAGGCATTGCGTCCACGACGTAAAATTTCTTTTTCGGCATCGAATAAATAAGGCAAAAGCACCGATAAATGAACCGCCTGACTTTCGGCTCTTACTTGGGTAACAACTTGGCGATGGTAATTGGCCATACGCTTGGGAGGCATTAAGAATTTGCTGCGAACATATAGTTCAAATACAGCATCTCCGATATATGCCAGAGCAATTGGTGACAACCTTTCAATTTGAGTTAATTGAGCTGTAGTCGAATCTAGCATAACTCCACAATTTGCCCAAGTTTGAGCCGCGTCTATTGGCGCATTATTTATTTTTGATTGTTTTTGGCTTGTTTTGATCAATTCACATCCAAACGGGACGTTAATTTTTGATGTTTTCCAGCGCTTCTTCAACAGAAGGTTGGAGAGAAAGAAATTTCTCTAGACGAACTAGCTTTACGGTTTGGGTAACTCGTGGATTAGTAACAACCTGCAAGCTTCCACCAGCAGTTTGTGCCTTTTTGACGAGCTGCACCAAAGCTCCTAAACCAGAACTATCAATAAAATCAATCTGTGCCAGAACCAAAATCAGATTTTTTGGTCCTTCGTCTATACAGTTACCAATGACCTTGCGGAATGCTGGTTCAGAAAAGGCATCTAATAATCCAGTAAGACGAAATATTTGGTGATTTTCCCTGACTTCACGGGTGCCTCTTAAGCTCACAGTCAGGTTTAGCTGCTCAGGAATAATCCCCTCCTCAACTGTACCTTGATGGTTTTTAACAATCAGCACTCTACCGCAGAACGGCATACTATTTATTGTTAACTTTATCAATGGTAAAGTATAGCCCATTTTTAAGGGCAATGTTCATTAAGCCATTTAAAGTAAACCTTAGTCGTATTTTTGTAAATTGAGCCAAAAAAGTTCAATTCATATAATATTCATACAAAAAACCCTACTTTTATTGCTAAAGCAGGGTTCAGAGCCAGAGGAATTAAGCTAAAAAACTAAGTATGGCTGTCAAAGCAGTAATCTAACAGTAGGTAAAGCTTCGGTGTAAAGTAGGCAAAAGAACTAATTGAACCAACTTAAAACTATTTGCCGTCAATTTACTCCTTAAATATCCATAATGTTTATTCATCGTTTAATCTCGAAACTCAACCAAAGTTGCTACAAATTATTCACAGCTCAGCGTTGGTTAATGGTCTGTTTGGCTTTAGTACTGTCGCTCTCAATTGTTATTTTACCGGGAGTAACTCAACAACCTATCGTCATTAGAACTTTGATTCGTGCCGATGAGGCTCAACAGTTGCAACCTTTGGTTAATAAATTTAATCAACAGCATCCAGGCATTAAATTTCAAATTATCGAAGCCCCCAGCGACAGTAACCAAGTCGAAGACTTATATACATCTTCCTTTTTATTGGGCAACTCTCCTTATGATGTGGTTTATATGGATATTGTCTGGACTCCCAAATTTGCGGCAGCAGGATGGTTAAGAGATCTTTCAGAGCGACTATCGGCTGAGGAAGCGGCAGAATATCTTGAGGCAGACATAGTTGGCGGAAGGTATGAAGATAGACTATATCGTCTTCCCTTCCGTTCTGATGCAGGAATGCTCTACTATCGTCAGGATTTACTAGAACAAGCGGGATATGAACCCCCGGAAACCTTTGATGAACTACTAGAAATCTCCCAGGATTTGCAGCAGCAGGGATTAGCAGACTGGGGATATGTATGGCAGGGCAAACAGTATGAAGGATTGGCTGCTATGTTTGTCGAAATATTGCAGGGAAGTGGAGCTTTTTGGGTCAATCCAGATACTTTAGAAGTTGGTTTAGATCGACCAGAAGCGATCGCCGCAGTTGAGTTTTTGCGCTCAGCGATCGCCCGTAATGTTTCTCCTCCTGGCGTTACTACTTATGCCGAAGAAGAAACTCGTTTACTGTTTCAAAATGGTAAGACAGTATTTTTACGAAACTGGCCGTATGTTTATAGTTTGGCAGCAGAATCAGCGATCGCTGGGCAATACAGTATTAAGCCAATGGTACATGCCGTTGGCAAAAGCAGTGGGGCAACTTTAGGAGGTTGGGGATTAGGGATTGCCACCAGCACTAAACACCCTGATGCGGCTTGGCAGGTAATTGAATTTCTCAGCAGCGAAGATTCTCAACGAGAGTTTATTTTAGATACTGGTTTTGTCCCCAGCCGAATCACTTTGTTTAACGATCCTCAAATTGTAGCTAAATATGATTATTACCCTCAGTTACTAGAAGTAGTGCAAAGTTCTGCCCTACGCCCTCCTATTCCTCAATATGCTCAAGCTTCAGATATTTTACAGCGTTACCTCAGTGCTGCGATAACAGGCAAAATAAGTCCAGAACAAGCAATGCAGACTGCTGCTAATGAAACTCGCACTTTACTTCAAAGATAACGACAAATAATCATGCTGAATAAACAAGAAAAACTTACTGGCTGGCTAATGCTGTTTCCAGCTTTATTTATTTTAGGTTTAGTATTTATTTATCCTATTGCCAGAGCCTTTTGGTTAAGCTGGTTTACCGAAAATTTGGGAACACAGCTACAGCCTGTTTTTGCTGGCTTGGGTAATTATCAAAGGATGCTGGGAGACGGTAGATTCTGGCAAAGCTTGTGGAATACTTCCATTTTTACTGTAGTCAGCGTTGCTTTAGAGTTGATTCTGGGTCTAGGCGTTGCTTTGATACTTAACAAATCATTCATCGGCCGTGGAGTCGTGCGGACAATTGCCATTATTCCCTGGGCCTTACCTACTGCGGTTATGGGGTTAGCTTGGGCATGGATTTTCAACGATCAATATGGTGTAGTTAACGATATTCTGTTCAGATTAGGCTTAATTGATACAGGAATTAACTGGTTAGGCTCACCTGCTTTAGCTATGGTTGCTTTAATTATTGCCGATGTTTGGAAGACTACGCCTTTCATCAGCATTATTTTACTAGCAGGTTTGCAGTCGATCTCAGAAGACTTATATGAAGCCCATAAAATGGATGGAGCAAGTCCGTGGCAAAGTTTTTATCAGATTACTCTGCCACTATTGATGCCACAAATTTTGATTGCTTTATTATTTCGATTTGCTCAGTCTTTTGGAGTTTTCGATTTGGTACAGGTAATGACTGGAGGAGGTCCCGCTGGTTCGACAGAAACAGTTTCGATTTATATTTACTCTACGGTGATGCGTTACCTAGATTTTGGTTACGGTGCAGCTTTGGTAGTAATAACTTTTTTGTTGTTGGTATTGGCTGTAGCGACTATTTCGTTAATCTTAAAGAGAATCCGTACCTAAATAATCTACCTCAATTTTAATTCGCTACTCCATTTCTCATCCCACTTGCTCATTGATCATCAAAAGAGGGAAGTAGATCCCAAGCCTGGACAATCATTGTATTTAACCACTTGCGACGGTCTAGATCCAAAACCAGATCATCTTGTAAAATAGTTTCTGTTAACTCTTCTAAAGATTGCCCCTGGCGACGAGCTATTTGAACCACACCAGCGATCGCGGTGGCAATAATTTCTTCGTTGATGGAGTGGTTTTTCAGAGCTAATATTTCTTCTGTGTTGGCGGGAATCGAGTAATCCATAGATCAAATTAAGCGGTTTAATCGCCGATTATAAGCTACATATTATTGATGCTTAATCTTGTCATCATTAAAAGACAAAAATTAATAATTAGATAAGCTTAACTTATTAGTAATTAATTTTACTCAGCTTTAAAACTTCTTTAAAAATACATTAATATTAATTTGTAGATGAAAGAGTTAACTTACATAGAAATACCTACCCCAGATACAACAGGGGTAATCGAGTGGTTGAAAAATAAATGGCAACCACAATCGGGAACAAAAGTTGCTACCCGCGATGGAATCCGCCTTCAGTTTAATTCGCCAGCCTGTAGTGAGATATCAATCTTCGTCTGGCAGCTACAGCGTACTACCTATCTAAAAATCTTTCAATGGGGTAACAAATCAATACCTCAACTAGAGCAAATTAAGCAGCAGTTAATTAGAGAGATTCGGGCTAGCTTTCCCCAAAAGTATCCTGTCCCACCGGCGATCGATTTATCACAACAGTCTATTTTTGAAGCTTTGGCAGAAGCTTATCCTCAAACAGTTCATTTCTTCCAGAAAATGCCCCACGGAGAATACGATCTCAATCGGGTTTATTGGTGGGAAAAACGCTGGCGCGAAAGCGTTAAAAATCCGCAACAGCCTCAAGAAGTAATTTTTAAAAGTAATTCAGCTTCAAATAACCAACCAGAATACGATCTAATTTATATTGGCGGTGCGTTGGGCGTGATTCACGCGGCGGTGATGGCGCAAAAAGGCTATCGAGTGCTATTGGTTGAAAGACTGCCCTTTGGTAAAATGAACCGAGAATGGAACATCTCTCGTGACGAATTCCAAAGCTTGATTGAGCTAGGTTTGTTTACTCCTCAAGAATTTGAATCGGTTATTGCAGCAGAATATATTGATGGCTTCAGTAAGTTTTTTGATGCCTATAATCCAGATTATTTGAAGGCTAAAATTTTACATACACCTAAAGTACTTAACATAGCAATTGATGCCGAAAAACTGCTGCGCTTTTGTGGTGATAAACTACTTCAGGCAGGGGGAGACATTTGGGACGAAACAGAATTTATTCGTGCTGATGTATCGGATAAAGAAGTTACAGTAAAATTAACTCATTTGCCAACCCAAACCAGCAAACAGGCAACAGCCAGGCTGCTGATAGATGCGATGGGTACAGCTTCACCCATTGCTTGGCAACTCAATGGTGGGCGTACTTTTGATAGCGTCTGTCCGACAGTGGGAGCAGTAGTTAAAAGTGGTTTTGCCCCCGAAGTATGGGATGCAAACTATGGCGATGTCTTAAATTCTCATGGCGATATATCTAGAGGCAGACAGTTAATTTGGGAACTGTTTCCTGGGGGTAACGGAGAATTGACCTTTTATCTGTTTCATTACCACCAGGTACATCCCCAAAATCCTGGTTCACTATTAGAGATGTATGAGGATTTCTTTACCATTTTGCCCGAGTACCGTCGTTGCGATCTCGAACAACTAGTGTGGAAAAAGCCGACTTTTGGCTACATACCAGGACACTTTAGCACGAGCGATCGCGATCGCACTGTCGCCTTTGATCGTTTGGTGACGATTGGCGATGCTGCTTCTTTACAATCTCCTTTAATCTTCACTGGTTTTGGTTCTTTAGTACGAAACTTAGAACGGCTTACCAATCTGCTCAATACTGCTTTACAACATGATTTACTCACTGCCAAACACTTAAATCAAATTAGAGCCTATCAAAGTAATATCTCTGTTACCTGGCTATTTTCTAAAGGGATGATGGTACCGACAGGTAAAACCCTGCCTCCCCAGAGAATTAACTCAATGCTCAATACTTTTTTTGGTTTATTGGCAAACGAACCCCCTGAAGTTGCGGACACCTTTATCAAAGATCGTACTGACTGGTTTACTTTCACGAGATTAGCGTTAATTGCTGCCCGTAAAAATCCTGCTTTATTAATTTGGATTCTGGAGATGGCAGGAAGCAAAGATGTGATCCGCTGGCTTGGTTCGTATTTAACCTTTAACCTAGATGCTTTGAGAAATCTGCTACTGGCTGACTGGTTTCCTAATTGGCTGAAACAGTCTCAGCCTTGGTTAGAAAAGCAATATCCTGGCTTGTGGCTCAAGCTGTTGAGCTTGAATTATCAATTACGGCATTCAACCAACGCTGACGATTTGAAGTATAAAATTGAAAAGAATACTGTTAGTAGCTCTTAGCTCTTAGCTGTAGTGTTACATAATAAATCTATTTATCTGCCAGTCCCAAAATAAATAAGATTGTCCTGCTAATTCCAAAGTTAATTTAGAAGTGTTGTTAATTTCTCCTACTACAGCACAAGCGATATTTTGCTCGTTAAACTTTCCCTGAACAATGTCTAAATTTTGCGGATTTATCGATAGTAAAAAGCCATAGCTAGGAAAACACAATAGCCAGGTTTTAAAATCTATATTGGCAGGACAAAAAATCTGCTCTAAGTTTAATATTGCTCCGCATCTGGAGGCTTCAATTAACATCAGCAGAGTACCAATAATACCTCCCATGCTAATATCTTTTCCCGCAGTACATAGGTTGTTTTCGGCTAAATAAGGTAAAGTTTCTAAGTTTTGTCGGAGGTTACTTGGTTCAGCTTTAGTGGCACTATTCCAAAAAGGAAACTTTGGGTGCATTTGAGCTTGAAGATCGATCGCTACAAGAATTAAATCCCCAGGTTGGGCAGCAAAACTACTAATAAGCTGCTTGGCTCGTCCTAAAATAGCTACGCTCAAAGCATCATAGGCACTGTTAAAATTAGTGTGTCCTCCGACAATTGGCACGGCATAAGCTTGAGAAGCTGCCTTCATGCCTTCTAAAAGTGGTTTAGCCTTGTCTGTATCTTCTGTCCAGATCGTATCAACAACTGCGATCGCTCTGCCTCCCATAGCAGCAATATCGCTGATGTTAACCATCACCGCGCACCAACCAGCAAACCAAGGATCTTGCTCGACTAAAACGTGCCACATTCCTTCGGCAGCTAAGAGAGTATAGCCATCACCGTCGGGTATAGCAGCGCAGTCATCCCCGACTCTAATCAAGCTATTAGTTGGTAATTCTAAAATTTGACTAGCAATTTGAATATCTTGTTTTTGAACTATGCCCAAAGATTGCTTTATTTCAGTTGCTAATTGTTCTAGATTCAAAGAAGCGCGATTGTTCATTACCAAATAATTAGATAGTCATACAGTAGGTAGCTAAAATTTCAATACAGTTAGCGATCGCCCCTAAATGAGCAATTTCATAACCGTGGGTATTCTGGGTAGGAAAACTCAGACAAGCACCCCGGGAAACATGACCAAACTTCATCGCGATCGAGGCATCACTACCAAAACCATCAATTACGGCTAGCTGTAGGGGAATTTCGGCTTTAGTTGCGGCGGTACGAATTTCCGCATTGAGCAATTCGTCATAAACGCCGTAGTTATCTTGAAATAACAAGACGGGGGCGATACCCGATTCAATCGGATATTCATCGGCTAGGGGACAAATTTCTAGGGCAATCAGGGCATCTAAAGTTTGGTTTTGGGTAAAGTATAGTGCGCCAATTGCGCCGACTTCTTCTTTAGCTGATGCCACTAAATAGATATCTACAGGAGGCTTAGTTATCTTTGATGCCAAAGACAGTAAAATAGCTACAGAAGCTTTATTGTCGAGGGTATAGCTAGCAATATAGTCTTTGAGACGGAAAGGCTGTTTACGGTGTTTGCCGATGACCACCCTAGTACCAGGGCGTACACCTAAAGCAGCTAATTCTTCAAGAGTACACTTAGTTTCGACCCAAGCATCCTCCCAAATTAAAGGAGTGTCTAGCTGCTGGGCTTTTTGTGGTGATTCATGAGAAACGTGACGTGAGCCAAAAGAGAGAATACCGCTAATAACTTCTTGATCGCCTAAGATATCAACTACACCTTCGCCGTATACCCAAGGGAATGAACCACCTAAACGGCGCACCTGTAAACAACCATCGGCATCAATGGACTTAACAATCATCCCGATCTCATCCTTATGGGCGGTAATCGCGATCGCTCTATCGGATTGACCAGGAATTTTCGCAATTACGTTGCCTGCGCGATCCTGCCAAGTGTCTATGTTTAAAGCCTGGAACTGTTCAATTATTGTTCGATCAACTTCTGTTTCCATGCCGCTAGGAGAATGACACAAAACTAATCCTTGGATTTGTTCAAACAGGCGATTATAATCTGTAGCGGGCTTGCTACCATTAGTTTCCATAGTCTAGGTCATGTAGTTCGATGGGAATGACTATACCACTTATACTAAATCCTGTTCGGATAGAATATTTTAAGGTTAGGTAAGCACCACAAGGGCGATCGCCCTTCTAGTTCTAAAGGACGACACGCAGTTAGTGCTAAAGCATAAGCTTCGCAAATGCTTTAGCATATAACATCAGAAGTCAGAATTTAGATTCTCGAATCATCTTTGATTTAGACTGATATTATTGCTTATCCTGGTTAGAATCCAAATCATTTTCTGCTCTTTCTTCGTTCGATGACAAAACTTTCGCTTTTTTAGGTTTCGCCATTGCTTCTTCTGAATCGTTAAGCTGTAGCAGCTTACTAGCTTCGTTGGCAGCTAAAGGACGACCAAACCAAAATCCCTGCATATTATGACAATTTAAGCTACGTAGCAACTCAACTTGCTCTTGAGTTTCGACACCTTCGGCGACTATTCTGAGATCAAAACCTTTGCCTAATTCGATTAATGCCTTCACCATCGCTAAATCTTGAGGACTATCCGTAAGTTGCTGAACTAAAGAGCGATCTATTTTTAAAGTGTCAAGCGGAATTTGCTTGAGATATTCTAAAGCCAAAAATTCTGTGGTCAAGCCATCGATCGCAATTGAAACTCCCAAGGCTTTTAATTGGTTAACCAAGTGTCGGCTATGATCTATATTGTCCATCAAGGTTGCCGCACTAATTTCTAATTCTAATAAGCTGGCATCCAACTCAGTTTCTGCTAGTATCTCAGCAATTTTTTGAGGTAGGCTTGATTGCTGGAATTGAACTAAAGACAAGCTAACAGTAATCTTGGAGGAAGGTAATGCTTGAGTTTGCCATTGTTTATTTTGAATACAGGCTGTGCGAATTGTCCATTCGCCAATCGGCACAATTAGTTTGGTTTTTTCAGCTAATTTGATAAAACTTCCTGGTGCAACCAAACCTAATTCTGGATGTTCCCAACGCAGTAAAGCTTCGATGGCGACAATTATGCCGCTGCTGATGTCAATTTGTGGCTGATAATAAAGTTGAAATTCTTCTCGATCTATAGCTTGTTCTAACAAACTTTCTAATTCTAAAGCTACCAAGGCCTGAGAATTCATTGCTTCATCATAAAATTGATAACCGCTTTTATTGATGCAAGCACGTTCTAAGGCTGTATTGGCACTAGCTAACAAGATTTCTGGATCGACTCCATCTTGAGGGTAAATGGCAATTCCTGTAGCACTATCGATGGTAGCCTGAGTTTTGCCTACGGTAAAAGATTGCCTAATAGATTGACTGATTCGTTGATTAATTTTAATTACTTCTTCTAGATCACTAACTTGCGGTAATAGCAGGGCAAATTTATCCTCTTGCCAACGAATAACCGTATCTCCTGCGCGTAAGCAAGTACTTAATCTTCTCTCTAAAGCTAATAATAGTTTGCTGCTTTTTTCTGCTCCAATAGTGGCATTAATATCAGGCAAAAACTCCAGCTTACAAAACATAATTGCTAAAAGTTTTTGACTTCTTTTGGCAAAGTCGATCGCCGTCAACAGTTGTTGATTAAATAAATTTCTTTGAGACAAATCTATAGCTGGTTTGGGAAGAATTTCTAGGGAAGCATTGGTTGCCAAGTTATCAATAACCAAGCAAATTTTCTCCTCTGAACCAAGATTGATTAAATTTAGGCGAATTTTAGCTTTAATCATACTGCTGTTCTGATGGCGCAAGAAATACTCCCCTTCTAAACCATTTTTTTCAGCTATGATTCTCCGTAGAACTGAAGCAAACTTTTCCGATTCAGCAACTAGCTCATAGACATTCATCTGTAACAATTCAGTATTAGAATAGCCTAGTAACTCGCTACAGGCAGAATTTGCTTCGATTATCTGCTTGGTGGCTGATTCAACTAAAATAATCCCTTCACAGATTTGTTGGGTTATCTGGCTATAGAGAGATTTAGTTTCCTGTAACTCAGCTTCTAATTTTTTCTGCTGACTAATATCTACAATGTAGTTTCTAATTACTCTTTTTTCAGGTAAATAATGAGCAGTTTGCCAGAAAGTTTTGTCTTCTATTTGAATTTCTCGGCTCATTATATTGTCATGCCCCTGATGATATTGAGCGATGAGATTTTCTAAGAGAGGATGGTTTAGTTTTTGATGATGAATATTCTTAAAGTGAATAATTCCTGCGGAATTTATGTAGGTAATATTGCCATATAAATCTATTTCGATAATTGGCTGCGGACTTAGCTCCGCTAAGGAAGCATTTGGTGCATCTTCAACAGGTTTATTACTTTTATAACTGCCAGAACTGCTATTTTGCTCAGGGGTAACAACCGTCTCTTTATTAATAAAAGTGTCTCGATTAATTACACCATTTAAAACTGGACTAAGATGAGATGAGTTAAGCTCTTTCGACTTTAAAGTATCATCTGGTGGCTCGGAAGCAATTTTATAACTGACCGAAGCATCCCCGCTAAAATGCACGACATCTCCAGGCTGTAATTCATGAACTAAACTTTTTTTGCCATTAATATAGATTCCGTTTCTACTTCTATTGCCCTGTAAATCTCCATCTAAAATCCAATAGGAGCATTGATTGGTTTTGACATCTGTCCTTCTCAGGAGAGTGGCGTGATTGCGTGAAGTTTTTTGGCAGGAAAGAACAATATCGTTACTGGAATGACGACCAACGGAGTAAGTAGCAGCATCAAGATGAACTTCTCTGACAAAAGAAGGATCTTCAATTACTAGTATATGGTGAACTCGCTCTAAATCCATGATCTGATTTTGGTGATGATTTGTATCCATATTGCTCTGAGCATCAATTAAAATTGATTTTCCAGAAATAGTCTTGTAGCAATGCTTCTTGAATAATTTAGATAGAAAAATAGATGACTAAGTACTATTTTTGGCTCATCATAAAGTAATCTACTTAATACCCTAAACGGTAGCAAACTTTTCATCGTTTATCAGCTATGCCAGATGATCATCAATTTTATTGTTCCCTAAAGTAGTTATAAATTATCAGCCCGAATTAAATTGTTCATTCCATATTACTTAATCAAATATATAGATCAAGCAAAAAGTAGTGAATTTGCGGTTAGACAATCCTGGAATTGAAGCATAGGCTGGAGTAAATAAATAGTTAATTAATTCATGTTGGCAAGGGTTTGGAGTGCAGCGATCGCAGGTATTAACGCGGTTAAGGTAGGTGTTGAAGTCGATGTTTCAGGAGGACTGCCGAAAATTATTGTGGTCGGATTACCTGATGTGGCAATTCAAGAATCGAGAGAGCGAGTCAAGGCAGCGCTTAAAAATGCTGATTTTGCTTTTCCCGTGCGTAAAATTGTGATTAATCTTACTCCTGCCGATCTACGTAAAGAAGGACCATGCTTTGATTTACCGATTAGCGTCGGGATTTTAGCAGCATCAGAACAAGTAGATCCTCAGCTATTAGGAGACTATCTGTTTTATGGAGAGGTTTCTTTGGATGGTACTTTAAGATCAGTATCAGGAGTATTACCGATCGCAGCAGCAGCTTCAAAAATGGGTATTGCGGGATTGGTATTGCCGCTGGGTAATGCTCGAGAAGCAGCGGTAGTTAAGGATATTAATGTATACGGATTTGAGAATCTCAAACAAGTAGCCAACTTTCTCAATCAGCCAGACAAATACCAGCCTGTAATAGTTGAAAATTCACTGACAAAAGAGCAGCCTCTGACTCACATCCCCAACCTAAAAGATGTTAAAGGACAGGTGCAGGGAAGACGCGCTTTAGAAATTGCCGCAGCAGGTGGGCATAACTTAATCTTTGTGGGGCCGCCAGGCAGCGGTAAAACGATGCTGGCACAGCGTCTCCCGGGAATTCTTCCCAGCCTTTCTTTTCCTGAAGCCTTAGAAGTTTCTCAAATTCACTCGGTTGCTGGCTTACTTAAGGATCGAGGGCAGTTAATTACGCAAAGACCTTTCCGTAGTCCCCACCATTCCGCTTCAGGACCATCTTTGGTTGGCGGGGGGACTTATCCTCGTCCTGGTGAAATATCTTTAGCTCATAAAGGTATACTTTTTTTGGATGAGCTGACAGAATTTAAACGCAACGTACTGGAGTATTTACGCCAACCCTTAGAAGATGGTCAGGTAACAATTTCTCGGACTCGGCAGTCAGTGGTTTTTCCAGCGCAATTTACCCTGGTTGCTAGTACCAACCCTTGTCCCTGTGGTTATTTTGGCGATCCAATCCAAAATTGTACTTGCTCTGGACGACAGAGAGAAAACTACTGGGCAAAATTATCTGGACCATTGATGGATCGCATCGATCTCCAGGTAGCGGTAAATCGTCTCAAGCCAGAAGAAATGATGAGACAAACTATGGGAGAAGACACGGCGGCAGTTAGTCAGAGGGTAATGGCGGCGCGTAAGCTGGCAGAACAAAGGTTTGAGTCGGAAACGGGAATTAGCTGTAATGCGGAAATGCGATCGCTGCACCTAAGAGAATTTTGTGTCCTGGATGATGTCAGTCGCAATTTGCTGGAATCAGCAATACGTAAATTGGGTTTATCTGCTAGGGCGATGGATCGGGTTTTAAAAGTATCCCGCACAATTGCCGATCTAGCGGGCGATCGCGATTTGCAGAGTAAACATTTAGCTGAAGCAATTCAATATCGCACTATAGACAGGATGCAGTAAAGTTTAGTCAACAGGCGATCGTTAGTTACTCAACATTTGTTAATAAAAAACGATTTATGAGATTTATTAGTCAAATTGGTTAATAGTAACTAAAACCACAGTCGGTTTTGCTTAACTAGTAGAGTATTGAACCATTACACGAGCGGATAAACGAAATGGAAATAGGTATTCCTAAAGAGACTAAAGACCAAGAATTTCGTGTGGGCTTAACTCCCAATAGCGTCCAGGCGTTATCCAGAAATCACACGGTATTTGTCGAAACCAACGCTGGGATGGGGTCTGGTTTTACAGACGAGGAATATCGTGCTGCTGGGGCAAAAATCGTGACTGATGCTGTCGAAACTTGGAATAAAGAATTAGTAGTTAAAGTAAAAGAGCCTTTATCGAGGGAGTATCAATATCTTCGGCCACAACAACTGTTGTTTACCTATCTTCATCTGGCGGCCGATCGCCATTTAACCAAAGCCTTAATCGAGTCTGGCACGACGGCGATCGCCTATGAAACTGTAGAATTGAGCAACGCGATGTTGCCCTTACTTACCCCTATGAGCATAATCGCGGGGCGTTTGTCGGTTCAGTTTGGTGCCAGATATCTAGAGAAGCAGCAGGGAGGCAGAGGAGTCTTACTAGGCGGTGTACCAGGAGTTGCCCCAGGTCAAGTCGTAATTCTCGGCGGTGGAGTTGTGGGTACAGAAGCAGCTAAAATTGCCGTTGGGATGGGGGCAAAAGTGCAAATAATTGATATCAATGTCGAACGCCTTAGCTATCTAGAAAGCCTGTTTGGTTCGCGGGTAGAACTTCTCTATAGTACCCCCGCACAAATAGAGCAGGCTGTAGTAAATGCAGATTTGCTGGTTGGTGCGGTATTGGTAGTTGGCAAAAAAGCTCCTGTTTTGGTATCCCGTAGTTTAGTCGCTCAAATGCTTCCTGGGGCGGTAATTATTGATGTGGCGGTAGATCAGGGTGGCTGCATCGAAACTCTGCGCCCAACTTCCCATACTCAGCCGACTTACGTTGAAGAAGATGTAGTTCATTTTGGCGTACCTAATATGCCTGGTGCAGTACCCTGGACAGCAACTCAAGCTTTAAACAACAGTACTTTACCCTATATTATGCAGCTGGCGAATCATGGTTTATCGGCTTTAGAGAAAAACCCAGCTTTGGCAAAAGGATTAAATATCAAAAACGGACAAATCATTCATCCCGCAGTGCAAGAAGTTTTTCCAGATCTAGTTTAATTGTTTAAATTAGTCATAGGGTATAGTTAGCGGTTTCATCTCTCCTGAATTTTGGAGAGAGAAAGCTATTCTTTTTTTACATCAGCAATCTTAAGTTCTTTTAATTTAAAATGCTTAAAAAGCTTTTGGTAATTTAATTGTATAGAGCTCAGATAGCATTTAGGTTGCTGCCTCAAACTTTTTTAAGCAAGTGTTTCTTTTTCTACAGGCTGATTTTTTTTAGCGTTACCTACAGCTATAAACTGCTCTGCCATCATTACTATGTTGCCTACAAATCCTACCCCTAAACCTATAGAGAAGGCTTCTTCTTCATCGCTAACACTAAGACAAAGAACAATAGTTAAGACCAAAGTATAGCCAGCAATTTTTAATGAATTAGCAGCTCTATTTAAGTAAATTGCTGACGCAATAGGTGATATTAAAAATCCTAAAAGACCTACAGCAACTTGGCTTTTTTTAGCTAGAACTTCAGTTCTCTTAATATCCCTTTCTGTTGATAAAAATGGATTCCAGGGATTGTATTTATTAGACTGTAAATCAGCCATAGTTTTAATTTTTATATTGATTTTTAATACATAGTTTTCCAACTCTTATATTCAGTTTAAGGAAAATAGCAAATAGCTGATGTGACATAGATCTGGTTTCAAAGTGATTGAGCCAAAATCAGTCGAATATCTAGCTATTAAGTCCAAAATAACATTGGTGGGCAAAATATTTTTTTAATGGCAGATTTCACATTAAAATTTTTGTCCACTTTACATCTATCAAAATGAAATTGTGAGGCAACAGGATTAACTATCTGTGTTGATCTGCGGACTCTTTTTTAGCAACTAACCAGCAATAAAATTAGCTGGGTTTTGATCATAGCGGTGTCTAATAGGTAATGGTTCAGGTTGAGCTTCACCTACTAAAGCAGCAGTTTGTTCTAATGCTGTCCGTAGTCTTTTTGCAGCATAAATTGACATATCTCTAGGTACATTAATCCTGTCTCGTAAGTATCGCAGAGCAACATCTGAACCTGATGGAGGGGTACAGATTTTCCCCGTCATCATGTTGGTTAAAGCGCAGCGTAAAGCCTCGTCAAATAATTGCTCATCGGCGGGATTGACTTTTAAAAGACTATCGCGGTGTTTAATTACCCGTTGGAGAGCTTCAGTGCGGGAGGTTTCGGGTTCGGGATAGGTAACATCTGGTAGTCCAAACCAATCACCCCGATCTACTTGTTCTTGATTAGCTAACGCTTGAGGTTCACCGTTGGTATAACATCCCCCCATTTGCGGGGGCAAATCATGAACATGGGTATGAAAATCGCTTTGAGTACCACGATAGGTAGGACGAGTTTCCATCCCATCAAACCAGGCTGACAGATGTGGGTTTTCCTCTCGTAGAGAATAGCCCTTGTAGTAATAAAGACTAGCGTTCATCCGCTCTACGTAGGGAGTAAAGATGACATCTGCGCTACTAAATTCCTCTAAAAAATATGCTCCAGGAGTACTGGCTAATGCTTCCTCTACCATTGCTACTGTTTCAATAAATTGTTGTCGATTGCCTTTTTCTTGTCCAGGAAAAATAGCTCGATAGCATAGCCAACCACACCAAGCTCTAAACAGTAGTCGCTCCAGTCTTCGCAACGGTAGCACCTGGGGATCTTCCATTCCTCGATACAAAACACCGAAAACCCTTTCTAAAGCCAGCAGGATATCATCGCTTTCGGTGATAATTTGTCCGTCAAGCTCAACTGCTGGTAGCATCCCTGAGGGGACTTTGCGTTTATACCAGCTTTCTTTTTTGCCATAGCAAAACATCGTCACCTTTTGAATGCGGTAAGGAATTTGCATTTCTTCTAGCCACAGCCAAATTTTTTGACAGTAGGGACACCAAGCATGATTATCGCGAAATAGGGTTACTCGTACGTCGGCTTCTGTCTGTCCAAACAAACGGAGGGTAGATTGAGAGTTAGTCGTGCCGTTGACAGGATCGATCGCAAAGTTAGTAAGTTTTGCTAGCTGTGACCAAGTAAGAGGTGTGGTAGACATGAAAATATTTAAACTAGTATCTGATTTTATTATCCTTTTTTTTGCTCGTAACTTCTGGCAGCTTGACTCCTTTGATTAACTGCGCCGAGCATCTGTCCTAAAAAAGGTAAGCCGATTAACGCGGGAATAAAATAGCGCGAGGTACACAGCAACCCTAATGCTGCACCCGTAGCTTGATTTAAGTAATCTTGATAGAAATAGATTATGGCTGCGTCGCGAGTACCAATACCTGCGAAAGTCAAGGGTAATAAACCCGCCAAGATTGATAGCGGCGAAAGTGCCAAACTAACAACGAAAGGAACGATCGCTTTTAAAGCTAAAATAAATAGCCAGATTTGTAGCAAGTGTAAAAACCAAACAAAAATCGAAGTACTAGCGATTAGTATTAGCTGCTGTCGATCTCCCCAAAAATAAACGTGCATCTCTCCCCAAGCAGCCTGCATTTTATTCAGCTTTGGCTTTAAAGACTTGGGGGCAAATTTTACGGCAATGGTAAAAAATAAATCGGCAAACTGCTGATAGCTTAACAGCAATAAGCCTAAAGCTAATCCCGTTGCTACCCCGACAGTCATTGCCCAAAATAGACCATCTTTGGCAGGATACAAAAATAAGCCAAACACACACCAAACTAATAGAGAAAGCAAATCACAAGCCTTTTCAAAAATAGAAATTGAGAGAGCGAGACTGCCACTTAAGTTAGATCTTTCGGACATAAAATAAGATTTAGCTATATCTCCCATTTTGGAAGGTAAAACCATGTTCAGGACACTTGCACCTAGAATTAATCGATTAGCCTCCAAAAATCCTAAGCTGCGCTGAGGTACTAACTGTTGCAACCGCCAAGATGTAACTAGGGTAATGGGAATTACCATCGCTAAACTGACTGCGAGCATCAGGCGATCGCTATTTTGAAAGACTTTAAACAAATTAATCAGATCGATCTGAGTATAAATATAAAGCAGGATAGTAACGCTAATTATGATCGAGACAAACCGTTTAAGATTCATATTTCACACCTCAAGTGAATCTGGATCAATGCTGTTAGTTTAAAATTTAGCTTTAAGCTACGAACATCTCACCCTTGGAGCTTTTCCCGCTCCTGGCTTGTCCTCGACTTCAAACTTCAAACTTCAAACTTCATACCTACTTTAGTAGACTATTCAACCGAACCTGATATTAGAAATAGATTCACTTTTTGCTATTGGGTAGTATAAAGGATGATATTAATAATTTGCTGACTTTAGCTGCAAAAATTCTGGGTTGTTACTGATGAGAGATAAATCTAACGCTTTTCCTATGTTCAAATTATGGCTTAATAAGGGAAAGCAGCATTTTAAAAGTATCCCAGTTTTGATTTGGTTGAATGCCATAACTATAATTATTTTGAGCGTACTCAGTATTTACGCCAAGGTCAAAAGCAAAGGTTCGGGTATCGAAAATCTGTTTAGCGATCCTTTTTATTTCGGTATTTTTTATTTAGGCTGGTTCACCAGCGTATCGGAAATTATGTGGTGTACGGCGATCGCGATTTGCCTTTTTTCGGCTTTTTTATTGCCCGAATCTAATCGCCGCTTTCAGATATTCTTATGCGCCAGTGCCTTAATTATGTTGCTGCTTTTTTTTGACGATCGCTTTCGCCTGACTCTAATTTTGTGCGTTTTTTTTAACACCTGTAAAATAGTTAAATTAGGTGTCTATAGTATTTATGGTCTGTTACTAATTGGCTACGCCTGGCTATTTCGTAGAACTATTCGCCAAACTCCTTATATTCCTTTATTAGTAGCCTTTTGCCTATTTGGATTTTCCAGCGCGATCGATATTGCTCCCATCAGCAGCCGCGGTATTCATGCCATGCTAGAAGATGGCACTAAGCTCATTGGTTTGATTAATTTAACAATTTATTTTTGGTGGATTTGTCAACAAGAAATTAAAAAAAATATAGTGCAGAAATAATTAAAAGTTATCGGCTTTTAGCTAAATATTTCTGCACTACGAGCGATTTTGAACTATTTTTTAATTGCTAAACTATGCTGCAAGAATTGCGATAAAAAATGCGTAATAAAGCAGTGGCTGCAACTAGTTTAATTACTTCTAGACTCCAGTAAATAATGTGCATAGCCTTCATAGAAGCAGTAGTTTCTGGAACAGTGAACATATCTAATGACATACCCAAACTGCTTAGCTGCGGAGTCAAAATATAGGTATAGGCTATGGCAATAGCTAACAAGATCATTGCCGTTAAAACAGTCTTGGCATTTATTTTATTGCTTAGACCGTAACCAAAGCGGTAAACCAAACATCCAGCTAAAATAGTAGCAGCGCACAATAATTCCAGATGATTGAATGTGCCAAAAATTATATAGCCAGCACTGGCAAAACCTGACTCATTCATCATGCCACTAGTTAGCATTCCAGGAACGACTAAAAAGTCAAAAACTAAACTACCGCTGAGCCAAAATCCTAAAGCAAACATAATCACTATTGACCAGTTTACTGTTTTAGAATTACGAGGAGAAATTGCTTGCATAATGAATGAAGGGGAAAAAATTATTACTCTTTTAGCTTAACCAATAATTTCCTCGCTCTGTATAACGAAAGGTAAAGACTTTTGAAGAAGCTATAAGGCATAAGCTATAAGCTTTGAGCTTGATACTATCAAGTACTAAAATCAAATTCAAAGCAGTCCCAAGTAATACTTTAAATGATTGCATTATGGCGAAGTTTAACGCCTTAAATTGAATTTTTTATCTAGTTCAAGTTGAGTATTGCTGTTGAATTTCTTGAATTGAAAATAGAGCCTGAAACTTAATTCCTTTTGACTGATATAGCTCACTTCCCCCTTGTTTTCGATCTACCAACGAAAGAATTTGCGTTACTTGATATCCAGCATCCTGTAGTCTTTCAACTGCTGTTAATGCCGAGCCTCCTGTAGTAACCACATCTTCTAAGACAACTATTTTTGCTCCTTGAGCTAAAGACGGTCCTTCAATATAAGCTTTTGTCCCATGTCCCTTGGATTTTTTACGAATAATCAAGGCGGGAATCGAGTTATTTTCATATGCAGAAACAACGCTTACCGCTGAAACCATTGGATCTGCACCAAGAGTAAGACCAGCTACAGCTTCAGTGTCATCTGGTAATAGTTTGAATAACAAGCGACCCAAAGCTAATGCTCCGTCAGCTCTCAAGGTTACCTGTTTACAATTAATGTAGTACGAGCTTTTTGCTCCCGAAGATAAAACAAAGTCTCCTTCAACATAGGCATATTTAACGATTAAATCTAATAAAATCTGCCGTAAAACATCGCTATTAGCTGTAGCCAAAGAGGAATAAGAAATTTGTTCGGTGTTCATATACTGTGAGATGAAAAAGATATTTGTGGACTGTTCTTTCACTAATTCTTCAGCTAGGATTGAGCAGAAGTCAATTCAAAAAGATAAGTAAAGTAATGTCTATTAAGTTTACTAAATTATGTAAAGTTCTAGCGATCGCAACTATTGCTAGTTTAGTTTCTCTAGAAACTCAAGCAGAAGAAATCTCTTTAAGTCAAGCGTTTGAAACTGCTTACTACAAAAATGGCGAAAATGCTTTCAGGCAGAGTGGTATTTTAGGTCAAATCAACACGATCATAGGTATTCCTAAATTTCCTGAACAGGATATTGCTGCTGATGGGAAAGAAGTACACAAGATCTATGAATTAGGCTTGAAATTACAAACTTCGAGAGAACCTCTGATCACTAGAGATTTGGATAATCCTTATGATACCTCTTTAAGGGAAAATTCTAGCTTTGGTTTGAGCAAATGACGCTTTAAGCTTTAGCCTTAAATAAATGTAAGATGTGTATGGGAGTGGGATGCGCAAAGATGTATCCAAAGCAATAATAAATTATGCTTTATCCCTCTCCATTCGTCCCTTAAAAAAGTCCAGGGTGCAGGAGTTGAACCTGCCTTGCACAAATTATGAGTTTGTTGCCTAAACCGCTCGGCCAACCCTGGGTATTGATCAATATTTTCTCTAGTAGACCATTATATTAGTAAGTCTGGTATCTTTGACAACATCCAGCAAAAAAAATTGCGATCGCATGAAGATAAGAATTAATTTTTGGCTCACTATATTATTATTTCTCATGATGCTTTTGGCAGGCGTTGCTAGCTCTTATGTAGGCTATTTTATGGGTAGAGAAGCACTTAGGGTAGTTACTCAACCAGACATTAGTTCCCATGACAAGACGATGAATCAAAAACCTTTGGGTGGTGAATACAAAGGCTTAAAAATTATCAAAGAGCAAGATATTTTACAAAGAGTGTATAACTTAGTCAATGATCAGAACAAAGAATGACTCAGCAAGTTAGTTGCATAATCAAAGCTAATATTACTGATTTTTTATTAGTTAATGACTGAACCAAGTTTCTGGTTAACTTTCATTGGTGTTTTCCTGTTAATTGCGATCAATGCTTTTTTTGTTACCGCAGAGTTTTCGATTGTTTCGGTTCGTCGCTCTCGCATCAGCCAGCTAGTTAAAGATGGAGATATTCAGGCTCAAACTGTCCAGTCTCTGCAAAGAAGTATTGATCGGCTTCTCTCTACTACTCAACTAGGTATTACTCTGTCTAGTTTAGCACTAGGATGGGTGGGAGAAAGAACAATTGCCGTGTCAGTTATGGCTTTAGTTCAACGTCTTAACTTACCTTCTTATCTATCTAAGACAATTGCTCACTCGTTCGCTCTTCCCTTAGCATTTATCACTTTGGCCTATCTGCAAATTGTTTTAGGAGAACTTTGCCCAAAGTCCGTGGCGTTGATGTACCCTGAGAAACTAGCGCGGTTTTTTGGCCCTCCCAGTGTCGTCATCGCTCGTATTTTCCGCCCTTTTGTCGCCATTTTAAACTTGTCTACTCGTCTGCTGCTGAAGCTGGTGGGAGTTGAATACAGTGGAGAAGGATGGTACGAAAAAGTTACCTCAGAAGAATTACAGTTAATTATTGCTACTGAAAGAGAATCTATTGGTTTAGAAGCCGAACAAAGACAGCTACTCAAAAATGTCTTTGAATTTCGTGACGATATAGCCGAGGAGGTAATGATCCCCCGCACCGATATCGAATTCCTCTCGCTAAACACTACTTTTGCCGAGTTATTACAAACAATCGTTGAGAAAGGATATTCTGGATATCCTGTCATTGGTGATTCTCTAGACGATATACGCGGCATTATCCACTATAAAAAGCTATCTGAACCATTAGCCAAAGGAGAGCTGCATCAAGATTCTACTCTCGAACAATGGCTAGAGCCTGTAGGCTTTATTTCTGAGTCTACGTCACTTAATGAACTGCTGCCTTCAATGCAGCGATCGCAACAAAAAATGGTGATCGTCATCGATGAATTTGGCGGCACTTCTGGATTAATTACGCTGCATGACTTAATTGCTGAGATTGTCGGCGATGCTGGTAATGACCCCGAAACTGGAATGGAAGCAATTCAAAGAATAGATGAAAACACTTTTTTGGTTTCGGCGCAAATAAATCTTGAGGAAGTTAACGAACAGTTAGAACTATCTCTCCCCCTAGCGGAAAATTATAATACTTTAGGCGGCTTCTTACTCGAGCAGTGGCAAAAAATACCTGAGCAAGGAGAAAAGCTACAATATCAAGAGCTTAGCTTTACCGTAACCCTTGCTGATAGCAATCGCTTATATCAAATTTTGATTCACCGCTAATTTGGTCTTGTAGAATTCATCCTGCAAAAACATTGCCATCAGGCATAGTCGCGCCAGTTAACACTGCTCCATCTAGCTCTACTCCCTCTAAGATAGCTTGAGATAAATTTGCTCCTTGGAGAAAAGCTTGGGTTAGATTTGCTTGGGTTAAATTTGCTTGACTCAAGTCGGCATCAATTAAGTTGGCTTGGCTTAAATCTACCGCTATTAGTTTGGCTTGGTTTAAATTTGCTCCCCGCAAAAACCCTCGCTTTAAAATAGCCTGACTCAGATTAGCTTTTTCTAGCTGAGCCTTGCCCAAGTCAGCTTTGTATAATAAGGCTGACTTTAAAGAAGCTGAGCTTAAGTTTGCCCCCGTTAGGTTCGCTTGACTCAAATTACTTAAATTGAGGATTGCCTGGTAAAAAACTGCCTGACTTAAATTTGCTTTGGTAAAGTCAACTTCGGTTAATATGGCTTGGCTAAAATCGACTTGGCATAATTCGCTGTCTTTCAAAATTGCTCCAGCCAGATCGAGCCGTTGAAAATTTCTGACACCAACTTGATATTGTTTTAGTAATTCTGCTGCCTTCATTCCTTCTAATTTAGTAATATTGCTGGCTATGACTAAAAAATAAGTTCTTAATATTTCTTCATCAAATTAGCAAACTTCCTGAGTCTAAATACTTATATTAATGATGAATTAAGATTCAAACAGAGCAGATTAATTGGGTTTTTGAAAAATTACTTAACATAATGCCAAAAATCTTTAAAAAATATTAAGATTTAGAAATAAAGCACAATTTTAAACAGGAAAAATTTTTGCCTGACTTCAATTTTGACCATAATTCAGTACCTACCTCTCTAAGTCAAGCAAAAGAGAATTTGGTGGCGGCGATCGCTTTGAGAATTCGACAGTCTTTGGATTTAGAATTTATTCTCAAGCAAACAGTGGCTGAGGTAAGACAATTTTTGCAAACAGATCGGGTACTAATTTATCGTTTTGAGCCAGACTTAAGTGGTGTTATTGCCGTCGAATCAGTTAAAAAACTGGCCCAGAGCGTTTATGGTCATAAGATCGAAGATCCCTGTTTTGCCGATAAACATATTGAAAGGTATAAACAGGGAAGAGTTCATATCATCAACGATGTGTCAACCGCTGAATTAGCATCTTGCTATAAAGATGTGCTGAAAAATGTTGGAGTGCGGGCAAATTTAGTCGTGCCGATTGTCGCCAGCGAAGAACTATGGGGACTTTTGATTGCCCATCATTGTGACTCGCCTCGGCAATGGCAAGCCTTTGAAGTAGAACTGCTCAAGCAATTGGCAACTCAGGTAGGAATTGCGGTGCAACAGGCAGAACTTTATGATCGAGTTCAAAGTCTCAACAGCTATCTAGAACAAAAAGTTAAACGGCGTACAGCCAAGCTGCAAAACGCAGTTAAGTTTGAAACCTTGACTCGCAAAGTAACTCAAAAGATGCGCGATAGTTTGGATGAACCGCAAATTTTACAGACAGTCACGCAAGAAATCGGGCAAGTTTTGAATGTAGAGCGTTGCAAGATTGAGCTTTATGATGGCGATCGCCATAGTGCAGAAGTGGTTTATGAATATACTACTACATTGCCCAATTGCCAAGGAAGCATCAGACAGGTTGCCGATTTTCCCGAACTCGATCAGCAGCTACTGCAAAAAGAATCCCTTCAGTTCGTGGAAAAAGTTCCCGAACTCGCTCCGCTTAATACTCAAGCAACCAGGTTAGTTTGTCCGATTTTTGATGATCGGGGAATTTTAGGAAATCTTTGGCTATTGCGACCTAAAGAGCAATTTTTCCAGTCATCGGAAATTATGCTGGTAGAGCAGGTTGCCAATCAATGTGCGATCGCTATTAGACAAGCTCGACTATATCAAAAATCGCAAATACAAGTTAAAGAACTAGCTCGATTAAACTTGCTCAAAGACGATTTTCTCAAGACTATTTCCCATGAATTGCGAACTCCCATGAGCAGCATTCAGCTAGCTTCAGAAACTTTAGAAGCGTTACTAGAAAAGGAAATAGGTAGCCAGAGATCTGTTACCTTTACAAAAGTTCTAAATATTTTTCGTTCTGCTTGCCATAGGCAAAATCAACTGGTAAACGATCTGCTTACTCTCTGCTATATCGATGCTGAAAAAGAATTGATGACAATGCAGTGGATTGATTTGTCAGTCTACCTACCGCAGATTGTGGCACCATTTAGAGAGCGGATTAATAATCAACAGCAAGCTTTAATTATCAATCTTGAGCCACATCTACCCCAGTTTAAATCAGATATTTCGACTATTAAGCGGACTTTGGCTGAATTAGTCAATAATGCCTGTAAATATACTCCTCCAGGAGAAACGATTACTGTCACAGCTTCCTCCCTAAATGACGGAATTAAACTTAGCGTCTGTAATACAGGAATAGAAATATCTCCCTTGGAACAACAGCGAGTTTTTGACAAATTTTATCGCATTCCCAATCGCGATCCCTGGAAATTTGGCGGCACTGGTATCGGACTGGCTTTGGTCAAAAATCTGCTCAAATTGCTTAATGGCAGGATTTATTTGCATAGCCAACCAGGAGAAACCATTTTTACTATTGAACTTCCCTGTGAAACTACAAAAAGTTAAATATTCGGTTAAGAATAAATAGTTTGATGTACGTATATTAGTCAGTCAATATTATTATCTAGCACCATGACCATAAGTAGCGATCGCCCAAAACTAATTAACTTTTATACTTCTCCGATTGGCAAGAAAATTATCACAGGTGTCACAGGATTGGGTTTGTCTCTGTTTGTTCTGTTGCACCTGGCGGGAAACTTGACTTTGTTTGCGGGTAGCAATCAATACAATCAGCTAGCGCATTTTCTGGAAAATTTAGGCATTTTACTCTATTTAATTGAGTTTACCTTATTAGGATTGGCGATATTTCATGTTGCGATCGGTGTCTCAATTAGACTGAACACTTTCCAAGCTAGACCAGTCGGCTACAGTCAGTTTAAAAGCGTCGGTGAACCGAGTAAGCAGTCGCTAAGTTCACGCAGTATGCTGGTTACGGGCGTGGTGTTGCTGGGGTTTCTGGTATTGCACCTATCGACTTTTAAGTTCGGAACATATTACTCCACGGTAGTTAATGGCGTGGAGATGCGAGATTTATCTAGTTTGGTGATCGAGAAGTTTCGTAACCCAGTATATGCTTTCGGCTATACAGGAGTAATGGTTATGCTGGGAGTTCATCTGCGTCATGGTATTTGGAGTGCTTGGCAATCAATTGGCGTACTCAATTCTAGAATTAGTCCTGCGGTTTATGCGATCGCACTTGTTTTAGCTATTTTAATTGCGATCGGCTTTATAGCTTTGCCTTTGTCTATTTACTTTGGCTTAATTAAGTGAACTCAGAACTCAGAAGAGGGATTTAGCTATTTATCCTATTTATCTCAAGCTACTATACTAAGAAATAAATTTGCTGATTCTTTCTATCCTTCTGCCCTCATTCTTTAAAAATGCTCGACCCCAAAATTCCTCCAGGTAAACTACAAGACAAATGGGACTACTATAAAGATCACTGCAAGTTAGTTAGCCCTGCTAACAAGAAAAAGCACACCATTTTAGTAGTCGGTACTGGTTTAGCGGGTGCATCAGCAGCAGCTACCTTGGCAGAGTTGGGTTATAACGTCAAAAGCTTTTGTATTCAAGACTCTCCCCGTCGCGCCCACAGTATTGCAGCCCAGGGTGGAATTAATGGGGCAAAAAACTATCCTAATGATGGGGATACGGTATGGCGATTGTTTTACGACACGATCAAAGGTGGCGATTATCGTTCTCGCGAGGCTAACGTCCATCGTTTAGCGCAGATTAGTAATCAAATCATCGATCAGTGTGTGGCACAGGGCGTACCATTTGCCAGGGAATATAGTGGGTTATTGGCTAATCGTTCATTTGGTGGGGCGCAGGTATCACGTACCTTTTATGCGCGGGGACAAACGGGACAACAGCTATTACTGGGGGCATATAGTTCGATGTCGCGACAAATAGCTGAAGGAAAAATCGCGATGTTTTCTCGGCGAGAAATGTTGGACTTGGTATTAGTTGAGGGGAAAGCCAGAGGAATTATTGTTCGTAACTTAATTACGGGAGAAATTGAGCGTTACGCGGGTGATGCAGTGCTACTTTGTACTGGTGGCTATAGTAATGTTTTCTATCTTTCTACTAATGCTCGTAACTCTAATGTTACCGCTGCTTGGCGATGTTATAAGCGCGGGGCTTTATTTGCTAATCCCTGTTACACTCAAATTCATCCTACCTGTATTCCTGTATCGGGTTCTTATCAGTCCAAGTTAACCTTAATGAGTGAAGGATTGCGCAATGATGGGCGGGTATGGGTGCCAAAACAGCCAGGAGACAAACGCCATCCCCATCAAATCCCTGAAGCCGAAAGAGATTATTATTTGGAAACCAGATATCCCAGCTTTGGTAATCTTGTCCCCCGTGATGTGGCTTCTCGTAACGCTAAACAAGTTACTGATGAAGGTAGAGGTGTGGGCGAAACAGGACTTGCGGTTTATTTAGACTTTCGAGATGCGATCGCGCTTTTAGGTCAAGAACTAATCGCCGAACGTTACGGTAATCTCTTTGAGATGTATGAACGCATCACAGGCGAAAATCCCTACGAAGTTCCGATGCGGATTTATCCTGCCGTTCACTATATTATGGGTGGCTTGTGGGTAGACTATAATCTGATGAGTACTATTCCTGGGCTGCACGTCTTGGGCGAAGCTAATTTTTCCGATCATGGGGCAAACCGTCTGGGTGCGAGTGCTTTAATGCAGGGATTAGCCGATGGTTATTTTGTCATTCCTTACACTTTGGGTAACTATATTACTACCACTGATTTACCACCCGTTGAAACTACTCACTCTGCTTTTGAGGAAGCTGAAGCTACGGTTAACACTAAAGTTAACAAGCTATTAAATATTAAAGGCAAGAAAACCGTTACTGAATTTCATCGCCAATTGGGTAATATTCTCTGGGACAATGTCGGGATGTCTCGTCATCAAGCTGGATTAGAAAATGCGATCGCGCAAATTAAAGAATTAAGACAAGAATATTGGCAAAACGTCAATATTCCTGGAGATGAGCATACCTTGAATAAAAACCTGGAATTTGCGGGTAGAGTTGCCGACTTTTTAGAACTTGGGGAATTAATGGCGCGGGATGCTTTAGATAGACATGAATCCTGTGGCGCACACTTCCGCGAAGAATGCCAAACTCCAGAAGGGGAAGCACAACGTAATGATGAGCATTATGCTTATGTTGCCGCCTGGCAATACGAAGGAGATGAGAAAACTCCTGTTTTGCACAAAGAACAGCTAGAGTTTGACAATGTTGAATTAACTCAACGTAGTTATAAGTAGGTTGATAATTGGGCTAAAGAGCGATCGCGCATCAACACAAAATAGCTTTTAGCTTTTAGCTAACTAACTGAAAACGGCTGTAAGTTAATTAGACACCTGCAAACTCGAACCCTTGTCATCTTTATAGACTTCAATTCGGGTTTGAAAAGCCTCTTTAAATTGGGGCATATGAGTTACGGCAAGAATACAGGCAAAATCTGAGGCGATCGCATTTATCGCCCCAACTAATCGATTACAGCCTTCTGCATCCTGTGTACCAAAGCCTTCATCAACAATTAGCATTTGCAAAGATGTACCCGATCTTTGAGCCAGCAGTTTAGCTAAGGCTAACCGCACTGAGAAATTGATCCGAAATGCTTCCCCGCCAGAATAGGTTTCATAGGGGCGAGTACCACCAGCATCGGCAATTACTATATCTAGGGTATCGATCAGCTTAGTCTTTTTCTTGGATGTTCCTTTAGAGGCTTTTTGAGTCAAAAACTGGACGTGAAACTGATTACCCGTAAGTCTGGCAAGAATTTGATTGGTTTCGGCTTCTAGTTGAGGTAAAATGTTTTCAATGGTCAAAGCCTGAATACCATTTTTACCAAATGCCTGAGTTAGTTCTTGATAGATGCGATATTGTTTTTCATATTCTTTAAGTTGTTTTCCTGTATCTTGATATTGGACTTTTAAATTATCTATTTGAGTTAAAGACTGCTGGAGTCTACCACTACGAGAGATTAATTCATCTAGCTGTTGACGACGTTGATATATTTGCTGATCGATAGTTTGAATTTCCTGACGATGATCGGCAATAGTTTCTTTTTGAGCCAGGTGTTCTTGCAGTTGTTGGTGGCTATTGTGTCGATCTTGAAGCCTTGTCTGTAATAGTTGCTCTAGTTCAATTAATTTTGCCTGGGTTTGCGGATATTCCTGCTGTGCTTTGTGTAATTCCTGATGCTTTAACTGCCAAGATTGCGATCTCAAGGAGGTTAACAGGTTTTGATGGGTAGTGCGATCGTATCCTAATTCTTGGATTTGGCGATCAAGCGCGTCGATCTGCTGTTGGATTGGCGAGTTGATATGTAGCTTTTCTAAACCAGTTTGTAGATCGCCAATTTCTTTAAGTAGCTGTGGCTTCTGCTCATCTAATTTTGCTTGACGCTTTTTAGCATCTTCAATCTTTGCCTGTTTAATTTCTGCCCATCGCAGGCTATTGACTTCTCCTCGAACTAGAGCATGGGTTTGCTCATCATAATTCAGCGTCTGTAACTCTCCTGCTAAACGCTTAATTTCCGCCTGTAACTCTTGGGCGTAATGACCATTTTGCAGAGATAGCTCTAAATTATCTCTTTCCTCTTGAGTTACTCGCAGCTGATCGTATACGGCTTCGGTAGCTTCAAGTTGCGCTTCAAGCTGTCCAAACTGCTGTTGCAGAGAGTCATAGGGAGAAATTTCTTGTGATATGTCCTGATACTCTTGACGTAATAGCTGCAATTCGCGATCGCAAGTAGACAATTGTTCGCGAATTACCCAAATTTGTTCTTGAATTTCCTGTTGCTGCTGCTGAGTTTTCCCAACTACCTGATGGCGATGATGTTCATCCAATTCGCGATCGCACAACGGACAAGTAGCTTCGGGGTTATCCAGCATTTCTAGCTTTTGCTTAAGTTCATGTAACTGTCTTTCATAAATGCGCTGGTTTTCCTGTAGCTTAAACCGAAACTCTTTTCTTTCTGTACCTTTCTCTTCAACTCGCTTTTGATATATTCGTTTTTTATCTAATTCGCCAATCTGAGCATCTACGGTTAATAGTTGGTTGCGCTTTTCGGGAACTTTTTCGATATCTTCGGCTAGCTTTCGGGTTGCATGGTGTAGTTGCTCTAGCCTTGCCGAGAGTTTGTCTTCTTCACGATTAATTTCTCTTTCTAGATCGTTTTTTTGCTTGATTAAAGGAGAAATATATTGCTGCAAGCGATCTAATTCGCTTAGCTGCTGACGCGCTTTGTCTAGCTTGATTATTGCCGCTTCTACATCCTCAGTTTTCGCCAATACTTTGGTTATTTCTTGTTCCTGTTGTTCAATACTTTCCAAGCGGGTTTGGATCTGGTTAATTTGCAAATTTAGCTGATTTTTGTGTTGAGCAAGCTGTTTTTCTAGCTGCTGTCTTTGCTGCTGTGCTTCTTGATGGGTAGCAAACTTAGCGGATAATTCTTTTTCTAAACTTTGCCAAGCGAGTAGCTGGTTGTAACCCTGGGTAATCTCCGCCTCTTGTTTAATTAAATTATTTAATGATGCCAGTTGTCCTTGAAGAGCATTTATATCCTTAGTAGCGCGATCGCAATCTTGAGCTAAGTTCTGATATTGCGTCTGTTGAAAAGCTAGTTGTTTTTCCCAAGTCTGTCGCTGGTATTCAATTGCTTGATATTGCTGTAGCTTTTGGCGATCGCTTTCTTGTAAAGCTTTTGATTTAGCTAATTCTTGTTGAAAATGTTCTAATTCTGCTGCGATCTCTTTTCTGGTTGCCAGTTCAATTTCTAACGGCTCTAAATTTTGCTTTAGCTGTTCGATCTTGCCCTTGTATTCCTTTGCCGTATCTTTGGCTTGACTCGCCAACTGTTCATAGCGATCGAGCTTTAATAAGTCTGCTAATATTTGCTTGCGCTCATTAGGACGACGTAACATAAACTCATCTGCTCTTCCCTGGCGCAAATAGGCTGAGTTGGTAAAGGTGTCGTAGTCTAACTTTAAACAGGAAATGATTTCATCCTGGGTAGCCCGCAACCCCTTAGCGGTAATCGACCTGAAATTACCAGCTTTAGTCTCCACCTGAAATTCTAAAGAACTACTTCTACCTCTGGTGCGCGAGCGAATGACGCGATAAATCTGATTATTGCAGCTAAAGTCAAAATCGACACGAACGTTGTTTGCCCCACCGTTGATTACATCATCTTCAGTCGCCGCACGGCTTTTTCCCCAGATTACCCAGGTAATCGCTTCTAAAAGTGATGATTTCCCCGCACCGTTAGCGCCACAAATACAGGCTGTATGCAGCCCTTGAAAGTTTAAAGTAGCATCTCGATAACTTAAAAAGTTTTTTAGTGTTAGCTGCAACGGAATCATACTTTATGACAACGCCCTCGTATAAAAATAAAGCTTGTTAGTATCTTTGCATTAATTCTCAGTCTAAAGTCGTAATTTCAAGGATTCCAGCTTTTGTTGGCGGTATTTTACAAAAATTAACACAAATTGTTATCGTAGAGAGTAAATCACTAATATCGTTAAATTAACTATAGTGCTAACAGAGATTAATCCAGCTAACGCCTTAATCGTGGGAGCAAGTCAAGGAATCGGACTAGGATTTGTGAAAGTTTTGTTGCAGCAAGACAATGTTAAAAGCATTTACGCTACCTATCGCAGTCAAGATACGGCGGGTGAATTATTTAATTTAGAACAGCAATATAGCGATCGCCTAAAATGTTTACAGGTTGATATCACTGCTGAATCTCAAATAGCAGCAGCAATCAAGCAAATTCAAGAGTCGGTCGAGCAGCTACATCTAGCTATTTATTGTGTTGGAGTACTCCACGATCGCAACCTGTCCCCAGAAAAAAGCCTGCGGCAAATCGATGCCGAGAAGCTTATTTATTCCTTTCAGGTTAATAGTATCGGGGCGGTATTATTGGCTAAACATTTAATGCCTTTATTTAATAAGCGCGATCGCAGTATCTTGGCGTGTATCTCTGCGAAAGTCGGCAGCATTAGTGATAATCGCCTTGGTGGCTGGTATGGCTATCGGGCTTCTAAGGCGGCACTAAATATGTTCCTCAAAACTACGGCGATCGAATATAGTCGTAGATGTCCTAAGACTATCGTTGTGGCATTACATCCTGGTACTACCGATACCAGACTATCTAAACCTTTCCAAAAAAACGTTCCTCCTGATAAACTTTTCCCCGTGGAACATACGGTAAGTCTGTTATCTCAGGTCATTTCAGATTTAGAAATAAACGACAGTGGTCATTTTTTTTCCTGGGATGGCACTCCATTACCTTGGTAAAAATTTTTGGTTCTTTGAAGCGATCTCTATGGATTGATTATTTTTAATCTAATTGTCATAAATATCAAATCTCTTAGTCTTTCTGTCTCTTATTCAGTCCCAAATCCACTGCTATGCGGTGTCCACAACTCATGCCAGAGAAAGCTACAGCATTTAAACCCTGACCAGGAAAAGTACTGTCTCCAACGCAATATAGTCCAGGAATGCTGGTTCGGTTAAAAGGCATTCCTAGTAAACCAGCTAGTTTCCGACGAGGAACTGGACCATAAGTACCGTCTTCTCTGCCTAAAAAACGGCGATGAGTACGGGGAGTTCCTACTTCTTGATAATCTAACCCTGCCGATATTCCAGGGAAAATTGCCTCTAAACGATTAATTAAGTTGGCTGCTGCCGTTTCTTTTTTATCCTGATATTCTTGGGTTGATAGTCCTTGCCAATCTTCTATCCAGCTAGGGGTAAAGGTGTGAATGATATGGTGTCCTGGGGGAGCAAGACTAGGATCTAGCAAAGTCGGAATCGAGACAAAAATTGTGCCTTCATTTTCTTCCATCTTGTCCCAATTTTCGAGCAAAATATGATGACAGTCTGTACTTTCTGGCAATACGCTAGCATCAACGCCTAAATGCAAACTCAGGAAGCTAGGTGACTTTTGATATCGCTGCTGCCATTTCTGTTCTTTTTTGGGGGTGTGTCGAGAATCAATCAGTTTACCAAAGGTATCCCAGCGGGTAGCGTTAGAAACTATTTTTGTAGCACGATATTCGGTATTGTCTGCCAGTTTGACACCAACAGCTTTACCATTCTCAATCAAAATTTCCGTTACTCTCGCCTTGTATTTGATCTCGCCGCCAGTCTTAAGCAAACCATCGGCTAATTTCTGAGCAATTTGACCCACACCACCTTTCGGGTAGTTGATGCCTCCATAATGGCGATCGCTAAAGACCATTCCCGCATTAATCATCGGTGTTTTATCAGCAGGAACAACTGACCATAAATAACACTCCATATCAATAAACTGAAGCAGCTTAGGATCTTTAATGTATTTACGGGCAATATCGCCGACGTTGAGGGGCAAATATTTAGCCAAACCCAAACAAGAAAAAGGCTTCTGGAAAAATACTCGCGTTAAATAACGGGGTTCTTCCAAAGAAAGCAGCTCCATCGAGTTAAGATAATTGAATACCTCCCAGCATTTGCCATAAAACTTCCGAATTCCCGGTTCTTCATCGGGAAAAATGGCGATTAATTCCTGTAAAAATGCTTCGTAATCGCGATGAACTTTTAGTTCTAAGCCATCTGGTAAATGATAGTGAATCTGCACCGGATCGACAAAGGTTTCCAGCTTCATCTCTACTGCATCTAAAGCGCGAGTCAGTAAATTAGTTGTACCTTGGTCACCCAAGCCAAAAATCATTGATGCACCGACATCAAAACGATATCCTGCTCGCTCGAAATATCCGCCACTACCACCTGGAATTAGATAGCGCTCTAAAACTAAAACCTTTGCTCCCTTAGCTGCTAGTTGTGTAGCTGTAACTAATCCGCCAATACCAGAACCAATAACTACTACATCATAAGTTGCCGTAGATGAGGTTGTTGTCATCGCATTCATAAATGATTTAAAAAAAATCTGAAAAATAATTAAATTAATGTTTAGATATATAGTCTACCGTCAATCCTAGATTTTGAACCTTATGTTTTATATTATTATGGGAGTTTCAGGGACTGGAAAATCTACTATTGGTAAGCTGTTGAGCAATCGCACTGGCTGGGCTTTTTATGATGCAGATGATTTTCATCCCCAGGCAAATATTGACAAGATGAACTTGGGTATCCCACTAACCGATAGCGATCGCTTGCCTTGGCTAGAAAAACTTCAGCAGCTAATAACCGATACTTTAAACAGCAAGCATTATGCTATTCTAGCCTGCTCTGCACTCAAAACTCAGTATCGTGAAATTCTCAGCCACAATCATCCGGAAGTTGTTTTTATTTATTTGCGTGGTAACTATGAATTTATTCAAAGCAGGGTTAAACAGCGCATAGGTCATTTTATGAATCCTAATTTACTGCTAAGCCAATTCGATACCTTAGAAGAACCTCAAGATGCTTTGGTGATAGATGTTTCTCTGGCACCTGAAATGATTGTCGAACAGATTTTGAATGAAATTAGTTATTAGTTATTAATTTAAGTCGATAATTAACTAGCTTAGTAAACTCCGAAAGTAGCCAGATTAGACAAAAAGCGAGCGCCATACTCAGTAGTTTCCAACTATCAAGTAAGTCTTGTAAAGTAATACTAATTACTTGTCCTGGTTTAGTCACAAAATCCCAGCTGTTGAATCGTTCAAATCTACCAAGATAAATACCGACGACGCATAAACCATGAGCGATCGCATTAACTAAAAGCAAATATTTTTGGGCTGCTACATTAGTCAGATAATGGTCTAGACGAATTAAAGCAATTACATAGGCTTCAAATCCAGCGGTAATAAATAAAATATATTGAGGAATTAGAATCAAAATAATTGCCCAATGAGGATAACTACGTCGACTGAGTTCAAGAATATGAATTGAGTCGGTCAAAATGTATGGTGCATTGGGTAAAAAAGCGATAAATATAAGTAAAGTAGTCCACCACAATAGGTTACGTATAACTGATGGACGAAATAAATAAAAACTAAGTGTCAGGGGAATTGCGGCTAGAAATAAATTCCAAAAAATACGAGCCGTACTTTGGTTGAATAAGTTTAAGGATATTTGGATTGAGTCAATTAATTGACCTTTCATTTCTGACTTCTGACTTCTGACTTCTGACTTCTGACTTCTAAAAGTACTACTAACCAGATCGGGAAATCTCATTTTCACAACGAAATTTCCCAGATTCTTTTATTGATCTTGACTTTTTTAGCTAATATTTTGAGCAAATTAAGATTTGTCTAATCCTAAGCCGTGTTCTTCAGAATATTTATTCATGAAGCGAACAAAACGTTCAAATTCTTCAACCGATTTCATAATTAATACAGCTTCAATGGCTCTGGCTTCGCCATTAACAAATTTTCCTTTCACTTCTCGACTGACAATTTCTCCTTCGTCGTCAACCAGATACATTCCAGTGATCTCTTCACTACTTTCTTTACTTAAAATATTGGGGTCTGCAAAATAAAAAGTAGCTGTACCGCTGTTACCTGTTTTAGAACGAGTAACTTTAATCTCAGGAATTACTGCTTCAGCTACACCTTTAGCAAATTGAATTTCTGCCACACTCCAACTCCTATGTTGAGACAATCTATTAATAACTTTTCATCATCTCATAGATTAAGAACGAGCATAAGGACTCTAGACAATTCTTCAGAAGATTTTTGAAGTAGGCAATTGTGAACCAATCGGACTAAAATCTTACATTGAGTGGAATGAACCTTAATCTGTCTCCAAACGTAAACTAACGTGAGCGAACATCAAAGACCAATTGCTGTAGATTTATTTGCGGGTGCAGGAGGAATGACCTTGGGTTTTGAACAAGCAGGGTTCGATGTTTTAGCAGCCGTAGAATTAGATCCAATTCATGCTAGTGTCCATGAATATAACTTTCCTTTCTGGACAACTATTTGTCGTAGCGTTACCGAAACCAGCGCGAGGGAAATTAGGATGCGATCGCTAATTGGCGATCGCGATATCGATGTCGTCTTTGGGGGGCCTCCTTGTCAAGGTTTCTCTCTGATGGGCAAAAGAAATCTTAGTGACGATCGCAATTCTCTAGTATTTAATTTTTTACGCCTTGTCCTAGATTTACAGCCCAAATTTTTTGTCATGGAAAATGTGCGTGGAATTACCATTGGCAAGCAAAGGAAGATTTTACAAACAATTATCAGTGAGTTTAAAGCTAATGGCTATCAGGTGCGGGAGAATCCCCAAGTCTTAAATGCAGCTGATTATGGAGTACCTCAAAATCGCCACAGGCTATTTCTACTTGGCTGTCGTCAAGGTCTAAATCTACCTAACTATCCTCAACCAACGTCTAACCCTCCCCTAAAAAAGCCTGGTTGTGCCGCTAAAATGCCGCAAATTAACTGCTTACCTCCTACTCCCACGGTTGCCGATGCCATTGGCGATATTCCCGAAGTCGATTATTATCCAGAATTAGAGCTGCGAGATTGGGTAGTGGCGAACTATGGTCAGCCGAGTCAGTATGCTAGCAAATTACGTAATCCTGGTTTAGTTGCTGATAATTACGCCTATGGCAGAATCTATAATCCAGCACTTTTGACCTGTAGCCGACGCACCAAACATACTGCCCAAACCATCACTAGATTTGCCACCATAATTCCTGGTAAAAGCGATCGCATTAGTCATTTTTATCGTCTAGAGCCAAATGGTCTGTGTATTACCCTCAGAGCGGGTACAGCTAGTAATCGGGGTGCATTTACTTCTCCTCGTCCCATTCATCCGATTACCCCTCGCTGTATTACCGTTCGAGAGGCTGCACGACTGCATTCTTATCCAGATTGGTTTATGTTTCACGCTACTAAATGGCATGGTTTTCGGCAAATTGGTAATTCTGTTCCTCCTTTATTAGCACAGGCGATCGCGCAAGTGATTCTTCAGGCTTTATATCTTGTGCCAATTAAACCTCAGCAGCAGTTCGAGCTAGTTCAAACTGAGTTATTACAGTTCAAAATGTCTCAGGCAGAAAAATATCATGGTTTAGAAACTAGAGCGATCGCTCGTAGAACCGCCAGTAAGCCAACTGCTTAGTTGTATGTTGGAAATGAATACTAGAAAATTAGTTTTTCTTATTTCTTCTCGGCAATAGTTGAGAACTTATCTTGCATCCGACAACGTTTGGGAAGTAATTATTGTGTTTGTAATTAATATTATTACTCTCTTATCTTGGGCTGACCTACAATTTTTAATTACATATATGTGACAAAAATCACACGTTTATACACATTAGATTCACGGATTCTTTGATTAAGCAGCGATAAAGTAGTTTTGCTAGGAGATAAAGAACAAGCAAAGCAATTAAAACCTGTATAAATTTATCTTCTTGAAAACAAATTATTGAATTTTTTTAATTAAAAACTTTTTCAAATATTATGCTGGTTAATCAAAAAACTTTTAATTTTAAATCTGAAATTACTGACGATTGGGGCGGTAGCCATAGAGTTGTTTTAGACTTAGAAGCACTTTCGACAGCTCAAGATTGGAAAATCGGAGTTTCATTACCTGATAATTACAAAATCGACCAAATTTATGGTGCCGAACTAGCTCAAGCAGACGGAAAAACCAATATTTCAGGAACTAATGAGAACAAATACTTAGACAAAGGTGAAAAAACTGAAATTGTGTTCATCATAGATAAGGGCAATAGTAGTAATTCTACTTCTCTTGTGCCGCAATTATTGTTTGCTGATTCAGTTAACAATTTTGTCACTAAAAGTTATGACAAATCTAATTCGGCGCTTAAGTTTGAGAGCCAAGTTGTCGAAGATTGGAACGGCGGATATAAACTAGAACTTGACTTGAAGGCAAATGTTGATGCTAAGAATTGGCAAGTAGACTTGTCTCTTCCATATACCATTCGAGAAGCTTATGGTGTAGATCTTATTGATCGCGGCAACGGTAATTACACTATTAGTGGTCAACATAATTGGGTCAACCTGCAACAAGGACAGTCAATTAATCCCATATTTATTGTTAATGACAATGGACAGCTAGCGATCTCTCCTGAACCTAAATCTGTGTCTTGGGTTGCAGAAACAGTCGCTCAACCAGTAAGCAAAACAGAAAATATTGTTGCCAAACCAAATGTAGACCAAAAAATAATTAATGTGGACAATGATTTTGGTGGCAATTTAGAAAGTGCGATCGCAGCTGCCAAAGATGGTGATGTTGTTCAACTTGGCAGCAAGGTATACTACACTGACGGAATCACAATCGATAAAGATATTACAATTGATGGTCAAGCAGGTTCGGTAGTTGATGGAGGCGGAACATCCAAATCTATTTTTAATCTAACTTCAGGAGCGACTGGTGCAACCATTCAAGATGTAGAAATAACCAATGGTAATAATGGTATTTATGCTTATAGTGCCTTTAATCTAACACTACAGAATCTTAATCTCAATAATCTTGGCAAGAGTAACACCATCAGGGACGGTCAAAATAATACGGGAATTGTTCTCAACCGTGCCAATGGACTACAGCTACTTAATTCATCCATACAGGATGTAGGTAGAAAAGGCGTTGGTATTAACGACACTGATGGTGCGATTATTAGTGGTCTTTCGGTCAAAAATATTAATCTAGAAGCGCAACACTCACAAAGTCACGATGCAGCTGGCATTAAATTTTTTAATACCAACGATGTTACTGTAAAAGATAGTTACTTGTCGAAGATTAATGCTTATCATATTTGGAACGATACCACTAATGGCACAGTAATCGACAATAATGTTGTAGAAGACGTGGGAACAAACTTTTTGATCCCTGATTTTAATCGTAATGTTAATATATCAGGGATTTATAATGAAAAAAGCCCTAATTCAATTATCAAAAATAATAACATCACTTCTGTTGACAGATTTTTAGCACTTAATGCGACAGAATTTTCTACTGAAACCGCAATTCTTGAAGGCAATAACTTCTCAAGCTTTGAACTTAATACAAGAGACTATTGGGTCAATGAGTCAGTTGAAAAGCTAATTGCGCTCACGGAAAATCCAGATGCAGCCAACTTTAGTTTGTTTGCTGATGAGTATTATGCGCAAGCTAATATTGGTTAGTCTGTTTTAGTAAGGCGATCGCCTATTGCCCTAATCTCAGCATTATTGCGATCGCATTGTTAATTAACAATCAGCAGCGACACTAACTTTTGCTTAAAAGAGTTCGCATCCTGTCAGTTTTCTGACTAGAACCATAGACAGGAGAAAACTTAGCTAGAAGTTCACGAAATTCTTTGCCATCTAGCGTTTCTTGCTCAACTAAAATGTCGACAATGCGGTCAACCGCTAAGCGATTTTCACTAATGATGTTCTTGGCTTTGGCAAAACAATCAAAGGCAATGTTTCTAATTCTGATATCTATTTGAGAAGCAACCTCTTCTGAATATTCATTTCTTGAGTTTGAATCACCGCCCAAAAATACGGGTTGATCCTGACCTTCGAGGGCAAGCACTCCCAAATCCGACATACCAAACTTAGTAACCATTTTTCGCGCTAGATTCGTCAACATCTGAATATCCTGACCAGCTCCTTGAGTTACCTCATCCCTGCCAAATACGACTTCTTCAGCTGCCCTGCCACCCAAGGTAGAGGTGATGGTGGCCAAGATTTTAGCTTTGGTTTCTAACCCCATTTCTTCATCTGGGGTGAACCAGGTTAATCCCCCTGCCCCACCTCGGGGAATGAGCGTGACTTTTTCTACAGGATCGTGACTGGGAAGCATCGTAGCCACGATCGCGTGACCAACCTCGTGATAAGCAATTAGCCTTTTGGATTTGCTATCTACTAAAGGAACTCCTTCCATTCCTGCCACAATACGGTCTACGGCATCGTTTACCTCCAGCATAGTTACCGCTTCTTTGTGTCTTCTGGCGGTTAAAATTGCGGCTTCATTTAAGAGGTTAGCCAAGTCAGCCCCACTAAAGCCAGGCGTACGACGAGCGATCGCCTCTAAAGATACTTCTGGAGCAATTTTTTTACCGCGGGCATGAACTTCTAAAATGCCTAATCTTCCCTGCATATCGGGATAGTCGACGATTACCTGACGGTCAAAACGACCAGGACGCATTAAAGCTTTATCTAAAACGTCGGGACGGTTAGTCGCCGCAATCACGATGATGCCACTGTTTCCTTCAAAGCCATCCATTTCAGTAAGTAGCTGGTTTAAAGTCTGCTCTCGCTCATCATTACCACCGCCGATGCCGGCACCTCTTTGACGACCTACTGCATCAATCTCATCGATGAAGACGATACAGGGGGCGTTTTCCTTGGCTTTTTTAAATAAATCGCGGACGCGAGATGCACCGACACCAACAAACATTTCCACAAACTCAGAACCAGAGATACTAAAAAAAGGTACACCAGCTTCACCAGCGATCGCTTTAGCTAAAAGAGTTTTACCAGTCCCAGGCGGTCCAACTAACAAAACACCACGAGGAATCTTTGCGCCGATCGCCGTAAATCTTTCTGGCTCTTTAAGAAAGGTAACAACTTCTTGTAGCTCCTCTTTGGCTTCTTCGATACCCGCTACATCACCAAACTGAATTCCTGTTTTTGCCTCCATCTGAAACTTAGCTTTGGATTTACCGAAGCTCAACGCTTGACCAGAGGCATTAGCAGAGCGTCGTAAAATCATAATTAATCCTGATAACAAGACCAAAATAATTAGTAAGTTCAATAAAACTCCAATAGTTGTAGAGCGATCTATTGATGATGTAATACTAAAGTCAACATTTTTGGCTCTAATCTTGGGAATTAAATCTTGATTGCGCTCGAACAGCGCTACTTCTTTGGGAGGATCATCTTGAGATTGTCCTTTTAAGACTACAGTGGCTGTGCTGGTAGTTTCATCAATCTCTACTTTGGTAACCTCGTCGTCTGCTAGTTTCTCTAAAAACTGACTGTAGCTTAGAGTATCTTCTGACTGTTGCTGAGCGAGAGTAGGAGTTGCCAGGAACAAGGTTTGCAAAATCATCCAACCCGCAGCCAACCGACCGATAGAAGTAGCCTTTTTCTTTTTCTGCTTGCGGTTGTTCAACTTGTCAACTGGGTTAATTTCTAATTCTGCTCTCTTTTCAATCTGACAATTTTCCATAGTTGTTTGTATTGTTTATATAATATTTGTCGCTATATGCCTACTAGAGTAAGTAATATAAAATTTCAGAATAACTCCAGCCTAACTAAAAAAAAATAGTTATTGCCATAATCTAACAGATCAAATTACTGGGATAGCTAAATTTCACTCTTTTGGCTCTTTTCGCTGGGGCAGCATAGGTGGGTAAAAGATCAAATTTATGGGAATTAAAATATAATACTTATTTTCTCAGCATATATATATTTTACGCTCAGAACAAATTTATTATTTGCCGCCAATTAAACCTCTTCGATTATCAGCCAGAGAAGATTGCATAAATTTCTGTAAGTGCTGAATGTGTGAATTATCTGACATTAGAGCAAGCTGAGCGATCGCATCTTGAAGGGGAAGATGCTGTAGATAGAGTAGATGAAACGCTTTTTTAAGCTGTTGAATTTCCTCTCTGGTAACACCACGTCTTTTCAAGCCAACTAAGTTTAGCGATCGCACTCGCGCCGGATTACCCTCCACCATCATATAGGGAGGCACATCGCGGCTAATACGACTCATCCCGCCGACCATTGCCATCCGGCCAATCTGGACAAACTGATGAATACCCAGGACACCGCTAATAATTGCCATTGACTCCACATGAACATGACCAGCGATCGCTACACTATTGGCAATTACGACTTCATTATCGATAATGCAGTTGTGACCGACATGACTATATGCCATCAATAGATTATTATCGCCAATGACAGTAGCCTCTCCCTCATTGGTAGCACGGTTGATGGTGACATATTCGCGGATGCGATTGCGATCGCCAATTATTACTTGACTATTTGCCCCTTGATACTTTAAATCTTGAGGTTCTAAGCCAATCGCTGCACCAGGAAAAATCTGATTGTCTTTGCCAATCTTAGTTAGTCCATCAATAATGGCATGGCTACCCACTATAGTATTGGCGCCGATACTAACCTGACCACCGATGACTGCATAAGGTTCGACACGCACCGTCGGATGTATTTGGGCATGATTATTAATCACAGCAGTCGGATGAATTAAGGCGGTCAAGATCAATTCTCCTAGAGGCTATAGCTTGATAGATGTTGAGGGATTAGCGATTAGATGAGTTCGACAAAGACTCAATCGCTGACTGAATCGATAGTTGGCAGAAAAGTGATCAGTTGTCATTTCCAGGCTGATCTGCTGGCTAATCCCAAATTATGCACGATGATAACTTATCTAATTTAGATGAACAGACTAAATCAAAAAATTAAAACTAGCTAGTTAGTTGTTAACAATGTCTAAATATCTTGATTAAACTGCCATCTCACTCCCACTGAATACTCAATTTATTTTTCGATCAAAGAAAATATCATTTCTCCTTTGACTGCCAGTTCTCCGTCTACTTCGCCTCTGCCCTGCATCTTGGCAATGCGATTTTGCTTTAGTGACAGCAGTTCTACAGTCATGGTCAAGCGATCGCCAGGGGTTACTGGACGACGAAAACGAACTTTATCAATTCCAGCAAAAGCAAAGAACTTACCAGTCATGCCTGGCAACTGAACTAAAACAATTCCTCCCACCTGTGCCATAGCTTCTACCATCAATACTCCTGGCATTAAGGGAAAATCGGGAATGTGTCCAGGGAAGAAGGGTTCATTGAAAGTAACGTTTTTGATGCCTATCGCTTTTTCTCCTGGTACATAGTCGATAATGCGATCTACTAGGGCAAATGGATAGCGGTGGGGCAATAGCTGATGAATTTCTTGAATATTAAAGGTGGTTTTAAGCTCAGGATCGGGAGTTGACAAAACAGAATCGTTGGCAGTAACCATTAGAGATTTAATTGATATTTTTTTATTTTCTGGATTTGAGGCAAGGATAGCTTGAATTAAGATCGGGCTACCCTTGTTTCGGCTAATTTAATTGCCAGTTGGGTATGCAGCTTGTGACTGGCTTTGTAAGCAATTAGATGAGCCGTTGGTAATTGACCTAATAAACTCAGATCTCCTACTAAATCTAATAGTTTATGACGGGCTGGTTCATTCGTAAATCTGAGAGGAGGATTCAGCCACCCCTGATGACTACAAACTAGGGCATTTGTCAGATTTCCCCCTTTAATTAAACCTGAACGCTGTAGCTGTTCTATTTGTTCGGCAAAACCAAAAGTACGAGCAGGCGCAATCTCAGTAGCAAAATTGGCTTCGGCAGGACTCCAGCTATGCCACTGATTATCAATTGCTTGATAAGGAAAATCTATGCCATAAGTCAAGCGGGTTTGGCGTGCAGGCAAAGCAGCAACAAAAGAATCATTTTCTCTAATCCAGATTGGTTCGGCTGGAGTAATTGGGTCTTGAGCAACTTCCGTTGCCTCATGGTGAGTAATTCCCACTTGAGCGATCGCCTCACACCAGTTTTTAGCCGATCCATCCAGCAAAGGTATTTCTTCGCGATCGACTTCGATCCGGGCATTATCTATACCGCAAGCCACTAGAGATGCTAGCAGATGTTCTACTGTTCTGACCTTAGCTTTTTCGACCGTTAATTCGGTAGATAGGATAGTTTGACCTAAAGCATCGATTCGAGCTGGAATTTTCGGCGCATCAGGCAAATCCACCCGCACAAAATAGCGACCATCTCCAGGATTAGCTGGCATTACTCTCACAGTGGCATTTTCTCCTAAATGCAATCCCACTCCCGACAACCTAAACTCTTTAGCTACTGTACTCCCCATGACTTTAGGCAAACAACCGTTTACCTCCACAAATTAAAATTTTTCGCCAATACCAAATTGAATTTGACCATCGCCGTCGTCATTGATAGCGTAGTCTACCCGAATTGGTCCTAGGGGAGACTGCACCCTAACCCCTAAACCATAACCATATCCGCTAGTAGGAAGTTCTCTGACAACAGATGGATTTCCAGGGACATTATCACTAGAACCTAAAGTTGTACCGTAATCAAAAAAGAGCGCGCCGCCAACAATTCTAAAAATGGGAAATCGATATTCAGCCGTAGCTTGAAAATAACTTTTACCGCTACCTACTTCACCATCATTAAAACCGCGAACAGAATTGCTTCCCCCTAAGATAAATGCTTCGTAAGGAGGTACATCGCCAATAATCGTTCCTGCTTGGACGTTGAAAGCCAATGCTTCAGTATCACCACCAAAGGGAACAATATCAATCGGAAAATATTGGCTATAGTTAGCTCTGAGTCGATTAAAGAAAATACTGCCCGAACCAATTGGTATGGTTTGCTCTGTTCCTAGTCTCAGTATTGAACCTCTAGTAGGTTGCAGAGGGTTGTTACGGCGATCGCGAGTTGCGCCAAAACGCAAAGAAAACAAATCGTCTGTACCATCATCGCTAAAGGCAAGGTTAAACGGCTCTGAGGTAACTTCTTGACCTGTATCAGGATCAATAAAAGTTTGAGGTTGTGATAAGGGAGACACTTCTCCATCACTATTTTTAACTTCGATGCGTTGGTATTGAAAACCTGTAGATAGAGTCCAATCTCTTCTGGCGAAAGGATCGCTAGGCAAAGGACGAGCAAAGTTAATCCCGCCTCCCGTACGAACTATACGGGGCGAATCATTGCCATTTTGAGTATTAATATCGTTTTCTCCATTAAAGACGAGGGAGATCGAACGACGACGAAAAGCATTAACCGTATAAGAAGTACGGCTTTCGCTGCCAGCAATCCAAGGGTCGGTAAAGTTAACGTCGAACAGAAGATTGTCCGAACCAATCTGTATATCTGTCCCCAAAGTCTGATTATTACCACCAAAGTTTTGCTGTCTGTAACTTGCTGTACCAAATAAGCCACTATCTGAGCTATAGCCAGCCCCCGCAGCAACTGAGCCGCTGCTACCTTCAACTACATCAATATTAACTATGACTTGACTAGGATCTGTTCCTGGACTAAAGGAAAAACGCGCATCTTCAAAAATTCCTAGTCCAAAAACCCGCTGCAAATCTCTTTGAGCTATGTCACGCTTGAACACGTCTCCTGGTGACAATTGTACTTCCCTCGTGACAATAAATTCGCGGGTTTTTCCTTCAATTGGTTCATCATCTTCATCAAAGTATCTAACTTGAATATCTTCAATGATTCCTTCGGCAACAATTATGGTAACTTGCCCTTCTGGACTTACCTGAGGCGCACCAACAACCTGCGCGAGTTCATAACCATTTTTGCTGTACCATTCATTAACTCTGATAATACCTGCCTGCAATTCTCGCAAATTAAGAATCTGACCATAATTTCCCCCAAAAAACTCGTCAACTTTCTCTGGTGGTAAGACTTCACTGTCAGCTCCCTGAGCAATGGTTTGCACATTTACGTCACTCAAGACAGGATTGGGTTCTACCGTAAAAGTAATTCTTACCCCTAAAGGAGTGTCTCCAGGAGTTACCTCGACGTTTTGAAAAAAACCAGTAGCATAGACGGCGTTGACATCTTCTTGTAATTGGGTTCTGGTAGTGGTTCGCCCTGGTTCAGTGCCAATAGTCGCATAAACGATGTCTTCTAATTCTTCGTCTGCTCCTTCTACTACTACTTCTGCTACCAACACGCGAGGTTCGTTAGCTGATTGAGGTGGCTCATTTTCTGAATCTGGCGACGGTTGGACTTCATTTTCACCCTGAGGTGGCTCTGATTCTGGTGGCGTAATTTCAGGCAGCTCTATATTTGGATCGAACTGTGTATCAGAGTCGGCAGGCGAAGGTAATTCTGGGTCAGTATTCTGATTTTGAGCTATTTTAGTTAAGTGAATATTTTGCAGTAAAGCTGCACCATTAGTAGTAATTACAGCATTTTTTGATTGGTTATCAAAACGCTTTTGCTCTGCTCTGCTCGGTAAAGAAATTGCCAAAGTCAGAGTTGTTGCCAAGATGGTAATAAGGGCAGGAGATAGACGCACTTTTTTCGGTTCGATTAACACTTCCACACACCAGATAGAGAATTGCTGCAAGTTAATAATTTTGATAATAATTTTGCCTCGAATTAACCAACGGTCGCAGCGGACAAAAAGTCATGAGTCAAGGTTAGTCTGTTGACTCAGATTCGCTGAGCTTGCTTTCTCAGACGAACCAAATTCATAATTCATAGTTCTTGGGCGAAGTACTAGTGGGGCCGATGCCAAAGCCTTAGAGCATCGCGAGGACATTCGAGGACATTATTGCCTCTTTTGGAGGCTTCGCTTTGTCACGTAATAATCTTTGGCTAATTTAACTCACAACTGTCCCATCGGCACTTGCTCTGGCTAAAAACAAGATTATGTTTTCGTAGTTTATGGTTGGCTAGCCAACTATTAAAAAAATATGACTATTTATCTAATTGAATGTTCCCTATTTTTATTGCTTAATTATTTTTTATTAGATTGAAACATTAAAGTTAAATACTTGATAAAACAATTAGTATTAGATTGAATATTTATCGTCACTTCTTTAACTGTGTTAAAACTCGTTGTTGGACTTTTTGATATGCTTTTTCTACTTGACCCAAATCTTTACGAAAACGATCTTTATCCATTATTTTGGATTGGGGATCGGTTTCACGCTTGTCCCATAGGCGACATGTATCGGGACTTATTTCATCTGCTAAAAGTAAGTTGTCTTGAGCATCAATACCAAATTCTAGTTTGAAGTCTACCAGAGTAATGTCACATTGATCGAAAAAACTTTGTAGATTTTGATTTATTTTACGTGCCATATTTTCAATTTCTGTTAACCTTTGTGGGGTAACTAAATTCAACAAAAAGATACGATCGCGAGTGAGTAAGGGATCGCCTAATTCATCGCTTTTATAGTAATACTCTACTAAAGGTGAAGATAATACTTGACCTTCTGGCAGCCCTGTTTGACGGCAAAGACTGCCGGCGGCAATATTTCTCACTACTACTTCTACAGGAACAATAGTAACCGCTTTAACTCTCATTTGGTTAGGTTCAGGACAGTCTATGTAGTGAGTGGGAATATTCTTCGATTCCAACCATTCAAACAGCGCAGCAGTAATCTGGCAATTAATTGCCCCTTTACCCTGAATTTGTCCCCGCTTCTGAGCGTTAAAAGCAGTAGCATCATCTTTATATACGGTAAGCAAGATCTCTGAGTCTGCTGTAGTATAAAGAATCTTTGCTTTGCCTTCGTAAAGTTTTTTTGACTGTGACATCGGTGTAACTACTTATAAATCTGGCGATTGATGGATAGAGAAAAGCTGGGTTAACAATTTAAGTTAAGAATGGGTTAACAAGAGTTAAATGAATTGTTATTATTTAAAATAAAACCCAGTTTATAGAATATCCCACAACCATGAACAATAACCAAAACAAGTACGATTTTCTTCATCCACGTCATTCCTATCACGGGAATGTCAAACCCGAGAACTTGGTTTTTAATTCTAACTTGCAGGAGTTTGCTCAAAAAATTAGCTACATTTGTAATTTAGAAACTGGTGGTAAGCTGCCTCCAGATCAGGCATACAAGCAAATTAGATCCTTATGGAAAGATCTAAAAAAAAGCAAGAAAGAGCTAGGAATTGGGTCGAATAGCTAATCAGCATCCAACAAGCTAAGCTAAGACAGCTAATTTTCCAAATGAGATTGGTGACTGCTATAACTAATAAGATAATTTATTATGGCTGAACCATGTCTCGCTCTAAGGCTCTGCAATCTTACATTTTGATTCGCTTGCTCCTTGCTCCTTTGATGTTGCTGACAATTGCTACTATTGTGTTCCTGCTTTTGAGGGCAACCCCTGGCGATCCAGCCGATGCGATTTTGGGTAGCCGCGCCCCCGAAGCAGCTAAAGCAGCATTGCGATCGCAATTAGGATTAACTAATCCTTTGTGGCAGCAATACTTAGACTATCTCAAAGATCTGCTTAGTTTTGATTTGGGCAGCTCTTTAAGCAGTCGTGGTTTATCAGTTTGGGAAGTAATTAAAGAATATTTTCCTGCCACCGTTGAGCTTTCTTTTTGTAGCATGATTGTGGCAGTGGCAGTAGGTGTTTTCGTCGGCATAGTTTCTGCTTCCTCCTCCAATAAGTTTTTAGACGCTGGGGGACGGTTATTCGGCATTGTTACTTATTCTCTGCCTTTATTTTGGGTAGGCATGGTGTTGCAGTTAATCTTTGCAGTTAACTTAGGCTGGTTTCCTTTAGGTACTCGGTTTCCTGTTAGTGCGGCTACTCCTCCTGATGTCACAGGACTATACATAATTGATAGTCTAATTGCTGGAGATATTGGCATGTTGCTAAACACACTGCATTACTTGGCATTACCAAGCTTGACTTTGGGTTTACTCTTAAGCGGTATCTTTGAACGTATTGTGCGGGTGAATCTCAAGCAAACTCTACAGGCTGATTATGTAGAAGCAGCTAGAGCCAGAGGAATTGCTGAAAGAACAATTCTGATGAACCACGCCCTAAAAAATGCCTTGATTCCAGTGATTACAGTTTTAGGCTTGACCTTTGCTGCTTTGCTTGGTGGTGCGGTATTGACCGAGGTAACTTTTTCTTGGCCGGGATTAGGTAACAGACTGTATGAGGCAATATCTCTGCGAGACTATCCTACTGTGCAGGGAGTAATGGTGTTTTTCGGTATTATTGTCGTGATTGCCAGTATTGCGATCGACATTATTAATGCTTATATCGATCCAAGAATAAGATATTAGGGCTGATGTATTGCTACGTGTTAAATGGTATGGCAGTCGAAGTAAAGATTAGATTAGGACGATAAAAAAATATCTCACGCAAAGACGCAAAGACGCAAAGAGACTCAAAGGTGTCTTAACCCATAGTTCGATTGCTATAAGTATCAATTTACTGAATATGAACCAAGAAGCAAAACAGTTTTTTCCATAGTCTGCAAGCAATTAACTATCATGTTGGTAACTGAAAACTGAAAACTGAAAACTGAAATTATGGCTCGTTTAAATATTCATAGTCTGTCGATGCAAATTAGTCGTATGTTCGAGCAGGGGCAGTCTTTCTTCTGTGCAATTAAGGTGCAGGACTGGCTGAGGGAGCGTAATGAAAACCCAGATGATTATGAAATTTCCTTTGAAGAAAAACCTGCACCACCAGGATCGGGTTTAATTGTGATGCGAGAAATTAAATTGCGTCGTAAAGATGGCAAACCCGTAGAAGATTGGTTACAAGAAGATATTAATAGCTATACTTAAACGCCAGTGACTCTTTTATACTGGATCGATGCGGATTTTCACTTCGACAATTCGAGAGTTTTCATCTTGAGTTGGATCTTCTGATGATTCTAATAATTCTTTTGCGCCTACCTGTAAGCCTAAATGCTCTACTGTGCCGTTGAGCTTGCCTGCAAACCCGCCATACTCGCTGCTAATGGTGGCTGGTTGTCCAATTTTCACTTTACCGATGTCGGTTTCATAAACTTCGGCGATCGCATACATTTCATCAGTGCGACCTAATTCCACAATTCCCTCTTCGGTGTTTACCTGTTCGCCAACACGGGTATTAATCCGCAAAATTTGACCCGCGATCGGCACTTTAACCTTGGTATCCTCTAAATCTGCCTTGACCTGTTCTACAGCGATAATGGCACGTTCTAGCTCAACCTGACTAACTTTTACGTCTACTGGTCTGATTTCTTCCAAAATATCATGATGCTTTGATTGATGAAGCGATCGCCTTCACTGACAAACTAATTGAAAAAGTAGGGGAGAAATTATGACCATTATTGCTGTCTATCGAACTGATTCCGACAACCCTAAAAAATTTAAAGATTTACCTAAGCTATGAAAAAAGAGGCGGATTACCTCTCTCTTGTATACATAGTGGGCCGAGCTGGATTTGAACCAGCGTAGGCATAGCCAGTGGATTTACAGTCCACCCCCATTAACCACTCGGGCATCGACCCATTTACATCACGGTTAACCATCTTAGCACAGGATTTACCATACTTTTATTAAAAAAATAATTAGCTAGTTTGCTTGTTTATTTTTCCCATGCCATCACGAGAAAGCTAGACTACATAAGCAGACTTCAATGCCCAAGTTATTAGAGCAATAATGCCCCCAAAAATCAAGACTGCGGAGACAGCTACCAAAATTGGTTTATCTGCACCATCAAACTTCATAATTCCTCGATTCAAGTCAGACATGGTTATTTTCTCCTCTACTCCTATCAGAGTAACGATTTAGTTATGATAGGCGAGCAAAACTTAAATGATGATACTTTTGCTGCCTTTCAATTTTCTAGTTAGTACTTAGATGGTATCAAAACAATTTGGATTTGGGGCTATTGTGAAAATTCCCCTCAGATCTAAAAAGCTAAAATTAAGCGATCGCTAAATAAGTACTAACAAAATAAAGTTAAATTTGAATTAATTAAGTTTTCTTAGTGCAGCAAAGGCATGCAGTCTGACTTTGCGATCGCTATCTCGAGTTAGCTGTTGTAAAACTTCTTGGGCAGAATTATCGTGCAATTCTCCTAATGAGTTAGCTATAGTTAGTCTAACTTGAGAAGAGTATGATTGATCTTTGCTATGCCAAAAATTGATTAGTGCTTGAGTCGATTGCGACTTCAATTCTGGTGCAGTAATTCGGCCGAGAACAGTAATAACTTCTTGAGTAACGAGTTCAGTATCGTCAGTAAGTGCCTGTTGTAAATAGCTAATCCCTGAACTAATCTCACTCCACCCCAAAGCTTTAACTAAATCTAATTTAAGAGTGAGTGGCGTTGTTTGGGCTTGCAGTACTCTAAATAAAGCAGTGGTAGCTGCATCCTGTTTCATTCTTCCCAGAGAAATCGCTGCCTGGCTGCATACTTCTAGATTTAAATCATTAAGCAGAGGTTGTAGATGAGCAACCAAGTTTAATTCCTGACAGAGATCGGGGCGAAAACCTAAAGCGATTGCTGCTTCTTTTCTGACGTTACTGGCTTGATCCTGTAAAGCTGTAATTAAAACAGGCGGAACACGATGATCGTGAAAACTACCCAAAGCTTTGATCGCAATGGCACGTAATTCTGGTTCGCGATCTGTAGTGGCTACTTCTAACAAGGGAGCAATAGTTTGGGGAGTGCGAATATAAAATAAAGATTGAACCGCTAAACGACGATGTTCAGATTGGGATAACAAATTAACCAAAGCATCAATAGCGCGATCGCCGATTTTAATTAAAGTTTTTCCTGCTATGTCAATCAACTCACTGTCCGTAGTTTGTTGAAGCAATTCTACTAAAGTTAAGATAACCAACTGATTGGGGAAATCGCCCAAAATCTTACAGATAAACCAGCGTACTTCCGCTTCTACTGTTTCATCTTTCAGCAAAATGCTAAGCGGGGTGACAATTTTTGAGCCAAATCGAGGTAGTAGCTTAGTGATTTCCCATTGATGTTGAAAATCAGCTTGCGTTAACATGCTCAATGCTAAATCAAAGGCTGTATGCCAGTCTTCAGGCTCTAGGAGAAATACTGTAGCTTCTCGGCGGTTTTCAGCTTGGGGTAACAATTTTAGCTGATTACTGACTTCTAGCCAATTCTGCTGTCGTGCAGCACTAGATCCCTGTGCGAGTATTTCCTTGACTAAGGATGATTGATTCGACACTGCTTCTGGTTTAATATAGGTCACGCGATCGCTACTCCCACACTGATCAATTTTTACCGAGATGAGCTGAGAAAACTCAAGTTTAATTTAATTTTTATTATGGGTTTATTTTTTGCTCATACTGGTAGCATAAAGCACTGATAACTCGCTGTTATGTATTAACCGAATTATTTCAATGCAGTTTAATCATCTAGAACATCATTTTTAGCGGGTGGAGTAAGAAAAATTAAATTAATGAGCAAACAGCCTCAAACAATAGTTATTAAAATTGGTACTTCTAGTCTGACACAGCCAACTGGTCAAATTGCGATCGCCACCATCGCTTCTTTGGTAGAAACTTTGAGTCATTTACGTTCTTTAGGACATCGTGTAGTTTTAGTTTCCTCGGGTGCTGTGGGGGTAGGCTGTGCCAGATTAAACTTGACCGAAAGACCCCGCAAGATGGCACTCAGGCAGGCTGTGGCAGCTGTGGGGCAGGGGCGTTTGATGCGGATATATGACGATCTCTTTAGTAGTTTACAACAGGCGATCGCGCAAGTTTTGTTAACTCGCAGGGAGTTGGTTGAACGTACCACTTATGTCAATGCTTCTAATACTTTTAGGGAATTACTAGATCTGGGAGTAATCCCAATCGTCAACGAAAACGACACCATCGCTATAGACGAATTAAAGTTTGGTGACAATGATACCTTGTCTGCATTGGTTGCTAGTTTGGTTCAGGCAGACTGGTTATTTTTATTGACAGATGTAGATCGCATGTATTCTGCCGATCCCAAGACAGTTCCTGATGCTCAACCGATTAAACTAGTTAGTAACGAAGAATTTGGTCAGCTTCAGGTAGATGCAGGATCTAGCAGTTCTCCCTGGGGTACGGGAGGCATGGCAACTAAATTGGCAGCAGCGCGTATTGCTACCAGTACAGGAGTTAGAACCGTAATTACTCAAGGCAAACAGCCTCAAAATATTATAGATATCTTGCAGGGGAAAGATTTAGGCACGCAATTTGAACCTCAACCCCAGACGGATAATGCTCGTAAACGTTGGATTACCTACGGCTTAATTCCGATGGGTAAGCTATTTTTAGATAGTGGTGCGGTTAAAGCAATTACCAATCAGGGGACATCTCTGCTACCGGCGGGAATTGTCGCCATTGAAGGAGAATTTTCGGCTGCCGATGCCGTGCAGCTATGTAACCAAGAGGGCGTAGAATTAGGTAGAGGTTTGGTCAACTACAGCAGCAATGAAATTCAACAAATTAAAGGTCATCACTCTACAGAAATTGCCAGCATTTTAGGTTATGACAGCTCAGATACGGTAGTACATCGTAATAATTTGGTAATGAAAGAAAATAATTAACGCTCAACTAAAAGCTCAAAGCTAGAAACAAGATCATTATAGACAGCTATAAATTACCACAGAAGACAGTCAAAATACAGACTTTGTTGATTATTTATTCAAGCTAAACTATGATTAGATCGATAGATAGTTAACAGGAATAATCAAAGTGAAGAATGATTTTGGCAACCTAATTCGTCAAGCGCGAAAAGAACAGAAATATTCTCAAAGAGAACTAGCCAAGTTGCTTAAAATAGATTTTACTTACCTTTCTAAACTGGAAAACAATCGAGCCGATTATGCGCCCAAAGAAGACGTAATTCGTGGGCTGGCAAAACATTTAAACTTAAATGAAGAAGAGTTGATTTTTCTAGCGGGCAGAATTCCCCAACAGGAAGAAGACTTACTGAAACAACACTATAAAAATATGCCAGCTTTGTTTCGTCGCATGCGCGAAAACCCTGAATTTGCTCAAAGAGTATTTCGTGAAGCTTCCACGATAGACTAGGAGTTATAGACTTGTGAGTGTTTTTCATCCATTTCGATTTATTTCCAAACTGGAAATAGAGGCTTATGCCTTAGATATTTGGTTGCAGATGGAGCGATCGCATAGTCAGCCTCAATTACCAATAGATACTAGTGTCATGGCTGAATTCTTGGATTTAGATTTAGTCTGGGACACAATACCTGATGACGAACAAGGAGCGATCGCTGCCAGAATTTCGCCCTTAGAAAAGTTAATTGAAATCAACGAAAACATTCCCGAACTTCAAGGCGGTTTTGGCGAATCAACTATTGCCCATGAAATCGGTCATTGGATTTTACACATTGATCGAGAAAAAGTGGAACGTTACATTAGGTTAAAGCAAAAAGGTGTTGATGTTAAGGTTAAACATTTTCTCTGTCGCAACGGTAATTTAGCCAAAATTGAATGGCAAGCACAATACTTTGCAGGATGTTTACTCATGCCCCAACATATATTAACCGAATTAAAGCAAGACAAAGATTTAACTAAGTGGCAGCATCTTTATCAAATAGCTGGAGAATTGGGCGTAACCATATCTAACCTAACCACTCGCTTACAAGATCTCGGCTGGATTTATTTAGATGCCGATACAAGCAAAATTTATCTTAAGCATTCTTAGCTGAACAAAACCAATTTGACGTTTTGTCTTGAGCATTTTTCCAAAGTTCCACTTCAATTAATGTATTGGTGAGGGGCTGACACCGCCCTCGAAGGGCGGTGTCAGCCCCGTCAAACCACTCTTTGGGCTTTGGGCAAGAATTTGCTATATCATTGTTATTGTTGATCTTTATCAGCATCTAATCAGGACGGCACCTTGAATAATCTTTGTTTTGAACAGTTTGCTCCCATTGCAGCGATCGCCACTCATCAGCAAGCAGCGCAAGTCATAGCACCCTTAGCTCAAAAATCCCCGATTCAACTGTGGCTGCCAGCCTCGATTAAGCAACAAGGCAATTCTCAACACTACGATAATTCGCTTAGAGAACATCTGGCATCGATTTGGAACAAAAACCAAGCTTTTATTTTTTGCTTGGCTACTGGCGCGGTTGTGAGATTGATTGCACCTCTACTGCAAAATAAAGCTGAAGATCCTGCGGTGGTGGTAATAGATTCTCAAGGTGATTATGTCATTAGTCTCTGTAGTGGACATCAGGGCAAAGCAGATTTACTCACTCAGCTAATTGCTAGCCAAATTGGCGCAACTCCAGTTATTACGGGAGCGTCTCATGGTTTAGCTTTACCCGCTATTGATGTTTTAGGCTTTACCTACGGTTGGCGCAAAGGCGAAGGTGATTGGACAGGAGTAATGGCAGCAGTAGCTAAACAAGAGACAATACAGGTCATTCAAGAAGCTGGTTCAACTCTCTGGCAAGAACATCTGCCTCAAAAACATCCCTTTTCTTTTGTTTCTGATGCCCAGACAGAATTTAAGCCGCAAGCACGAATTTGGATCAGCCCCACTAAAAGAAAAATTGCCTCTAAAAACGATTTCCCCAAGGTACAGTGGCATCCCAAAGTTTTATGGGTGGGCATTGGCTGCGAAAGAGGTACATCTAGAGCCTTAATCGAGACAGCTATTGATGAAACCTGCAAAACTTATCATTTGGCCACAGAAGCGATCGCTGGAATCACTAGCATTAATCTTAAAGCAGACGAGGCAGGAATTGTCGAAGTATGCCAGCGACGCAACTTAATCTTGAAAACTTTTGCTGCTGAACAATTAGAGCAAGTAGATGTTCCCACTCCTTCATCCGTAGTTAAGCAGGAAGTAGGAACTCATAGTGTTGCCGAAGCGGCTGCCATCTTAGCAGGAGAAAACTTGCTGGTATCGAAGCAAATCTTTAAATCCGATAGTCAAGCAGGGGCGGTAACGGTAGCGATCGCGCAAGCCGCTCAAGAGTATATTGGACGTACAGGCAAGCTCTATTTAGTAGGCATTGGTCCAGGAAATTTAGACCAAATTACTCCTGCTGCTCAAACCGCTATTACTGAAGCCGATGCGGTCATTGGTTACAGTCTGTATACCGATCTGATTAAATCTCTCCAGCGTCCAGGACAAATAGTTGAATCTTCCCCCATCACCCAAGAACAACAACGAGCTAAACGAGCCATTGAACTGGCCCAGTGGGGTTTAACCGTGGCGGTGATTTCTTCTGGAGACTGCGGTATTTATGGTATGGCAGGCTTAATATTAGAAGAACTACAGGCGACTGGCTGGAATGGTAAAACACCACAAGTACAGGTTTTTCCTGGCATCTCAGCTTTACAATCGGCAGCATCTAGAGTTGGCGCACCTTTAATGCATGATTTTTGTGCCATTAGCCTAAGTGACTTATTAACTCCTTGGGAGATGATCCAAAAAAGACTTACCGCCGCAGCCAGTGGTGATTTTATTACCGCTTTGTATAATCCGCGATCGCAAACCCGTACCCAGCAAATTGTTACCGCTCAAGAAATCTTCTCGCAGCATCGTCAACCAGATACTCCCGTGGCGATCGTTCATGGAGCATATCGGGATGATGAACGGGTAATTTTAACCACCCTAGAAAAGATGCTAGAGCAACCTATAGATATGCTCACCACCGTCATTATTGGCAACACCACAACCCGCAATCATGCCGAGTGGATGATTACCCCGAGAGGATATCTTGGTTTTTCTCAAGAAGAACAATAGCGCAGATTTAGTTTTTTCGGCAATTATTTTATAAAGCGATCGCCATCATCAAATTTTTTTTAAATTAGGCAAGGCAGTAGAATATTTGTTCTATGGTAATGATGTAAGAATCCAGAATCGTTAATGGCAGAAATCAATAGCTTACCTCCAGCTAGTATTGAGGCAGAAGAAGCAATCTTAGGTGGCATCCTGTTTGATCCAGAAGCGATTACGAGGGTGGCAGAATTAGTGGTTAAAGATGCGTTTTATGTCAAGGCACATCAAGAGATCTATTACGCAGCGCTAAGCCTTAATAGCAAAGGTAAACCGACAGACTTTATTTCTCTGAGTACTTATTTAAGCGATCGCGATTTACTCGAACAGGTAGGCGGTACGACTAAATTAGCACAGTTGCTTAACCGTACTGTATCGGCGGTCAATATTGACCGCTATGCCAACCTGATTATGGAAAAGTATGTCCGTCGTCAGTTAATTACTTCAGGACACGAAATTGTCGATCTGGGGTACGATAATACCTCAGAATTAGAAGTAGTCTTAGATGCCGCCGAACAAAAAATATTTCGCCTTACCCAAGAACGTCCTCAAGAAGGTTTAATACCAATTGCGGAAACACTAGTCAACACCTTCAATACCATTGAGGAACTACATCAAGAAACGGCTTTACCTGGTATTCCTTCTGGTTATTACGATCTAGATGCCATGACTAGTGGTTTTAGTCGTTCTGACTTAATTATCATTGCTGGTAGGCCATCAATGGGGAAGACGGCATTTTCGTTATGCGTGGCTTCAAATATTGCCAGAGATTCTAAACTACCCATTGCCGTTTTTAGTTTAGAAATGTCGCGGGAACAATTAACCCAAAGGTTGCTCTCTAGTGAGGCGAGAATTCCCAGTAACCGTCTGCGTTCGGGTAGAATTGCTCAAAATGAGTTTGGACAGTTAATTGATGGAGTAGAAAAACTTTCAGAACTGCCCATTTATATTGACGATACAGCTAACTTAACGGTAATGCAGATGCGATCGCAAGTACGCCGTCTGCAAGCACAGCAAAGAGATCCTTTGGGGTTAGTGATGATCGACTATCTTCAGCTAATGGAGGGAGGAGACAACGACAACCGCGTGCAGCAGCTATCAAAAATGACGCGGAGTTTAAAAGGTTTAGCCAGAGAATTGAATGTGCCGATTGTGGCCTTGTCTCAATTAAGTAGAGGAGTAGAACAAAGAACCAATAAACGCCCCCTGCTGTCTGACTTACGTGAAAGTGGCAGTATTGAGCAAGACGCGGATTTAGTGATGATGATTTATCGTGATGAGTATTATAATCCCGATACTCCCGATCGAGGAATTACGGAAGTTAGTATTGTTAAACATCGTAATGGTCCTGTGGGGACAGTTAAGTTACTCTTTAACGCCGAATTAACTAAATTTGAAAGTTTAGCCAAATCAAGCGGCTATTAAAACGCCTGACATTTTTATTTTTGCTCAGATTTGAGTTGATCTTGATTATTTAGAAATTAAGTGCTGATTTTAGTAGCAATATCGGCAGCTTTCCGGTTGGCAGATATAGATTTAGCTTCAATAAAGATGTTTTGAATTTCTGAATGCTGGCTGCTGATCGAATTTTCTAGTCGTTCAACGGCGATCGCTAATTCTTCGGTTTCAAGCTCATCAACAAACTTAATTTCTAAGTTAAGCAAGATTTCTTGAGGACCAAAATGCAGCGTGAGAACTTTGATTACTTTCTCTACCGCAGGATCGTTGTTGGTAATTTTTCTGATGCTAGCTACGGTTTCTGGTTTTGCACCTTCCCCAATCAATAAACCTTTACTTTCTGTTGCTAATAGAATTGCCACGCCGCACAAAATAACTCCGATCACAATTGAAGCAACTCCGTCTAAGTAAACATTACCTAGTAGATGTCCACTAAATACACCCACAAATGCGACAAACAAACCGATTAAAGCTGCGGTATCCTCAAATAAGATGGCAAATATAGTTGGGTCTTTGCTGGCTCGTATTGCTGTCCAAAAGCTATCTTCGTTTTTGGTAGCTAAAAACTGTTGTAAAGCTACATTCCAAGAATAGCCTTCAAAAATCACTGCTAACCCTAATACTACATAATTCCAGAAAGGATCGGTTAAGGGTTCTGGTTGTTGAAGATGATTTATCCCTTCATAGAGCGACATCCCACCACCAATAGCAAAGATAAATAGCGCCACAATTAGCGTCCAAAAATAAAGCTCTTGTCCGTGACCAAAAGGATGGCTGTCGTCTGCTGGCTTCTTGCTCAAGCGCAATCCTAACAAGAGAAATAATTCATTTCCTGTATCGACTACGGAATGAATCCCCTCGGAAAGCATGGCTGAACTTCCTGTAATCGAGGCGGCAATGAATTTGGTTATGGCGATCGCAAAATTTGCTGCCATTGCTACATAAATAGTTTTTTTAGCTGAACCAGACATAAAACTTTAAATAGTTATTAAGAATCGAGTTTGCAACTCTATATTAAGATTAGGTCTACTTTTTGTGTAAGCGGCAAGTTACATAGGGCAATACGCCTAGATTTAAATACAAAAGTTAATTGTTATGTTTCGTAAGCATAGATCGCTAGCTAGGTTTGATAAACTTGACAGTGAAGTTTGATGGTTAATCATTTATCTAGCCAAAAACCAAGGAAATTAAGAAAGCTGCCTGTGGTATTTTTCTTAACTAAAACACAATAAAAATTTATTTTCAGGAGACTAATCAATTATGGTTCAACGAGGTTCTAAGGTCAGAATTCTTCGTCCAGAATCCTATTGGTATAACGAAGTTGGCTCAGTCGCATCGGTAGATACCAGCGGTATTCGTTACCCTGTAGTCGTGCGCTTTGAAAAAGTGAACTACGCTGGCGTGAATACTAATAACTTTGCCGAAACAGAAGTAAAGGAGGTAAGCCCTGCTGCTAAAAAAGCTGCTAAAAAATCCCCTCCCAACAATCCTGCTAATGCGATCAAAGCTCCCGCAGCCCAAAATAAAGATGCTGCTAACACAGACAAAAAGCCATCGCCAGAAAACCAGTAACGCGCTAAGAGCTATTAGCTATTAACTTTACTAACTTCTACCTTAGGGGCGGTTCGCGAACCGCCCCTACTACTTATGTCTTATAAAAGGCACAGACACAACTTCGCCTTGAGCGTCACCGACTTTAACCTGTAGACCTACTCCACCAGCTTTGGTACGGATGTAACCCAAGCCATAATATCCTGCTTCAGTATTGGTACAGCTAGTCAACACGCCGACTTTACTATCCTTCAAGATAATCGGTGTTTGGGGAGCAACAGGTTGGCTTAACTTAATGCCCCATAGCTTTTGTTTAACTCCATTGTAGGTATTGAGGCGAGCAATAGTTTCTTGACCGATGTAACAACCTTTGTCAAAAGATATAGTCTGCCATAGTCCCGCCTCTAAAGGATTGTAGTCTTCAGTTAGTTCGTGATTAGGAACAGGTCTACCCTGTTGTATCCTTAAACTTTCCCATAAGCGATCGCCAAAGGGAATTGCCCCTATATCAGTTAATTTTGTCCAGACTGTTCCTGCGCGATCGCGAGGTAAAATTAGCGTGTAGCCAGGAGTTGCCAAGCCGCTACCCATTGCCACCCTGACAGGAATATCGGCGATGGTTACTAGCTGATGTTCTGCCAAATTAGCTAAAGAAATAGTATCAGAAGCTAGTTTAGATAGTAGGCTGCTGCTTTGTGAGCCAAGCAAGCTAAACACCGCGTCTTCTGCCGAAATATCACTTAATTCAACCTTATCGAAGGGAAAAATAAAGCGGTCTAGCCATGACAATAGCTGTTGGCGACGGCTAGGAGAAACCACTAGTAAAACCGCATCTTCGGTGACATAAGCCGTTGCTAAATCGAGAGTACGTGCCGTGGAGGTGACAAACACTGTATCACAGCCTTGTCCTGGTCTGAGCTTTTCAAAGTCGTTAGTACTTTGATTATGCAAATAGCGCAAACGATCTTCTCCCGTAATTTTGAGTAAACCCCAGCCAGAGCGATCGCCTATTGCTACTCCGTGATTAATTGCTTCGTAAACCTGATCCTGATTATTGAAATCCACAGCAACTCCTGCTTCATTAAAAATTGCTCCTGCTGATTGTTGAACCTGTCTCAATTCCATAACTATTACCTGCTATTAATTAATTACTCTGGAAGAGTACTAAAGACTTTTCTGACAGACTGTTGTGCTTTTGATTCTAATAATTGCCAGTCTACTTCTCCCCAATCATCGATTAGACGAGTATCTATTTCTACAGGATAAGCAGCTTCATCTTGTTGGCTAAATATATGTTGGATTGGCTCATATTCTAAAAAACAAACTTTGTAACAAAGTTCCCAAACATCCACCTCAACCTGATAATTGGCGTGAGATAAACAAAGATGGTAACCAGGAATCGGTTCGGTTACTTCTTTGTATGTTCCTTTCCACTCAGAAGCTTCGATCTCTTTACGAATATTATCTACTACTCTTAACATTGCCGGCTGCATTAATACCTGAGCTTGTTCCCAAGCCAGTCTATTTTTAAAAGTTGGTTTCATGGCACGCTTAGTTGAAATTAGTATAGTTCAAATTTATTAGTTTTAAGTTTTGAGCTACTGCGTATAAAACAAAATTAAATTATTTTGCAGCACTGTTGAAAATTAAGTTAAAAGTTACCAGCCAGAAGGATTGAGATAATCACTAATTAGTCATCGCCAAAGTTGTTTAAGATATGGGATGAGAAGTCATTAAAGCTAAAGGAAACAATATGGTCAAAGTAGCCGTGATTGACTACGATATGGGAAATCTTCATTCTGCCTGCAAAGGTTTAGAGAAAGCAGGTGCAGTGCCGACAATTACTAATTCTTCTCATGATATTTTGACGGCTGAGGCAGTGGTGTTGCCAGGGGTAGGAGCGTTCGATCCTGCGATGCGACATATTAGAGAGCGCAATTTAGAAGAAACTATCAAAAAAGCGATCGCCACAGGCAAACCTTTTTTAGGCATTTGTTTAGGTCTACAAATTTTATTTGATGGTTCGGCAGAAGGAACAGAGAGGGGATTAGGCATTGTTCCTGGTATCGTGCGTCGTTTTAAAAGTGAACCTGAGATTACGATTCCTCAAATGGGCTGGAATCAACTAGAACTAAGCCAACCACAAAATGAATTATGGCGAGATTTGCCTTCTAACCCTTATGTTTACTTTGTTCACTCTTTTTATGTCGAGCCTATAGATCCTAAGCTTAACTCGGCTATGGTGACTCATGGTTCACAGACGGTAACAGCAGCGATCGCTCGGGATAATTTAATGGCGGTGCAGTTTCACCCTGAAAAATCTTCCGACAACGGACTACGAATCTTATCGAACTTTGTCACTCTAGTTCAAAATCAACAGAATTTAGTCACTAATTTCTGATTAGATCGAGAGTATTGAATATCTTCTTGTATCGGGAATAATTTGATTTAGTTAAATTTTAGCATCACTCAATGTTTGGCTAACACTTTTTGTCGCTGGCTTACTTGTTTAAAACATACAACTTTTAGCTGAGGAATAAATCGTCTCAGAAGCTTATGATAGTACTTTAAATCTGTAATATTTCACAACGTAAAGATAAGTTAAGCAATGTCTAAAACATAAATTTAGCAATATGGACGAAAGAACAATCAATATTTTGTTGGTGGAGGATGACGAAGTTGACGTAATGAACGTCAAAAGAGCATTTAAAAAATATAAAATTGCTAACCCTCTATATGTAGCGGAAAATGGTATCGAAGCTTTAGAAATGCTGCGATCGCAGGAGGGAAAGCCTCCCCAAGTACCCGAAACCAGAAGGCTAATATTATTAGATCTTAATATGCCTAAGATGAATGGTTTAGAATTCCTTTACGCAATTAGAGAAGATGATGTCCTCAAGCGAACTCCAGTAATAGTTATGACTACCTCAGACGAAGATCGAGATCGGATTGAAGCCTATAATCTAAACGTTGCTGGTTATATCCTTAAACCTGTAACCTTTGGCAATTTTGCTGAGGTAATGGTGGCTTTAAATAAGTATTGGACTTTGTGCGAGATGCCCTAGTACTAATTAACTAATTCAACAGATCAATGATCGCAGACTCAGCAATACAAATGTCAATTTACAATGAGCGAAGAGCAGTTTTCAATACTACTAGTTGATGATGATGAAGTTGATCGCCTAACCGTTAGACGTGCTTTAAGAAAAGCCAGTGTTGCTATCGAGTTAACTGAGGTAGAAAATGGTACGGAAGCTCTTGCTTTATTGAGAAATTGGTCAGATAATCTAGGTAATTTATTTAGTGATCGCCACATAGCTTCTGCTAATACACCGCAGCACTACACAAATCAACTTGATTTAATTCTCTTGGATTACCGTTTGCCAGATATTGATGGTTTAGAGTTGATTGCCGACATCAAGGCTTTAAACCTGGACTTGCCTTTGATTGTTTTAACTGGGCAAGGAGACGAAAAAATTGCTGTCGAAATCATGAAAGCGGGGGCAGCAGATTATATTGCCAAATCAAGCATTGAACCCAATAACTTAGCCAAGTCCATTGACAGCGCAATTCGCCTCCATCATGCAGAACAGGCTGTTGAGTTGGCAAACCAACGTCTGCGTGTCACTAATGAATTATTGATTTTAAAAAACCAAGAGTTAGAAAAACAGCAGCAGCAAATTAAATTACAAAATATTCAGCTGCAAAAAGCCTACAAGCTAAAGTCAGAGTTTTTAGCCACTATGTCCCACGAACTGCGAACTCCCATGAATGCTATTATGGGCTTTTCTCAGTTACTGCTGCGCCAGTATCCCGATCCCCTATCTGGACAACAGCAAAGTTTAATCGAGCGAATTTTTAATAACAGCAAAAGTTTGCTGGATATGATTAACGAAATGTTGGACTTCTCTAAACTTGAGGCGGGGAAACTCAAGCCAAGTCCCCAAAGCTTTGATCTAGCTAAGGTAGTAGATTTGACCATTGAAGAACTCCGTTCTTTAGCGATGCAGAAACAGTTATGCTTATCAGCGCAAATCGAACTAGAAGACAGTGTGTTACTTCAAGATCTAAACTTTGTTAAGCGCATCTTGATTAATTTGTTGTCTAATGCGATTAAATTCACTGAATCGGGATCGATAGTTGTTAAAGCGTACTCAATCAACAAGCGAGAAATTGCGATCGCCGTTAGCGATACAGGCGTAGGCATTGCTGCCAATGATCGAGACCAAATTTTTGAGGCTTTTCGTCAAGCAGATCAAAGCTTTACCCGACAGCATTCAGGAACGGGTTTAGGTTTGGCTATTACTCAATCTTTGGTAAAAATGATGCAGGGTAGAATCTCCTTAGAAAGCGAATTAGGCGTTGGCTCAACTTTTACCATAGAAATCCCTCGCAGGTATGATGTTTAAATTTACGCCCGTTGACTAATGTGGAAAGTATTTGGTGTGTATTACTATATCTAATTAAACATGTCCGTCACGAAAGCGATTAAAGATACTTATATTTTGGCGGTTGATGATATTCCTGATAACCTTTTGCTGATTCAACTAGCTTTAGAACAAGAAGGTCATCATGTGGTTTTGGCACACAATGGTGAAACCGCCATCAGACAAGTTAAGCAGGCTCCTCCCAGTCTAATTCTACTTGATGTGATGATGCCAGGCATGGATGGATACGAAGTGACTAGACGCATTCGCGAGGATAAAAATATTCCTTTTATTCCGATCCTATTAGTCACCGCTAGAGAAGAATCTAGCTTGGTAGAGGGATTAGATGCGGGGGCAGATGAATTTGTTCGCAAGCCTTTTCAAATTGATGAATTACAGGCAAGAGTGCGCTCAATGTTGCGTCTCAAAGAAACTATCGATCAGCGGGAGAACTTTGTTTCTTGTCTCACTCACGATCTGCGTACTCCGATCGTAGCTGCCAATCGAATGCTAGACCTAATTAAGCAAGCGGCTTTTGGAGATGTAACCAAGGAACAGGAAGAGGCGATTGTTAATATTATTAGCAGCAACCAGAACTTACTAGAGATGCTTAATAAGCTGCTGGAAACCCACCATTATGAGTTGGGGCAAAAAATTCTGAGCTTTATTCCTGTGGATCTCGAACAGCTAATTACCGACGTAGTTACCGAACTCAACCCTCTGACAGCAGAAAAAGACATCGAGTTAGCAGCAAACTTGTCAAAAGTTGCCGCAATCAATGGCGATCGCCTAGAATTAAGGCGAGTGCTGACTAATATAATTGGTAATGCGATCAAGTTTACCGATCAGGGCAAAGTAACAGTATCACTGACGCAAAACGAGTCCCAGGTATTAATCCAGATCAAAGATACTGGAATCGGCATCTCACCCCAAGAACAACAAACTGTGTTCCAAAGATATCATCAAGGAAATCATCGGCGGGCAGGCAAAGGTTTAGGATTGTACCTTTGCCAACAAATAATTTATGCTCATCAGGGAAAACTTACGGTAAACTCACAAGTAGGTAAGGGATCGACTTTTACGGTATTTCTCCCCAAGTTGTCTGAGGGGCGTAAAAACTAGCTGTTGAAAAAGCTATAAGCTATAAGAAATTAATTCAAACCCAAGCAATCGACATCCAGCATTACGGTTGCCACTGAGTTGAATAGGTATTCCAGTTAAGAATTTGAGGATTAAGCAAGATTGCTTCTGCTCCGTTTATTTCCGCTTCTGTTCCTTCAACTAAAACCAGATAATCACCCTGGGATAGCAGCTCATCATAATACTTAGCCTGTTCTTCGGGAATACCCCAACCAACTAAAGCCCCGACTAGGCTTCCTCCAGCCGCCCCAAAACCACTGCCCAAAAGAGCATTACCCAATAAGACTGCTGCCTCGGTGGCTAAACCAACCCCTGGAATAGCCAAGATACTAAGACTACCAATCAAGCCCAACATTCCGCCTGTGGTAGCCCCCATAATTGCTCCTGTTTCTGCCGCATCTTTAGCTCTTTGGGAACTAGATTTAACCTCTACGTCAGCTAATTGTTTCTCATCTGGCGGATTTTGCGCGATCGCTGATATTCGATCCATATCAAAGCCAGAATCTCTTAATTCAATGAGAGCAACCTCGGCATCTTGACGAGTCGGAAATGTGCCAACAGCCCGTTTTTGTACTTGATTAACCATAAATAAATTATTAGAACTTTTTGATTTATTTTGACCAAGTTAAGCTTAAAATACATCCCGCTACGGATGTAATAGTTAGCTAAGACAGCAAAAGTGGTTAATAAGCAGCTATTTTGGAGCTTAACAATTAGTTAAAGATCAATCTTAAAGGGGAGGCATTGATACCAAAACACAACCATAATTAAATGGTCTAATTAACGTTATTAACTTCAGTTACAGATATATTTAGTCTATGACAAGTAAATTTAAGCAAGGCGATCGCGTTAAGTGGAAAGTTGGCAAAGGAGAAACCACTGGCAAAGTTACTCAGAAGGTAACCGAGTCAACTACAGTTGAAGGAAGAAAAATTACAGCTACTAAAAGTAAACCTCGTTATCTAGTCGAAAACGACAATACAGGCAATATTTCAGCCCATAGAGCCAAGTCTTTATCTCCCGTGGAAAATGGAGATCAGCTTAAGCCCAAGCAATCGGAAATAATCGCCGATTTTACCGCAGCTGTTAATATGAACGCTTCAGAAATCAAGCAGTGGCTTAAGACACCAGAAAGTCATTCGGTAGGTCAAAAAGAGCAAAAAGGCAAGACAAAAGGGCGTAAATCGGGCAAGAAAATTATCAAAATTCTCCAAAAGGATCGCTCAGACTATAAAAAGAAAGACTTTAAACACATGAAGAAAGTCGTAGGCTATGTTCATCGTCATTTAGCGCAAAAGCCCTCTGGAGATATTAAAGAGACTCCTTGGCGATATTCGTTGATGAATTGGGGCAACGATCCAATTAAGCCAGAAGCTAACGGTAAAATCAATAATTAAACACTTAATTATCATTATCAATAAGCGACAAAAGATAGTCGTGTCTTTAACCAGCTAAATGCCAAAGGCGATCGCATTACTGATGAAACAGTATTTTGCTCATCCTCATGAGTTCAATTAAGTTCAATCCCGAAGCCAAGACGATCTTAAAAGTTAGCCAGCCATAAATTCTTCTTCCGTAATCGTTAGTTTAGTTGGCAAACAGCGTTGAATTTTGACGCTGATCCCGCTGGCTTTTTCCTCGATTAGATCCTCAATATAGCCATCTTGCGATCTTTTGGCTTCGCCATAACTATCAAAAGGACCAAAATAATAGATACAGTGCGGTTGCTTAGTGGTTACTTCAATCCAATATGGAGAACTGTGCTTTTTTCCGATAATCGAATTAGCAACTGTCTTAAGGCGATCGGCAATTTCGACTAACATAATTACTTTGACCTAAATTTTATTTAAATTGAGCAGTAATCAAACTTGTTTTTGAGTTAGAAAATGGGTGAATATTTCGGGCGCATTTAGCAGGCTGGTTGAAGTGTGACTTGAGTTTGATTGCTTAGTCAAAAAAGCTAGATTTTTGAGATTGAAGCAAAAGACTAATTATCTCTTGGCTACAAGTCGCCAGCTAGAAGGTAAAAATGCGTTCAAACTAAGACTGCTCCGCTCTTTGCTTGCAAGCTTGAGGGTCGAAACTGCTGCTAAGTACGCTAAGTATAGCTTAAGGTAAGCAGATAATGTATGCTGTATGATTTGAAACAGAGAGTAGCTTCTTAGATTCGCTTCTTAATTATTAGAAACCAGGCAGCATCATATATCTATCTAAAGATAGAACGTAATCTTATCCTAATAGCAGATGTGAGGGGTGAATGATCTCCTTACAATTTCTTTTGTAAGAAACAAAAAGAATAAACGAAATAAAATATATGACTATAGCCCTAAAAGATGACATTATGTACATCTTGCTCAGAAAAATTAAGCAGGGAGATGGCAATGGTAAACATTCTGTAAATTTTGAAGCTACAGACTTTACAGGACGCGATTTAAGCATCGCGGATTTTCTTGGACATCTTGACTATCTTAATCAAAAACAATACATTGAGGCTGACTTTACAGGTAACGCTTACGCTAATCAAGAAGATGTACCCGATTTAATTGATTCAGAGGAAGTTGACTTTCGCGTCGCCAATACCTTTGGCGCACCCGATGGTCCTTTGCCTCATTTAATTAAGTTTAATCAAGCTAAATTAACCGAAAAAGGGGAAAAAATGCTGAAACGCATGGAACAAGATCCCCCAGATGCTATTCAGAAAGGTCCTTCAATTCCTATTGCTAATAAAGATACGCCTTTTTTAGAAAAGGTCATGCTGAAAGGAGGATTAGAAGATATATTCGATGCCAGAGACATGACAGAAATGGTATTTCGCGTCATGCGTGATTTAATGACCACAGAAGCAGCTGACCGAGTTGCCGAAGAACTGCATGAGCCTGCCGAACCGACTGATACAAAAGCTTTACAACAAGATATAAGCGATCTCTGGAAAGATACAAATCCAATTATTGGCTTTCTTAGTCGCATACGTCCACCATGGCAAGGTCCTGGGATCTTTAAAATAGATTCAGACCGTTTTCTTTTCCGAGTCAAGAATGAAGGCGGAATGCCACAACAAGCTAATGTTGAGCAGGTAGTAAATGCTGTTTTTTCGGCAACTAAAGAAGAACTACCAGAAGAAAGAATTAAAGAAATTGGTAGTTGGATGCCAGAAGGAAAAGTTAAAGAACTTTGGGACAAAGCTTAATTTTGCCTTAGTTAAACAAGAATTAACTCATTGAGCATTTAATATTTATCCATAAATTGATCAATTATTAGAATTCACAGGACGTTACATTAGCGTCCTGATTTTTTTGGTTTATTTTGGTTTTATGTGTCGGCAAAAACTCAACAGCGATTAACGGGACTTAAACAAAAATCAAGCCCAAACAAAGCCCAAACTGGCTTGATAAGCTGTGAATAGGTCAAAATTTTGGTTGAGCCATTGAACAAAACGAAAAGACATAGCTGTCCGAAATGCTTCTAATGCTTCTGGAAATGTATTCAAACGGTCAGCTTTTGTGTGTGAATACTCATACACAAAACGTGACCTAGGTTTATTCGCCCAACGTCTTCTTAAACCTCCAGTTAGCTTGTGCCAAAGGACGGACATCTCGCGATTCTGAGGTTTCCTCAGAATGCGTGTCCTCATAAAAGTATAAGCACAAAATACTAGAATAAAATGTCTTTCTCAGCCTCTTTTTTCTCTAACTTGGTATTCACTCAATCCTAACCAACCTTTAGCTTCTCGATAGAAAACTTCTACCCAATTTCTCTGAGAATAGGTGTCAACTATCCATTGCTCTGTAACGACTTCTCCCTCAACATTTGTGATTAAATAATCAATATCTTCTGCATCTTCAAAGACTGGCGCGCTCATGACGATAGCTATTTTTCTTTGACCAATCAGTTTAGATATTTCTACTTCGATAATTGCTACCCATACCGTTCTTGGTTTTTCACCCTGTATTTGAATTTCCTTGAATTCCTCCTCTGATATCCATTTGGCATATTCATCTATTCTGATTGCTTCCGATTTTCCTGACGGAGTTTTGAATAACGGTTCGGTGAATTATTAGAGGAAATTTAACAAAGACTTGTAACATCTGTCTCAATCGAAAATGAGCGACTACCTAAGGACATAACCAACTCCTCGAACTGTATGTAACAAGCGTTTGGGGTTGCTTGCCTCTAACTTAATTCGTAAAGCACGAATATAGACTTCAATGATATTGGACTCCCCCATAAAATCATAGCCCCAAACCAGTTCGAGAATGCGATCGCGAGTGAGTACCTGACAGGGATGACGGAGTAACAGTTCCAGCAAATCGAATTCTTTGGCCGTTAATTCAATCAGTTGATTGCTCCGATAGACTTCGCGGGTGAGCGGATTCAAAGTTAAGTCTTCAAAAACCAACATATTTGTCTTTTCAGGGTGAGTGCGACGCAAACGGGCTTTTACTCTGGCTAAAAGTTCTTCGATACTGAAGGGTTTGGTTACATAATCATCCGCTCCCGCATTTAATCCAGCAACGCGATCTGGTATTTCATCTTTCGCCGTTAACATAATAATGGGAACTTCAATTCCCGTTTTTCTCAGCCGTAAACACAAGTCTAATCCAGAAATGCCGGGCAGCATCCAGTCTAAAATTAATAAATCGGGTTGAAGATCGCGAGCTATACTCAGTCCATCCATCCCATTCGTGGCAATGGTAACATCATAACCTTCCAGACCGAGTTCTGTGGCAATGAATTCAGCTAGTTTGGGGTCATCTTCTACTAAGAGGATACGGTCGTCGCTCATAACTACTGTTGCCAAAGTGGTAAGGTAATTGTAAATATACTACCCTCCCCTGGTTTAGAGCGGAGAGTAATTCGACCATCCATTCCTTCAATCAGGCTTTTGGCGATCGCCAAACCCAATCCCGTACCTTCTTGAGAACGGTTTCTCGATTCATCTACCCGATAGAACCTTTCAAAGATGCGCTTTTGATGAGTTAGAGAAATGCCCATACCGCGATCGCGCACATGGATGATGGCAGAGTGGGTATTTTTTTCTAAAACGAGATCTACTGGTTGAGTTGAAGCAGAATACTTGATCGCATTATCTACTAAGTTAATTAAAACTTGTTGTAGGCGGTCTTGATCGGCACAGGCAAAGACATCTTCATCGGTTGCCAGTAAGGTAATTTGGCGAGCGCTCACCTTTTGGCTCATGGCTGCTACTTCTGTTACCAGGGTATTCAACATAATTGGAGCGCAACGAAAGTGCAGATGACCGCTATCTGCCCGCGCCAGATCGAGTAAATCTTGGAGCATACGAATAGTACGTTCGGTTTCTGCCGTAGCTGTTTCTAATGCCTGTTGTTGATAAGCACTCAAGTTGGTGCTGCGTCGCAGTAGACTTTGCAAATAACCGATTACCACAGTTAAAGGGGTGCGTAATTCGTGGGAAACATTACCGACAAATTGACGTTGTTGTTCCCAAGCCCCCGATAGTCGAAATAACATTTCATTGAAGGCTTGTGCCAGTCCCAAAATTTCATCTGGTGCTTGATGGAGTTCGAGTTTGGCAGCTTGCAAATCATCGGCAGAAACAGCAGTAGCAACTTGGCTCATCTTCTTCAGAGGATACATGGCTTTGCGAATTCGCTTTTGAATCACCACAATTAAAATGGCAATAGTTAAAATACTGATCCCTAACAATCGCCACAGCCCAGCAGTTAATTTCTGCTGATCTGCTGTGATATCTTGTGACAGGTAAAGCTTGCCTAGAGACTGCCCTTTGAGAACAAGAGGAGTCCCACACAACACAATATCGCGACCGCCAAAGCGAACTATTTGAGGTTTTTCTGGTACTTCCACTAGAGATTCAACAGCACCAATCTCAGCCAGAGAGCGATCGCTATTAGGAGACTGTGCCAATAATTGACCATCAGAATTTTTAACCCAAACTACCAATCCTGGTGTGGAAACTTTATTAATAGTTTGTTCCAATCCCGTTTCGACAGAACTAACCTGAGAGTAAAGTTCCAGTTGTTCGGGAAAGCGCATGGCAATATATTCTAGGGTTTGCTTGTGTGCAACTACAAGATTTTGCTCCATTTGCCAGCCAGCCCAAACCGCCACGCTACCCAATCCTAAAACCGAGAGTGTCACCAATTCCAGGGTTAAACGAAACTGAAGCGAGGAGGTAGAAATTCTCTTGCCTGAGAAAGAATTAATAATGGCTCGAAGATGGCGACTTAGTTTCATCGATTGATTAACAGATTAAAAGTTTTTGGCTGTGCCTTGTACTGGGTCAAATTCAAACCTTTGGTTATAATTAGTTTCACCATACAAATTAAAGCTAATGGTGGGTTCATCCCCCATCGCTTCGACATGGTGAATGGCATCGGGCATCAAACACAGAATATCTCCAGGAGTAAGCAAGCGATCGCTATCAGGAAAAATGCGATCGCCCCTATCACCAGATCGCTGCCAGAAGGTGTTTTTTTCTTCTCCACTCAGCAATGCCACTAATCCCCAACAGCCATGATTATGAATCGGTGAAGTCATACCAGGTTTCCAGGCGACTAATTGTACCGTTAGGGGAAAAAATGGTTCATCATACAAAGTTAATACCTCCCAGCCAGTTTCAGGGTTAGGCTCTAGAGTAGGGATTTGTAGCCAGTCTGAACTGGTCAACAGTTTACGCACCAAAGGACGAATTGCCTCAAGTCGCAAACGATCCTCTCTAATGCGGTCTAAAATGTCTTCTAAATCCGTTAAAAAGCGGTAAAGCCGATAGGGACGAGATAATTCTTCAGTTTGAGGAACAACATCACAAGGCAAACATTGCCCATCATTGCTCACGAACCAGTCTTTGCCTGTCATACTTACTCAATAGATTATTTAAATCGACCCCAGATCAAAACATAGCTAAAAATTAAATTCAGCTTTGATGAAATTGGATGGTACTGTGTAATTTTTATTGTATGAGAAAGGTCTTCTGTAAAAATGATTCGTTGCTGATGCTCAGATGAATTTTTGCTGAAAAAAAGACATGATCAATTAAGCAACAGCGTAAGTTTAAATTTTTTATCTAATTTCAAGCTAATCTTCATCTGTCACTCATTTTTCTCGAATTTAATCTAAATGACGGTAAGCAAACTAACTAGAAAAGTCTGCTCTGCCAAATTCTTATCTTGCTCGAAATTTAAGCGGTAATTGATTCGCTACTGCTTGTTGAAAATCTATAGTTCTAAATTTGAGAAATTAAATTATGCGTAAACAATCAGCTTTATGGCTCAGTCTGTGTGTCAGTAGTTTAGCAGTTACCGTATCCCTGATAGCTGGGACAACAGTGAGAACTTCTGCAACTCCCGATGGGGCAGTTACCAAGTATAGCTTCAGCATTGCACAAGCCAATCCTTGTGCTTCTAAAAACCCCTGTGCAGGAGCAAATCCCTGTGCCTCAACAAATCCTTGTGCTTCTAAAAACCCCTGTGCAGGAGCAAATCCCTGTGCTTCTAAGACTGAGAATGTCGGAGGAACTTTAGCACAACAACTACAAGGAAAGCCTGTTGTAGTTGATATCTATGCAAGTTGGTGTTCTGCCTGTAAAAACATTGCACCT
>JBHJNW010000080.1:0-14624 GCA_050330395.1 Pleurocapsa sp.
AAGAGGTGGGTGTTGAGTCATGATTTTTCACTGGTTTTTCGCAACTTCAGTGTCTCATGCTTACTGCCCACTTTTTTACGACAATTCTACTTTTCATCCATTTGTGTCCATCAGCCAGCAAAGAATCTGTATCTACAGCAATCAAAAGAATTGCCTCAGAACAAACAAAAAAAGCAATTACGGAATTAACTTGTAGTGATAAGGTTGGGGTTGATGAAGCAGTCCATCAAGCTCGCAGACGGTTAAAAAAAACGAGAGCAGTGCTTCGCTTAGTACGATATAGCCTCCCTCCCTCGATTTATAAACAAAACAATCAGTCCTTTCGAGATATAGGACGTAATTTATCGGAGTTAAGAGATAGCAAGGTTCGGATCAAAACTTTGGACAATTTAATCGCCCATGCCGATACAGTTTCTTCAGAGTTGTTTAACAATATTCGTCGAGAACTTTGTGTTGATTATCGTCAAGAATATCAGCGTGTTTTGGATGGCGATGTGTTGATCTTGGTTAAAAATGAACTGAAAGATGCTCAAGAAGATATTAATAATTGGACAATTAAGTCGAATAATTGGTCAACAGTTGATCAAAGTTTAAAACGAGTTTACGCTTGCGGTTATAAAGATTTAGCTAAAGCTGTATCTAAACCAACAGCAGAAAATTTTCATGAATGGCGTAAGCGAGTTAAATATCTCCGCTATCAATTACAAGTTATTAATCCTATCTGGAAGGATTTAGTTAAAACATGGGTTGAGCAAACTCATGTTTTATCCAATTATCTGGGTGAAGATCATGATTTGGCAGTATTAAAAGAGTTTGTTACTAGTCAACCAAAAAGATTTGATCGCGATCATGAATTAGACTCTTTAATTACTTTAATCGACCATCGCCAGAAAGAACTGCAATCAGCAGCAATATCTTTGGGTCAAAAGATTTATACTGAGAAGCCGAAAAAGTTTGTTCGTCGCTTAGGTAATTACTGGCAAGTTTGGCGAGAAGATAATCAGCAGGTTGCTAGCTAAAGAAAATCGGACTATCGACAATCTTGAAAATTCTACCTCGATTCACTAACTTTGATGAACTGTAATGATACAAATTAAGCAATTGCCTAATCTTAAGAGTCGACTGATCCATAAAAAACAGGATATTTAATGAGTATTTGCATCTGTTGTCACGATCATTTACTGAGGCATATAAATCACCAGAGAGCATATTGGTTTTGTCCTTCTTGTTATCAAGAAATGCCTAATATTGAAATGTTAAATCAGACTAATAAACTCAAAATATCAAAGCCAAAAAAGTTAGAATTACTTCCAAATAGTCAATGAGTTGATTTACTTTCGCTCTCAGCTTACTCAATTTAAGAAATTTAAAATTATGATAGAATTATCGGCAAGCCGTCTGAGCCAAAATCTCAACCTACAACAATACTTGTACCTTAAGCTAAATAATAATTGACAATTTAATTAATTGAATAGCATTGCACAGCATAAAACAGTCAACAATTTCTCTTCCAGAATGGTTTTACAACCTTTTTTTGCAACTAATTATCTACCCGAGTATTTGGGTGGCTGCTGCGATCGCTTCTCTGGGAATCTATGTTCAAGCAATATTAGGATTAAATCATCATTGGCAGCCAATTGCTTTGATATTTGTAACCGCTTTAATTCCCTATAATTTAGATCGTATTTTTGATTCTTATTTTCAAGAGATACCTGATGCCAAAGCGCAATTATTTTTCCGCCAGCCTTGTATTTGGGCTTTATTGCTATTGGCGATCGCTGCTACAGCTGGCTTGCTTATTTACGCACCCTTAAAAGTTAGATATGTAAGTATTGCGGGAATTATTCCCTTACTTTATGGAATACCTTTATTCCCTGTAAAACATCAATTTGCCTGGCGATGGTATCGCTTAAAGGATGTTCCTGGTTCAAAAGCTTGGATTGTCGGCAGTGTCTTAACCTATGCTGTTATTGCCATACCTCTAGCTTATACTGATGCCAAGTTTGATTTGGTTACAGCTTTGACTACTCTGTTTATGTTTGTCTTTATTGTGACTAATTCGCATACTTTTGATATTCGAGATGTAGAATCTGATCGCCAAAAGGGAGTAGTTACTTTGCCAAGTATAGCGGGAATCAGAGGAACAAAAATTATCTTGGCGATCATGAATTTGTTGATGTTGCTAACTATAACTGTTGGTTGGATTACTCACATTTTTCCTGATAGTCCAGAAATTATTATTGCTACATTAGTCAATCTTATTTATGTTTGGCAGGTAAATATTAATACGCCCCGTTGGGTTTATAATATTTTAATTGAAGGCTGTTTATTTGTGCCAATAATAGTCAAATGGGCAATCAAAACAATACCTTTTAATTAAGCTGGCTATTTACTTGCGAATAAATATCTTCTTCTTCTAAAATAATCCTTGTTTCCGCGCCCACTCGCCCAAAATCAGGTTTTGCTCCTTGGCTCATTTCAATAGTATATAACCAAAAGTCGTCTCGCTTTTGAATAGATTTAACCTTACCACTTCCGCCGACGAAGCTAACTATTTGATTGCGTTTGAATTTAGGCTGATTTAAACAATTAATACTCATATCTTTAATTGGTTTCCTGGGCATGGTAGCCAGCACATCTCTTGCATGACTTACAAGTTTCTTTTGCTTTTTTGTATTTGTAATCATGCTATTTAATATTTCTTGACAATTTATCTGTCAAAAGTCTAATCTTACAAATTGCCAAGTGACTGTTAAATTTGATGCTAAATTGGAGTAATTAGTAGCTTTATATACAAGAAAAAGTCTAGTCAAAACTATTGATAATCATCAATTATTTAAAAATAGCCATTAAGTCAGAGATTACTCCGTCGTCTTACGGCGGAGTAATCTCTGACCGTTGGTCAGTTTGGCTAATTTGATTGTCATTTAGATGCTCCTAAAGTATGCGCAACTTGTGATAGCAACTGGTCAATTTCAATTGGCTTGTAAATTACACCGTTAGCACCAGCGGCGATCGCTTCCTGGTAGTTAGTATATTTATCGGCTGTAACAAAATAAATCGGAATTAATGGTAAATTCTGATCTTCTCTTAGTTGATGGACTACTTCGTATCCATTCATTGTGGGCATCATTACGTCTAAAAAAATGAGGTCTGGCTGACACTTTTTAACTCGCTCAAGAGCTATCTTCCCGCTATCTGCTGTTCCTACTTTATATCCTTGATTCTCAAGAATTAGCTGCATTAAATATAGATTATCTGTGGAGTCATCTACTACTAAAATACATTTTTCTTGTTTATTTACTTGTTTATATTTTGCTAGGCTCATTGTTCAAACTTGTCTGCACATCTCCTTACCAACTTATATTTTACAAAAAGATTAGGTGGTTATATGTCTATCAAATGATAGAATATAAAACTAAACCTTCAGCTTAATTAATTTAATCAATATCTTAAAAACTCAGAAAAGTTCAAATAAATAGTTAATGTTAAAAAAATATTTAAACCGCGAAGCGGTAAGCTTTTAGCTTAATCAAAAGTAGATTTGGACTACTTTTGATTAGAGACTCTTTTCTCTCGGAGAGAAAAAAGAGGGAACTTGAAACCGTATAGCTATTAGCTAATAGCTTTGTTAAAAATGGTTGATTGTGATTATATTTTAGTTACATTATCATGTTGACCACGGCAACATAAACTTGCTAATTCAAAGCTGACGATAGATTAATAATTTAGTTCCGATAATCGACAACTCCCTCTTTAAAATCAATTAACAACTGCATATTATCAATCATAATGTTTTTTAAATCTTGAGTCAGCGGAAGTACTCCCTGTGCGCCAAACCACTGCTCAAAAATGGTGACATACTCAGGTTGATCATTCAAAAACCCCTGCATAAATTCAACTAAAGTATAGTTAACCGTATTTAAAAACTGAGAATTATTCTCTGGTACCATGCAGGCAATTCCTTCACGAGAATAATCTCCGACTACCTGAAAGTCTTCGGGATTAGGAATATTGCTTAACCAGCTGTCCAGTATAATTCCATCTGAGGCAAAAGCATCAATTTCATCCTGTCGTAATGCCTCATAGCCAGCAGCCCGATCTTTGACTAGAATAATCTCAGCTAAGGGTTGAACGCGCCTAATAGCTTGCTCGTTAGTGGTTTTGGCTAAAGCCCCGACACGCCGATTAACCAAAGAGTCAGCGTCCCAAAAATTATTACCTGTTTTAGTTAATAGCCTGGTTCCTGTTGAACTATAGCTAAAGGAAAAATCGACGACGCGATCGCGTTCCCAGGTAAAACTACTAGCATCACAAACAATGTCAACCTCACCATCGATCAATTTAGGAATACGTTCTTTTGGATCTAAAGCAATCAATTCTAGTTCAATTTCTCGGTCGTATTCCTGTTCTAGCTGGTTAGTAATCAATGCCAAAATATCGATTGAATAGCCGACTAAATCGCCCTCAGCATTACGATAAGCAAAAGGTAAGGCATCTTTACTCGTACCTGCGGTTAATTTTCCAGTGCGAGCAATTTTTTCGGCTACCGTTTCGGCAACAGCATCAGGAATAATTCCCATGAACAGACTTAAGCTGAAAAGAGAAATAGCCGTTGTGTTCGCCCATAAATACCGCAACATAGATTTTACCTAGCTTTAATTGAGTTCGTTATAGTGTTAAGCCAAAAATTGGTAATTGACCAGCTTTATTATTGTTATTTAAGATTTTGACCAAAAAATATTATTATTTGTTAATAACTAACCAAACTAAGCTTGTGACTCGAATTTTTCTCGCGATCGCTGCTGCTTTCGGTGGTATTTCTGTAATTTTAGGTGCTTTTGCTAGCCATGCCTTAAAAGAGCGATTGAGCGATCGCGCTCTAGAAATCTGGGAGACTGGAACCAAATACCAGATGTATCATGCCCTGGCTTTGATCTTAATTGCCTTACTCATCACCCGTTTGCCTGCTTCAACGTCTTTATTAGTCGCGGGATATGCTTTTATTGCAGGAATATTAATCTTTTCTGGTAGCTTATATGCCCTAAGTCTCAGCGGCATAAAATTGTTCGGTGCAATTACTCCTTTAGGCGGAATGGCATTTATTATCGGCTGGATTTGCTTAGCAGTTGCAGCTTGGGGAATTGAGTAAAAAAACAGTTAAGGCAGCTCTAAGAAATAATTATGAGTAAATTTGGTTAAAACTAGCGGTAAAATCTTACATAGCTTACTAATTAGACGATGTATTTTTTAATTCTGCAAAATTCATAACTGACTGAATTTATCGCTTAGATATTTATATTATGCGTATTGCCTTATTTACAGAAACGTTTTTACCCAAGGTTGATGGAATTGTCACTCGCCTACGTCATACCATCGAGCATCTTGAACGTAACGGCGATCGCGTTTTGGTAGTTGCCCCCGAAGGAGGCTTAACAGAATACAAAGGAGCTAAGATTTATGGCGTACCTGGTATGCCGTTACCTTTGTATCCTGAACTAAAGTTAGCCTTGCCTCCCATTGGGACTAAAAATGCCATCGAAGAATTTCAACCAGACCTAATTCATGTAGTAAATCCCGCGTTTTTAGGGGTAGGAGGCATCTACTATGCCAAAACAATGAATATTCCGCTGGTTGCTTCTTATCATACCCATTTACCCCAATACCTCCAGCATTACGGCTTAGGAGCATTAGAAGGGCTGCTATGGGAATTATTAAAGGCTGCTCATAATAAAGCTCGCTTAAATCTTTGCACCTCTAGCGCGATGGTCAAAGAGTTGATTACTCATGGAATCGAAAGGGTAGATCTTTGGCAGCGGGGCGTAGATACAGAAATGTTCCAACCTCATTTAGCCTCGACACAGATGCGATCGCGTTTATCACAGGGAAACCCTGAAGCACCATTGTTGCTTTACGTCGGTAGAGTTTCCGCCGAAAAACAAATCGATCAAATCAAGCCTGTATTAGCAGCAATTCCCCAAGCCCGTTTGGCAATTGTCGGCGATGGACCAAATCGGGAAGCATTAGAAACTCATTTTGCTGGCACAAACACTCATTTTGTAGGCTACCTGCAAGGATTAGAATTAGCCGCTGCTTTCGCATCTGCCGATGCTTTTGTCTTCCCCTCCCGCACCGAAACTTTGGGTTTAGTCCTACTAGAAGCAATGGCCGCTGGCTGTCCTGTGGTAGCTGCTCGTTCGGGAGGTATTCCTGATATTGTGACTAATGGTGTAAACGGCTATTTATTTGAACCAGACGATCCTAATGGTGCAATTACTGCCACCAAGTCCTTATTAGAGGCTACCCAAGCTAGAGAAGAATTACGCCGTAATGCCCGCAGCGAAGCAGAGCAATGGGGTTGGGCTGCTGCCACCCAACAACTCCAGCGCTATTACCGTAATGTATTAAATACCCAGTACAGCGTTTCTGCTGCCTGAACTATTGCTGAAAAGATGGTGCAGGTTTTTGACTGGAGCGACTATCGCTTTAATTATACAATCATCGGCGATCGCCAAAAATCGATAATCTTGTGGCTGCATGGTTTTATGGGTAATTGTCAGGAATTCTTACCAGTAATTAATCACCTATCAGAATTTTGTTGTTTGGTAGTCGATTTGCCAGGCCATGGTCAAACCAAAGTTGGGCAAGATGCTAATTATCAAATGTCTAATACGGCACTGGCATTAATTAGCTTATTAGAAGCATTGGCGATCAAGCAGTGTTGGTTAGTTGGCTATTCTCTGGGTGGGAGGATTGCACTTTATCTAACCGTTTTTTTTCCTCAATATTTTCAGGCAGTGATTTTAGAATCGGCTTCGCCAGGATTAGATACTCAACCAGAACGCGATCGCCGAATTGAACGGGACTTAAAGCTAGCCAAACAGCTAGAATCTATGGATTTAGCTCAGTTTCTACGGCAATGGTATGCCAATCCTTTATTTTTCAGCTTTGTTCAACATCCTCACTACCAGCAGGCGATCGCCATACGCTTACAAAATGACCCCTTAAAGCTAGCTAAATCTTTACGCCTAATCGGTTTAGGAATGCAGCCTTCACTGTGGAGTTATCTATCAGAGATTCAAATACCCATATTATTGATTGTCGGTGCGCTAGACACCAAATTTATCGCTATTAACCAACAAATCGCTAGCTTGTGTCCTCAAGCTAGTTTGAAGGTGGTTCAAAATAGCGGACATAATATTCATTTTGAACAGCCAGCCAAGTTTGTCAACTTAATCAAACATTTTTAAATCTAGCCGATAAAGCTATTTACCTTGCTACCAAAAGTAGTATATCTAAGACTCAAATCTTTGATTAATCAGCAGTTCCCATTAACTCAAGTCTTTAATATCAGGAGGGGTACTGACTGAATTATCAGGAGCTTTATTTTCACGATTCTCTACAGTTTCGAGATCTCCAGTCAAGGCTTCTTCTTTGTTGATCGGTACAGGTTCAAAGGATACTTTTCCTTCCAGCCAGGCTGTAAGAAGGTTGGGAAGATTTCTTTTTAACCAAAAAAGAGCAGCCATACGAGCGACGGGTTTAATATAACCTACCAACACCTTCATCATTTTGTTGAGAGGAGGGTTATGCAGTTTGTAATTGGCATAGTTAATTGAACCAACATCAATCAAACAATCAATAATTAACTTTAAGGCTACTTCTTCCCGTTCTACTAGTTGCTGCAACAGTAAGGTAACATCACGCATTCGCTCTTGCTTTTTTAGTTCCTCAGCAGAGATCGGTTCAACTTTCAGTGTTTCTTCTGAATAGGTCAGCATTTAAAATATTTAAAGTTTAGATTTAAAGATATTCCTCTCCTTATCTTATGGCTCTTTTTCCCGAAGCACTATAACCAATGAGACATAAATTTTAACTTGATGAGGAATTTAATTACTGGCAAAACTTATGGGTATCTTACGCTCCCAATTAGGAGATGGTTATTTTATTGATTAATTATTCAACTTTAAAGTATAATAGTACTAGTTTAATCAAAGAGTTAATTCATGAACAAGCACTATCTTTTTAATTTGGATCCGCAAGCTAAATCAGATTGGGATCGTTGTGTCTTAAGAAATCCTCTTACGGGAGAAAGACCTGATCTAAACGAATTGGTCGCCGAAGCGGTAAACCATCAAGCAGGTTCATATTTGATTAAAGTCAGCTTACAGGTGGAAATTTTAGAGCAACGCGTTTCCCTCCCGAATAAGACAGTTGAATTATCAACAGGCAAAAAATCGCTCATTCCTGAAAAAAGATTAGCTAGTTATAAGTTATAAAATTGACAACTCCCCAACTGCTTCTAACCGTTTAAAGCTGGTTAATTGAACAAAACTATCTGATAATACTTCAGCAATAGCAGGACTAATCCAACCCATCTGCTTTAATAAATGTATGGCGGTAGCGTACTTGGCTCGTTTTGCTCCATCTTTGACCTTAATCGCTAGCCCCATTCCCTGAGCAACGCGACCAATACATTGGACACCTTCTGCCCCAGATTTACTAACTAGCTCTCCTTCGCTGAGGCGCATTAATTCGGTATCAAACGCACCATCTCCAGCAATCATCCTTGGGTGATAGGTCATAGCACGGGCAATACGCTCTAAATCCAGATTGCTACCTGCTGCCAAGTGCGCATAAAGATGTGCCATTTGCTGTAGCTGCATTGAATAGGTGGGCATCCCGCAGTCATCTTGTGCGCCAATCAGTTCATCTCCAGGCATTTCTAGTAGTTCTGATATTTTACTGAGAATTAATTGTTGAACAGGATGAGAAGGCTTTAAATAGTTATGTAGTGGCCAATCACAATTTTTACAAACAGCCAAAACTCCGGCATGTTTACCAGAGCAATTATACTCTAGCCGATTGGCTTTTCCTTGAGGAATAGGGCATTGTAGGGCAAGAGGGTCAACATCGGCGCGCCATAAAATATTAAATGCCTGCCTAGCCTGTTCTATTGTTCCCTGATGAGAACTACAGATGATTGCCAAATCGCGATCGCTCAAATCATATCGCTGTAGAGTTCCCGTCGTAGTTACTGCTAGTGCCTGAAAAGGCTTTAAGGCCGAGCGAATAAAAACTGATGTTTGACAATTTCCCGCCATCAATAAGACACGTCCTCTACTGTCACAAACTGTCGCCTCTACCTGATGAGATGATTCTAATATGCCTTCTCTTAAAAGATGTACTTCTAGCGACGGTGTATGAGTCCTTTTTCCTCTGGTCATGCAAAATCAAATTAATAAAAAATAGTAATGAAAAACTTAAGCAAAAACCCACCAGACTAGGCTGCTAATCGCCATGATGGCAGCGATCAATCCATAGGTTTTTTGTAGTCTGCCTAAAATCGGCTCAATTTCGTAACTGACAACCAAGCGATCGCGATCCAACATTGCTGTTGGCTTAAGCCAAGTTTGTCCATCATACCAGCCCGACTCTTCATAAAATATGCGCTCGCTTTGCAGACGATCTTTAACGTATTGCCAGCCTAAATAAATTCTTGACAAAAATAGTCCCGTCAGCAAAGAAACTCCAATTAAACAAGATAATACAAATTCAAGCGGTTCTTTGGCAGGCGTGAAGATAGACATTGATAGTGGAACGACAAAAACCAGACTCCAAAAACTTACCCAAGCTATCTTCTTCGTGTATTGCTTGACAGCTAACGTTCCCCAGTCAAACAACCAAGCTGCTTTTAATTGTTCGTATTCATAGATCGGCTGCTGTTCTTTGGGAACGGGGCAAAAATTGACGGTAGATTTATTCATATCAAGAACGCTCTTAACTAGGCTGAGAAAACTCAAGACGCTCGGCGTGTCCCCAAAAAGCTTCTAAATTGTAGTATTCTCTCTCTTCTGGCAGAAAAATATGGACGATTACATCGGCATAATCTTGAACGATCCAGTTACCTTCTCTTTTGCCTGAAACTCTCATGGGATATAGGTTAAACTTCTCTTCTAGCTGCTCTTCAATCGATTCGGCGATCGCATTTAGCTGAGTTCGTGAGAATCCGGTAACGATTACAAAATAATCAGCCAAGTAAGAAACGTCACTAACTTTCAGTAAGACAATATCCTGGGCTTTTTTATCTTCGGCAGCTGTCGCTATTTGCCAAGCTAATTCTTGACTATTAATTGTCGATTTAGTTTGAGAGGTGTGATTTTGAGTGGCAATTGTTGGTTCTGATGATTTTCTCATGCAAATATAATTAAAAAGTTGTGGATAATCGAGCGGAGATCGCTTTGCTTAGGTACTGGTATCAATTAACAACTCTCCTGAATTCGCGCTGGCTTTTGCAGAAGCCCAATTTCTAGTTAAAACAGTACGGGGATGAATAATTTTTTGTTTGCTTAATAAATATTTTAATGAATAATCACTGGTCTGCTGTACACATTTGTAAAGATTGTTGTTCGCTACTATCCGCATAGCTGCCAATTCTGGATTGTCTCCCCGATTGGGTTCTAATACATCGGCAATAAACACCACGCAGCTTAGTTTGCTCATTTGTGGCGTTCCCAGAGTATGATTGCCAATAGCAGCCAGGATTTGCGGATCTTTAACCTTAAATTCTTGTTGGGCAACAACTGCTCCCACCTCGGCATGAAGTAGGTGAGGATTCTGTAAGCATACTTCGTCTATAGGAATTTTAGCTTCGGTGGCTATTTTTAGTAATTTTGGCGGAGGAAAAAACTTTGCCAAATCATGCATTAAGCCTGCTTGAGCTGCCTGCGATTCATTTAGCTGATGGCAACGAGCTAGAGTAATGCAGGTTTCTTCTACTCCTAAGATATGCTGCAAACGATGATCAGAAACATTTTTTTTTAACCAAGATATAATGCGATCGCGCATAAAGGATTAGATCCTAGATTTTATAGCTTTCATCATTTTCGATTAGATATTTATTGTAATGTAATCATTAAAGTTTTTACCAGTTTTGCCTAATTGTCGAACATAAGATTATAGATAATTATCTTGATTTTAAGACTGATAATCGTCGATTATTCTTTAGTATTAGAAACATAATTTATCTGCTAATCAATCAATAATTTTCCTCATTGCAAAATGCTCGGGCGAAACTAACTTAAGGGATTGAAATTAATAGATTGGAAAAACCCCTAAATAAACAGACAATTATCATAGACTAATTATGAATAATTAAAACAAGAGCAAATTAATTTAACTTGCTCTTGTTAAAGATTTGATAAATTCATTCAAAATACCCATCACCAAGTTAGAAAATAAAACTAGATAATTTAAGGCGAACAGGCTAAACATGATTAGTTTACGTAAATTCTTGACCGCATTCTTGCTAGCTAGCTGCTTGTTATTTACTTCCTGTACACAGCAAGCTCCTTCGCGATTTGAGGGAGCGCAACAGGAAAGCACTAGTAAAGGTGCTACCGCAGTCGTAGATGATTCTCAATCAGGGGGTACTTTTAACCGTTATTTCCCTGATAGTGCCGAAGGATACGAGCGAATATATTCTCAGGAGAAACAAGGTTTTGCTCAGGCAAAATTAAAGCGAGATGGCAAAGAGATTGCTATTTTGGCTATTTCTGATGTTCTCAATAATCCTAGTACAGTTGAGAAGTTTCAAAGCAGCACCGAGCAAATCAATGGATACCCCGCAGTCAGTCAGGGCAGTACAGGTACGGCAGTCCTAATTAACGATCGCTATCAGGTCAAAATCCGTTCTAAAGATACGTCTTTTAGCCAAAGCGATCGCGAAAAGTGGCTCGCTAAGTTTGATCTTAGAGGTTTATCTAAGCTGAACTAATCGGCGTAAATTCTCGCCGAAAATTTATTAATTAAGGAGCAAGCAGTGAGTGAATCTATATTTGAATTGGTAGATAATTTACCAAAAAACAATGTTACCACCATGATGCTAAAATCTTTGGACTCGATAGTCCCTGGTGAGTGGTCAAACACAGTTGGCTTTGTCGATACAATTCGTAAGGTAACAGGTGAAACCGATGAAGAGCTAATTCAGCAAATTGGCGATCGCGCCGTATGGTTATATAACGACAAGTCTCAGGGATATCGCCGTGCTATGTGGCTCTATCAAACCGTAGACCATGCAGATCAAGCATTAGGTTCGGCAGCATTAGCCAACAAAATTGGTAATAAAATTCCTTTAGTGGGAGGCTTGCTAAGCAGAGTTACTCCTAATCCTAATAAAGCTCAGGCACTCGATCTGTCAATTAAGGTGGTTGTGGAACTAGTAGCTTTTTGCCAGATTAATGGTATTCCAGGAGATAGTATTGGTGATTTTGTTGGCGCACTGAGCGACTACAGTGGCGAATCTTTAATGCGAATGACAGCTTTGGTCTGCGTTGATGGCTTAATTCCCCTAGGTCCAGATTTTCTCCTTAAGGCACAGTCAACTTTGAGCGGGATTAATCCTCAGGATTTAGAATCGAACTCAACTTTTCAAGGTATATCAGAATCGATACCTGGCGGCAACTCTCGAGGTAAGCTAGATTTTATTGGTGAAAGTTTTGACTCAGTAAAAGGCTGGATGGCTAATTTTGTTAAGAGTAAGAACTTGTCCCCCGAAAAAGTCATGAATAACCTACAGGGCTTCTTAGAATTTTCCGATAATAAGCTAGACTACGTGGCGGCTTTTATCGATGTGGCAACTAATTACTACGAGCATACTGGAACTCAAACCCTAGCTAGAAGACTAATCGAACGAGCGTTTGACGAAATTTGAGCCAAAAGCAGATCTAGAGATAATTCTTACGCATAACTAGGCAGTTGCGATGATTGGGTAGGTTGAGGTACTGCAATTCGTCAGTTAACTTCTTGATAAATTGTAATCCTCTGCCACCTTCTTTTTCCATTAAACTGGCTTCTCGCTCGCTCTTGCGTAACTTTGCCTGAATGTCAAATGGTTGTCCTCGATCCCAGATCCGCATCTCGATAAAATTTGGGAGTAGCTTAACTTCTAGATCGATAGGCGTAGTTTCGGGTAAGTTACGATGAGCATGACGAACCGCATTGGTAAAAGCTTCGACTAGTGCTACCTCGCATTGCCATCCCATTCTTTGAGGAACTAAAGGAAATATTAAACCTTCAAACCACTGTAATACCTCTTTTAAGGCTGCCAATTCGGTTTGAACCTGTAGGTGATATTGTTTTGTTTCTGGGTTCGATTTCATTGAGCGATCATGACTACTAGTCTGCCAAGTATAAAGAATGCTAGCTAGTAAGGTTCTTTATTTCAATGCAAAAAATTTGAATTTATCAAGTTAATATTAAGTTAAACTCTAGCTATCAGTTATTTTTACCTAATACCAACAAAATATCTATAAACTATTATAAACAATAGTCTGTATTTTCACAGCTGATTACAATAAGAAGTGTTAAATGAAGAGAATAATAGCAGTAAGAATTATTCTGGTTGGTGAAGTTTAAACTTTATCGCTCAATTTAAGTGAATTAATGCTAAAACGGATAATGGAAATCTCTCAATTTTTAGTTTATTTGTGCTAAAGATTTGCTGTAAATTCAGCTAAGATTGCCTTGGTTTAAAAATGTAATAATTGAGTTTTTAGATGTTTGGTTTAATCAATTTAAATAAACCAGTTGGATTTACTTCCCACGATTGCATTGCTAAGTTACGAAAACTGCTAAAAACTAAGAAAATTGGGCATGGAGGCACTCTTGACCCCACAGCAACGGGAGTATTACCTGTGGCAGTAGGCAAAGCTACTAAATTACTACAGTTTTTGCCTGAACCCAAAGTCTATCGCGCCCTAATCCGTTTAGGGGTAACTACAACTACTGATGATTTGGCAGGAGAAATAATAAAAAGCGTTACAGAATTTAATCTTACCAAAAGCCAAATTATCGATAGCCTAAATAATTTTGTTGGTACCATTGAGCAAGTGCCGCCAATTTACAGTGCAATCAAGCAAAATGGTAGAAAACTGTATGAGTTAGCTAGAAAAGGCGAAAAAATAACGGTAGAACCAAGATCTGTAACTATTAGCAAAATCGAACTGCTTAATATATATCAAACAGACTTCTACGAATTAGAAATAGATGTTTACTGTAGTCCAGGAACATATATTAGAGCGATCGCCCGCGATCTTGGAGCAAACTTAGGAGTAGGCGGTACTCTGGCTAATCTCGTTCGGACTAAAAGTTGTGGGATGCAGCTAAAAGACAGCGTTACCTTTGAAGAAATAGAAAACCAGTTACAACTACAAACCTTCAGCTTGATCGAGCCTAGTGTAATACTTAATCATCTTGATTCTGTCATTCTTGCAGATGATGATTGTCAGCGATGGTGTCAGGGTCAATTGATAGACTTAAGCCAAGCTCAAATCAATAGTTCAGTATCAGTTTTAAACCAGAATAATTATGTAGCTACTTATGCTGCAACGGGAACTTTTGTAGGTATTAGTCTTTTGATTGAGCGCAATGACACACTTAAAATCAAGCCTAAAATAGTCCTCAATAGCAATAATAATTGATATATGCCTAACTTAACCTGATAAACTGTGGGGGCGACACAAAGGGTTGAAAAGCAAGCAAGAAGGTGAATGTAGTAAAGTAGTCTCCCAGAAAATGAGAGACGCGGAAGCGAAGCTTCCCAGTCGTCGTAAGACGACGATCTG
>JBHJNW010000081.1:0-59812 GCA_050330395.1 Pleurocapsa sp.
AACTTTTGGTCAATCGTTGATTGCTCTTCTGGTGTCATGCTTTGTTTAGGAGAGTTTTTTCTTGATCTTATTCTACTCTAAGCATTTTTACTTACTGCAAAAGCGGGATGCTCCCTTTAGCAAAGCTGTTAATTAAAAAGAGGCCATAATATTTCGATGCACTTTTAAATAGCCGTCCTCGACTACTGCAAAATGCTCTTTTAACTGCTGATGTGCTTGGGGTAAAGCATGAAAGGGAATAGAAGGGTAAAGATGGTGTTCGGCATGAAAGGGAATGTTCCACACCATGAGAGGAAACCACGTTAGAGTAGTGCGGGTGTTAGTTAAAGGATTGTCGTTGTTGGTACATCCTGTATGTTCGGCTAACAAAATAAAGCGGACAATTGGCTGTCCGACAGCTAAAGGCAGCAACCACATGGTGAAAAACCAGGGCTGTTTAAAGATCACAGAAATAGCGATCGCCATACCATATACAGCCAGTTGTAGGCGAGTCGATCTGATTACTTCATCCCGTGCCTCTTCAGCAATATAAAAATAGTCTTCCAGCTTACCTGTAGCTACACGATAATGAGTTGTCAATTTACCAAACCACCAGTTGAAACCGCTTAACTCGACTAAATATTCCCCAAGGTTACTTGGTTTGGGATCGTCTAGTTCAGGATCTTTGCCATCTACTTGTGCATAACGATGATGCCATTTGTGATAGCGACGATAAAAATCACTGTTGTAGAAGGATAAAAGTCCCGCTATCCAAGCCACAAGATCGTTAAGACGATTGTTGGCAAAAGCTGTTCGATGAGAACTCTCATGTAAGGGTGCAAACATGGCAGCAAAACTGAAGCCATAGATAATCAATGCTGGTATTTTAATTAGCCAATGATCAGCCGTTGTCCATAAATAGCCACTACCTACCATCACACAGATATGTCCTGCTAACTGGGTTAATCCTCGCCGATTAGAACGAGCATTCAGAGTCTTTAACTCTGGTGCCTGTAAGATTTTCGGCTGATGACCAGATGCTGATCTGGTCTTGACTTGAGTGTTCATGGCTGGCTTCTTGATTTACTTGTTATAACAAGTCTTAGATTAACACAATCATAGCAACTTGTTATAATAATTTGGTCACATAAGTTACCAATTGTCTAAATTTGGCGAGATCGCAAAAACAAATACCACTTCATATTGATATTTCTGAACAGATACATCAGCAAATTATTAGTGGTGATTATTTACCAGGGGCTAAATTACCCAGTGAAAGAAAACTAATTGAAAAATGGCAAGTCAGTCGAATTACCATCAGAAGAGCGATCGCTAATTTAGTTCAGCAAGGGTTGGTGACTACCCATCAGGGGAAAGGAGCGTTTGTCACCCAAAAGCGGAAAGTAATTTATACTCTTTCTAATCCGCTAACGTTTCTAGAAGATGATTTAAGCAATCAAGGAATCGAACTGTCTTTGCAAAATATAACTTTTGAACCTGTTACAGCCCCAAAAGAAGTACAAGCAATGTTGCAATTACCCTTGGATAATCCGACTGCTTATCTACAAAAAAAAATCTTATTAGCGGATCAAGAACCTGGCTGTGTAGATATTACCTATATTCTTCCAGAAATAGGTCATCAGCTAGAGTCGGAGTTAAAGCAAAATATGACCTTCCCGATTTTAGAACGTCATAACTGGAAAATTGACCAGGTCAAAGCAATTATTGAATGTACTAACGCCAATTTAGAACTTAGTGAATATTTAGATGTACCCTTGGGTCATCCTTTGTTAGTTTATCGCCACACTGCCTATAGCAATAATCGTCCTGTAGTTCATGGAGAATCAATTTCACGAGGCGATCGCTTTTGTTATTCAGTCAATCAGGTGGAAACGGTATCGAGGTAGTTTTATTTAATCTGATTCAAGATACTACCCGAACTTGAATCAGATCTAACCAAGCGTGGCAAACTCTCTGCCCAAAAAGATTAGCTCGATTTAGGTAAAGATCAGCCTGTTTTAATAGTTGTTCTGGAAAGTTAGGATGGTTACTTTGAAGATAGTCTTTTCCATTAGCTAGCCAACCTTCTAATATTGACTGGTTGACTTCAAAATGGCATTGAAACCCATAAATGTTATCGTGAATACGATATGCTTGGTTTTGGCACTTATCTCCCGTCATCAGCAGTTTTGCTGACTCTGGTAAATCGAAAGTATCAAAGTGCCATTCCATTATGTAAATCGGCTCACAATTAGATGGCAACGCCGATTTTAATAACGGGTCATCAGCGATCGCTCTTTTCGGCGATCGCAACGGCGTAAAACCTAATTCTACCGTATCGTGCTGATAGATCCGCTGACCAAAAGCTCGGGCAATTAACTGCGCACCTAGACAAATGCCGAGAATCGGCTTATGTTCTGCTGCAAACAGTTGGATTAAACAAACCACGTCTTTTAGGTGAGGATAATGAGCATCATCTTCAGCATTCATTGGTCCACCTAAAACAATTAAACCATCGTAAGAGGTAGAAATAGGCAATCTTTCGCTAGCCAAGGGAGTTAAAATTTTTAGCCCAATACCGCGATCGCGAATACATTCCTCTAAGACACCCAAAGGTGCAGTAGGAGAGTTTTGAATTACTAAAAGATTAATCTTCATTAGTTAATCGCAATGACTATAGTGCTACGCGCAAGTCACATTGTCTATCACGGACGACACGCAGTTAGTGCTTTAGCATAAGCTTCGCAAATGCTAAAGTATACACCTTCGGATATCCTGCCGTTAGAGGAAAAGTTTACAGCTAGCTAATTTCAAATTGAGATTAACCTCGATGAATTACTTTGTCTCGATGCGATCGCTGTGCATAATATTGCCTGGTAGTGTTATTTCTTCTGACCACTTTTTTCCAGGGGTTATGGGTTTTTCTCTCCATAGATACCTGGGATTTATTTTGTAAATAAGCCTCGATCATAGTTGTAGTAGAAAGATAAGCCGACTGAGCTAAAGAAAGAAAGCCAGTTAATAGCAAAATACTCATCATGGCAATCTCGGAATTTGCCTCTGAGCCACTTTTCATCGTATAGCTGGCATAGATAAACCAAAGAAAGATAATTACGCTAAAAACGAGAAAAAGCGTCAACCAAAAATAATTATTAGCAAAAGTAAAAAGTGGACCTTTTACTTCTAAAAATTCTTGTGATGTTTTAAAAGGACTACTCATTTTGTTACTCCATATTGTATTGTTTGATCGCTGGAGCGAGTGGTTAATAATTGATCGAACTGCCGAGCGGTGTACTATTCTGAATTCCGTTTTCTGCTTGCCAGTTGGTATTGTATTCTGGATAGCCTTCTACACCCATATCAGCCAAATCTAAACCAGCAATTTCTTCGGCACGAGAAACTCGTAATAAACCGAATTTCTTTAAGATAAAACTCGTTCCGTATCCAGGAATAAAGCCCAAAATAATAATACAAATTAAGGTAGGGATAATCTGACCAAGCGGATTGATCACGGGTATTCCTTCAGCTTGAGGATAGCCGTAAGCAAAAAATCCTGGCAAAACAGCTCCTAAAGTTCCACAAAACCCATGTACCGCAAAAGCTCCCACCGCATCATCAATGCCTGTTTTTTCTAAAGCAGCCGCTACTTTCGGCATGATAAAAGCTCCTGAAAACGCTAGGGGAATTACTATTAGGGGATGGTATAAATCTAAGCCTCCACCAACGGTAATGATGCCCGCCAAGCCACCAGAAATTGTAAAAAACGGGTCTGACTTACTAGAAATATAAGCTCCGATAATGCCCGCAGCTAAAGCCATAGTAGTATTAACTCCGATAGAAGCCAGAGTCATAGGCGTACCATAGATAGTTGTTTCGACTGTTTGACCAGGGACGAAGATGACACAAGCTGCTAGAAAAGCATAGAAACCTACGTAAATAAGCATCAAACCCAACATTGTCAAAGGTAGATTATGGGGAAGGATAACTCTTGGTTTACCTCTCTCGTCAAACTTACCTATTCTCGGTCCTAAATTGATCAGCACTCCTAAAGCAAAAAACCCAGAAATTCCGTGAACGATCGCCGAACAGCCAAAGTCGTGATAACCAAGAGTCGTTAAAAACCAACCTTGGTAGTGCCATCCCCAGGATGCAGCTACTACCCAAGTAAACGAACCTAGGACGATTGAAAGTATAATGTACGCTCCAATCTTGATCCTTTCGATTACTGCACCAGAAAGAATTGAGGCTGTAGTCATCGAAAACAGAGCAAAGGCAAAGAAAAATACACCAGTTAAATTATCGGCAGTATTAGGACCCATAGCTGCCGACCAGGGATAGGAAGCATCTGCTATTGGTTTTAACTCGGCAATTAGTTCGCTGGTTTCTGGATTAGTCCAGGGAAAAATAATTCCTCCAGCCACGGGAAACAAGGGAAAGCCATTATAAACCCACCAGCCAAAGAGAAAAAAAGACAGTCCGACGCTAGATAAAGTAAGCAAGTTCTTGACCATGGTTGCTAGCACGTTTTTACAGCGAGACGCACCTCCTTCATAAGCAAGAAAGCCAGCGTGAATAAGAAGCATAAACACAGATGCCCAATAATAATAGGTTTCTGAGACAAATGTTCCTAAAAAATTTTGTGCTTCAGGATTCATTTAATTATAAGTTTAGTAATGTTTAAATTCAGAATTTGTTCCCTAGGAAATTTATAATTAAAGACTTAATATTTGCAGGGAATTTTACTTGATATAACAAGTTTGCAATTGATTACTATTTTCTTTTGTAAACTTAGATACAAATTAATCAAGTTACGCTGAAAAACTAAAAAAAGTTAGTCTGATTCAACGATTAATTTAAAAATCTCTGCTTTAACTATCAGTATTGGAATCCGCGACACGAAGTTAGTCCTTTAGGGCTTCGCACTTGTCCTTAAGCCAATGAGGATAAAGTCAGAAGTTGTGTCGCCAACATTGTTTGAATGACAAACCACCATAGATAGATTGTCCATTAGGTAACACTCATCACCAGATAGTCACATGAGGGAAACAATAATCTAACTAAACTATCAACTTGATGAATATAAGCCCTGTGAAGACAACAGGGCTTAGGTTTATTTCGTAAATGCTAAATATTTATTTAAATTGATTAAATTTTTAGTAGTTGCGAGATGGTGAGTTTTCAAAACGCCGATTACCAGCACCACCATTGTTTTCGCGTGGTCTAGCTTTATTGACTCTTAACTCTCTTCCCATCCACTCAGCACCATCTAAGCTTTCAATTGCTTTAGCTTCTTCCTCGTCACTACTCATTTCTACGAAACCAAAACCTCTGGGACGACCCGTTTCGCGGTCTGATGGCAGAGAAACCCTAGATACAGTACCGTATTCTTCAAAAACAGTCGTAAGATCTTCTTTAGTGACTTCGTAGTTAAGATTACCTACATAGATTGACATCAATTGTCTCCTGATTTGCGAAATTATTTTGAGATGAATATTTCGGAATAAAGCTTGCCAGTCTATTCAATAGCCTAGAGGTTATGACAAATTTAAACAAACGCGCTCACCGAATTGAAATCTCTATTTTCTAGTAGATTAACACAGTCGAATTGAAAGGATTCATTTTAAGATGGAAAACAATATTAAAAAATAAGAAGTAAATTGTATTTAATAATTAATAGTTGAAGGAAAGATATTTTATTTGTCGATTAAAAACAGTAACTAATTAAAAATAAAGCCGTATTATTGGACGTGATGTATGACACCAAATGGAACTAAATATAACGAATTAAGACAGTTAGTTCGATCGCAACTAGAACTATTGCTAGAAAGCGGCAACTTGCAAGGAGCCAAGTCTCTATTAATTCCCGTACAGCCAGTCGATATTGCCGAAGCGATTGAAGGCTTGCCAGAATCAACACAGCTGATTGCTTTTCGGTTACTTTCCAAAGCAGAAGCGATCGAAGTATATGAATATCTAAATACCGATGTTCAACAAGCTTTAATTCAAGAATTTAAACGGCAAGAGGTGTTAGACGTTGTGGATAAAATGTCTCCAGACGATCGCGCTAGAATGTTTGATGAGCTACCAGCTAAAGTAGTACGTCGTTTATTGTCACAGTTAAGCCCAAAAGAACGCCAAGCTACGGCTATTTTGCTTGGTTACGGCGAAGATACGGCGGGGCGCATAATGACCCCCGAATATATCTCGCTCAAAGAGAATCTGACCGTTAGCCAGACTTTAGAACGGATTAGAAGTTTATCTAATGCCTCAGAAGTTGTCTATTATCTTTACGTAACTAATACTTCTCGCCAATTAACTGGCATTGTCTCTTTAAGAGATTTAGTCATTGCTGCACCAGATACGACTCTCGCTGAAATCATGACTCGTGATGTGGTGTTTGTACATACCGATACCGACCAAGAAGAAGTTGCCAGAACTATCCAACGTTACGATATTTTGGCACTGCCAGTGGTTGATAGTGAAGAACGATTAGTAGGAGTTGTGACCGTTGATGATGTAATTGATATTATTGAGCAGGAAGCCACAGAAGATATTTATGCTTTGGGTGGGTTACAGTCAGATAAAGATAATTATTTTCAAACTAACTTGCTGATCGTCGCCCGTCGTCGAGTGGTTTGGCTATTTGTTTTGTTGTTGACCAATACTGTAACTGGTGCAATTATTCGTTCTCAAGAGTCACTCTTGCAACAGGTAGTAATCTTGACTGCTTTTATTCCTTTGTTGACTGGCACTGGCGGGAACGTGGGCGCACAGTCTTCTACGGTGGTGATCAGAGGTTTAAATACCGAAGAGATTCAAAACATGGGGACGGGAAAAGTTGTCTTTCGCGAAGCAGCAGCAGGCCTTTTATTGGGTTTAATTTTGGGGACAATGGCAACCGTCTGGGCATATTTTCTCCAGGGAAGTTGGGCAGTAGCAATTACGGTAGGAACTAGTTTAGTAGCGATCGCTCTGTTGGCTTCTGTGGCTGGTTCGGCTTTGCCTTTTCTGTTTCGTTCTTTGGGCTTAGATCCTGCCTTGATGTCTGCACCGTTTATCACCACTGCCGTCGATGTTTTAGGAGTACTAATCTACTTCTATATCGCTCGCACCATTCTTGGTCTATAAACAGCCTGTACACTAGGATAAAAATGTATCTAAAAAAAGCTCTATGCTCTATGCGAAGCGGAGCTAATCATGCACGGATACCCTTTAGGGCTGACTTATGATGTTATATACTAAAGCACTAGAAGGGCGATCGCCCTTCTAGTATTTGCGCGTAGGGCTATACTAGCATAACTTAGCTAATTCTTTGTCAATCCAGTCACGATTAAAAATAGTGGCATAGATGCGATTACCCACGATTAATCTACCGTCTTTTTTGATTACTAATCCAGACAGTAACAATTCTGCTTGCTCAGGGCTATTATCGGTGGTGATTTGGTGCTGCTGTAAAATTTTTTGGTACTTACGTAATAAAGGGATGACATTTTGCCGACGATTGAGTAGACGATCACGAATTGTCCGTAAATGCTCAGGTTCATCCTGGGCTTCCCAGTTGGCAATGATCTGCGATCGCACTAACTCTTCAATCCACTTTAGTTCGTTCTCGGCAGAAATCGGCACGTCGGCATGATGAATTAGTTTACAGATCTTTTGGGTTAAAAACGGTTGTCCTCCAGTCCAAGCAAGTATTTCATTTAGGACTACTTGCGGGCTATTAACCTTGTCGGCTAATCCGTTTAACAACGGTTGAGCTTCATGGACTTTAAATCCTTTTAGGGGAATTGCTCGACCAATATTAAACGGAGTCCGATTTTTGTCCTGAATCAGTTGAGAAGGAGCTACCACGCCCAAGAGAGCAAAAGTTAGACGCTGAAATTTTGGTTGATCGGCTCGTTTATTAAAAAAGGAGCGTAGCAGCATCAGAAAATCATCAGGATCGAAGTTGAGACTCAACAGACTATCAAGTTCATCAATAAAAATGACAATATTTTGAGTTACTTTCTCTAATAGTATGTGATCAATAAATTCTCCTAAACGTTGTACAGGAGAGAGAAAATCATGCGCTTGCCACCAGGTACGGATTTCTAATAAGCTAAGTAAGTTTAATCCACTAGCTAATCCGTAGACAAAACCGGCATACCATTGTTCGGAAGTAACCTGCTGATTGCCAATTTCGGAAAGGTCGATCGCCATACAGATAAAACCTTCTGCCTGTAAACGTTTCATGATCTGTACTCGCAAACTAGATTTACCGATCTGTCGTGAATTGAGGATGTAGCAATACTCACCCATTTTCAAGGCTTGATAAAAATGCCGATCTGCTTGCCGTGCTACATAGGTAGGCGCATCCATAGGCAAACTACCTCCGACTTGATAGTCAAAAGCTAAAGGTTCATCACTTCTGAGTAAGGCATTTTCAATCTCTAGTTCAGACTGAGTTGCTTTGAGAATTTCTAGAGTTTGTGAGAGTTCGGCAGTACGTTCTTTGACCTTTTGTTCCAAAGTAAGATTGTATTCGACTAACTTATCTTTGGCTCGCTGTAGTTCGGTGGTTTGACGCAGGTTTTCTTGTTGCAAGCGACGCAGGTTGGTGTGAGTCCGAATTCTGGCAATTAACTCACCGCGAGAAATAGGCTTACTAAGATAGTCATTTGCTCCTACATCCAAGCCTGTAACAATGTCCTGTACCTGGCTTTTAGCTGTCAACAGCAAAATTGGCAGCTGATCCAAAGAATATTTTTGCCTTAGCTGCGCTGCTACCTCATATCCAGTCATTTTAGGCATCATGACATCTAGCAAAATAAGATCGGGATCTAAACCTTCATCAAGTAAGGCTAAAGCTTCCATGCCATTATTGGCTTGGGCAATTTCGTAATTTTCTAAGGATAAATTGTTAATTAGTACCTGCAAGTTAGCAGGATCGTCATCCACAATGAGAACTTTGTAAATATGAGCCTGGGATTCGTGAGGTTGCAATGTCGGAATTTGCGGCTTTTGGAGGAAAGATAAAGCATTGAGGCTCTTTTGAAACACCTGCACTTCAGTCTTTGGTGCTTCTGTATCTGTAGAAATAGGCAGGGTAAAATTAAACTGAGAACCTTCCTCGACGATTGACTCTAGCCAAATTTGACCACCGTGAGATTCTACCAATTTTTTAGTCACCGCCAATCCTAACCCAACACCACCGTATTGCCGAGACATAGAACCTTCTACTTGTTCAAAAGACTCAAAAACGCGATCGCGTTGCTCTTCAGCAATACCAATACCAGTATCGGCAACAGTAATAGTTAGATAAGCGGTTGAATCTGGTAATTTTCCCTTCTCTTGGCTGCTTGCTTGTGCTGCCGACACTTTCACTTGTCCTCGATCGGTAAACTTAATCGCATTGCCAATTAGATTGTAGAGAATTTGTTGCAGACGATCTTCATCAGCTTTAATTGGCGGTAAATTAGGCGCGATCGCATTAACCAACTCTAATTCTTTATTACCCACTAAAGGACGACAAAGAAGCAAAACAATTTCGGTTACTTCCCGCAATCCCACTGATTTAAGCTTTAAACTTAAATGATCGTGCAGTATTTTGGAAAAATCGAGAATATCGCTAACTAAGTTATATAAACGACGACCACTATTAGCAATCATGGCTAAATTAACCGATGTTTGCTCGGAAATAGGACCACTAGCTCCTTCAATTAAAGACTCACTAATCCCAATAATGCTATTGAGCGGGGTACGTAATTCATGGGAAGTATTTGCCAGAAACTCATCTTTGAGCTTATTGAAACGCTTTAGCTCGGTATTAGCTTGTTCTAATTCGGCATTAGCATACACTAGTTCGGCGGTGCGATCGGCAACCGTCTGTTCTAAGGTGGCATTAAGATTTTGCAGTCGTTGAGCATAACTTGCCAAAGATGCCATGACTTGATTATAGCGATGGGCAATCTTTCCCACTTCCGTAAACGGCTCTTCTGGAACTCGTAAACTAAAATTTTGGGTTTTTGCCTGCTCATCCATCACGCGAAATAATTCATAGACTTCGGTTTTGGCGTTATGTTCAGAAACGTTGAGTCCGATTTCTTCGTCTGCTACCGAAACCCTTAACGGAAAAATGCGATTAAGATTGTGCAGAATTAAATAGGTAACTCCAAAACCCCAAACAAAGCCAACTCCTATGCCTAAAAGCTGCACTAAAACTTGTTCATGCCTAGTTAACCCCGTATCTAATAATTCCAAATTGCCAAATAAGGCAACGGCTAAAGTACCCCAAGCACCAGCAAAGCCGTGCAGGGCGACGGCATCCACTCCATCATCAATACCCTGATGCTCGATCCAGTCTGTCGCCATCAGCATAATCACACCACCCATTGCACCAATCAGTATTGCCATTGGGGTAGTTACTATATTGCAAGAGGCAGTAATCGATACCAGTCCGGCAATAGTGCCATTAATTAAAGTTTCAACTTCGATGATTTTGCGTCGTTGCCAACCTAGAACAGCAGCCGAAATCATCCCAGCCGCACCTGCAATCACAGTGTGAACTATAATTGCGGGAATGCGATCGTTTAATTCAAAAGTACTACCACCATTAAAGCCAAACCAACCGATCCACAGCAGCATTACTCCTAATACAGAGAAAGGTAGATTTGAGCCGTGAATTTTGCGTGATTTGCCTTTAAAACTGGAGAAAAATTGGCTTTTTTGAGGATTATTGTCTGAGATAAATTTACCAGTACGAGGTCCGACTACCACTAAAGCAGCTAATGATACCCAGCCACCAATACTGTGAACGACAGAAGAGCCAGCAAAGTCAGTAAAGCCAAGTTTTCCTAACCAGCCAAATAATTCTCCTGTCCCTGTACCATTCCATGCCCAGTGTCCAAAGAGAGGATAGATTAAACCCGAAATCAGCATCGAAATTAAAAGATATCCTCTAAACTTAAGTCGTTCTGCTAAAGCTCCAGAGACAATAGTGGTAGCAGTCCCGCAAAACATCATCTGAAACAGAAAAAATGCTGCTAAGCGGGGATCTGTTTCAACTTGAAGTAAGAAACCCGATGAGCCAATCCAACCAGCTTGAGATGCACCAAACATCAAAGCATAACCAAAGCACCAGAAAAAAGAGATTGAAATACCCAAATCTGCCAAGTTTTTAATGGCAACGTTGATACTATTTTTCGATCTGGTTAAACCTGATTCTAAGCACATAAAACCAGGCTGCATCATTAGCACTAATCCTGCACAACCTACGACCCAAATAACGTTAATATCGAGCATTTTATTTAGTTATCATATAAGGCTATTTCCCAGACTAAAGAGAAAGGCGATCGCGAAAATATTGAGTGTACAAAGCACAACTAGACACTGCCTGATTTCCCTGTAGCGTCACCAGCCCTAAGCTTTCTAATTTGAATGCCTGTAATAATTCCAGTTCAATAGGAGTAGATGCTTGCACCACTTTAGTAAACTCGGCTGCCAGCCGGCAATCTTGCTCTAAAGCCCACCATTGTCGCCTCAAATGATCGGCAAAAACCTCTGTGGCTGCGGTTGACAGTAACTCCTCTACCGAAATGTTTGCCTGCCAAAGATGATATAACCCCAAATGTATTAGGTAAGGCTGTCCATTAGCGATCGCCATTAACTTCTCTGTTTGGGCTTGTGACCAGTTCAAACCATATCTCAAAGCTAAATCTGAAACTTGTTCGGGGGTAAATGGTTTTAGGTCAATTGGTAGTCCCACGTTGAATGGAGATTTGTTGACATTTAGCGGAATATAAACTTCTGTTGAGTGACCGACTATTAATCGTAATTGCTGCCAGATATCCTGATTTTTAGCCTGTTCGTGCCAAGTTCGCAATAGACCAAAAAAATCATCCGCTAGCTCAGGATAATCAAATAATAGATCCAGATCATCTAGAGCCAACACTAATGGCTGGGAAATTTTAGCTAACAAATATTGTTCAAAGTAAATCTTGCAGCTAATTTTGCTGCCAAAAAGCTCATCCCAATAGTCTGCCAATTGGTTAGGTAAATTTAAACCCAAACCAACGCTAGCACTAAACCACTGTAAGAATTTATCTAAGTCTCGGAGAATCCTGCGGTCTGCCATTCTAAAGCTTAAAAAGACTGTTTGACACCCTTGTTGTGCAGCATAGTTTAATATTCTCACCATTAAAGAGCTTTTTCCCATCTTGCGAGGAGCTTTGATTCTAATTAATGCTCCTGGATGCAAGATAGTTTTATAGCAATTTACTTCCACAGGCGGTCTTTCTACATAAAAAGAAGAGTCCAGCGGCACTTGTCCCTCTGGTAGTAAAGGCTCTATTGGATATTCTGACAATTCAATTGAAGTCGATGTGCCTTGGTAGTCTTTTGGTTTGGGAGCAATTTTTACCTCCTGAGAAACCTGATTTTCGGGAATCGGTCTAATGTAGTCTCGGGGAGAAAGAGTCAGATTAAAAGCTTGGAAATAAGATTCTAAACTTTGTCGGTCTACGGGAGTCTGTCGCCGCCGAACTTTGATCAGAGTATGGAAACTTAAGTCTGTCAGTCCATTTAACTCTTCTAGGGTATAAGGAATCCCACTATTTATTTCCATTTCGGAGCTTGTTTGGGCTGATTTAAGACGTTGCCAGCCTGCTGACGACAAAATAACTCCCCGCTTACGCTTTGATTTTGAATTGTAACTAAACATACCGAAACATAAGGATAAATAATGTTCTTGCTTAATTTGTGTTTTATTTTTAAATCAACTAAAAATTATTAGGCAACTGCATTTCTCAATAAATTATTATTTTTCATTTTTGTATCAATTCATACTAAAATTAAGAAAATTGTCCATCTTTTACTTAATTGAAAAAACCAATGTATTTGTTTAATGATAATTCTTTGAGAGATTTAGCCCTATTTTCATCTACTTCTTAATAATTACTATGAGCTTCATAGCTTAACTTCGCGTCTTAAGTTACATAAGACTAAAAGTTAATATCTGCTTAAATCACTTAAAAACTTAAATATTTGTAAGTTTTAGCAGTTTTCTCGAAGATTTAACCTCAATTAGATTTACTGCTAATAACTGCCAATTAAGTTAACAACTTAACTTATCATCTTAATTGGTATAAATTCTCAAGCTATTTCACTGTAAAATTTTTGGCAAAATCTCAAATAATTAGTATATTTTGTGACACTTTTCTAGACATTTAACCTTAATTTCATCTAATCCTAACAATTGCGATTAAGTTAATAGCTTAACCTCTTATCTTGACTTGTATAAATTTTCAAGCTACTTCATAGTGAAATCACTTACGCAATGAAGGAAGTACTTAACATGGGATACGAGCCAAGAACTCAAGCTATCTACGAAATTACTCACAGAGAACCAATTGCAGTTAAGCCCCCTGAATTATTAGAAGATATGTGGGCAACAGACGTGTTTAGTTTGAACAAGATGCAAGCTTGTCTTCCTAAAGCCGTTTACAAGTCCCTAAAAAACACGATCAGTTCTGATATTAAACTCGATCCTTCAGTAGCTGATATCGTAGCCTCGGCCATGAAAGACTGGGCAATTTCCAAAGGCGCACTGTATTATGCTCACGTATTTTATCCTTTGACCAACGCTACCGCCGAAAAGCATGATGGTTTTATTTCTGTACAAAGTGATGGGACAGTAATCTCCGAGTTTTCTGGTAAAACTTTAATCAAAGGCGAATCCGATGGCTCTTCCTTTCCTAATGGTGGTATTCGTTCCACATTTGAAGCCAGAGGTTATACTGCCTGGGATGTTACTAGTCCTGCATACGTTATGGAAACAGACAATGGTGTAACGCTGTGCATCCCCACTGTGTTTGTTTCTTGGACAGGAGAAGCCCTCGATAAAAAAATTCCTCTGCTACGCTCGATTGAGGCAATGGATAAATCTGCTCGTAAAGTCCTCAAGCTCTTGGGCTGTAGTGATGTGGCTCCAGTCAGCTCTAGCTGTGGCGCAGAACAAGAATACTTTTTGGTAGATGCTTCCTTTGCTAACAGTCGTCCCGACTTACTCTTAACAGGTAGAACTTTGTTTGGCAAAACTCCAGCTAAAGGTCAGCAGTTTGACGATCATTATTTTGGAGCTATACCCGAACGAGTTCAAGTCTTTATGCAAGAAGTGGAAAGAAGAATGTACCGCCTCGGTATTCCTGCCAAAACCAGACACAATGAAGTTGCGCCAGGTCAGTTTGAATTAGCACCTTATTTTGAGTCGGCAGATGCTGCTGCTGACCATCAACAGTTGACGATGACCATTCTGCGGAATACTGCCAAAAAGCATGGTTTTGTTTGCTTGCTGCACGAGAAACCTTTTGCCGGCATCAATGGTTCTGGGAAACACGTCAACTGGTCAGTTAGTAACTCCACCCAAGGCAACTTACTCAACCCAGGAGATAATCCCCACGAAAATATTCAATTTTTGACCTTCTGCGGGGCAATAATTCGTGGGGTTCATAAATACGGTCCTTTATTGCGTGCCGTAATCGCCACTGCTAGTAACGATCACCGTTTGGGAGCTAACGAAGCTCCTCCAGCAATTATTTCTGTTTACCTTGGCTCTCAGCTAGAAGATGTCTACGAGCAAATTCAAAAAGGAGAGCTTACAGAATGTATGCCAAGTGACACGATGGATTTTGGCGTGCCAACTTTGCCAACATTTGAAAAGGATTCTGGGGACAGAAATCGAACTTCGCCTTTTGCTTTTACAGGCAACCGTTTTGAATTTCGTGCTGTAGGTTCAAACCAGTCTGTTGCAGGACCTTTGATTGCCATGAATACAATTTTGGCAGATTCTCTAGATTGGTTCGCCAGCAAGTTAGAAAGCGAGCTGTCGGCAGGAACTGAACTCAAGCCTGCTGTGTTTGGCATCCTTAAAGAGATCATGGAAGATCATAGTGCAGTCATCTTTGGTGGAGACGGATACTCTGAAGAATGGCACAAAATGGCGGTAGAAGAAAGAGGTTTACTCAATTTACCCACTACGGCTGATGCCTTACCAATTTTAAAACACAAGTCCATTGAAGAATTATTTGCGAAAACAGGCGTTCTTTCACCGACAGAGCTAGAAAGTCGTTATGAAGTTTATGCAGAACAGTATCTACTTTCGATTGAGGTAGAAGCCAAGTTAGTAGTAGACATGGCAAAAACGATGATTTATCCTGCGGCAGTGAAATATGTCTGCGAACTATCGGCAGCTATTTCTGGCTATAAAGAACTGGGACTTGATTTTAATCTCAAAATTGCCCAAAAAGCTGGCAAGCTTACCAATGAAATGGTTGAAGCAATAAGTAAATTGGCAGCAGCTCTGGAAAAAGAAGATTTTGACTCTACGGAAGAACATATGCAGTATTTTGCGAAAACTATTCGTCCTTTGATGGATGAAATTAGAGAATATGCAGATGCCTTAGAAGGTGAATTGGCCGACGAGCTTTGGCCATTACCTAAGTATCAAGAGATGTTGTTTATCAAATAAGGTCAAGATCTCTATCAAGTTGTCGGCCTGCCAACTACAAGTATCGTCTTAAATCAGTCGCAGAATCAATGAATCTCAAACCAACAAAAAATAAGAGTTATTTGCCGTCGCAGTCTTATATTTCAATTCCTCAACCAATCAGAGCCATATTTAGGTATTTTTCACCATACTGGTTGGCTTGTGTGCCTCTATCAGCCATTATCGTTCTTGTTTGGAATACAGCAGCTACGGCTCAAGATTTTGAAGCACCAGCTAATGTAGAAGAACTAAAAGTAATTTTGGACACAGTGTTCCTGTTGTTGTGTTCCATTCTAGTAATCTTTATGAATGCTGGATTTGGCATGCTGGAAGCGGGGTTCTGTCGCCAGAAAAATGCAGTCAACATTCTAGCTAAAAATTTGATTGTATTTGCGATCGCCACCTTAGCTTATTGGGCGGTTGGTTATGCCTTAATGTATGGAAATGGTAATGCTTTTATTGGTAGTAGCGGATTCTTCTTTAATGGCGATCCTGCTCCTTATGGAGATGATGCTTATCCAGCAGCTGTTCCGGCGGCGATCTCTTTTTTGTTTCAAGTAGCTTTTGCTGCTACGGCTGCCAGTATCGTTTCTGGTGCTATAGCAGAACGGATTGAGTTCAGTGCCTTTCTCATCTTTAGTACTTTATTAGTAGCTATTTCTTATCCCATTACAGGACATTGGGTATGGGATGGAGGCTGGTTAAGCGAAATGGGCTTTTCTGACTTTGCTGGCTCTACGGTAGTTCACACTGTCGGTGGCTGGGCTGCTTTAGTCGGCGCTGCGATCTTAGGTCCTAGATTAGGTAAATATCAGGCAGGCAGAGCGAGCGCGATACCAGGTCACAACATGGGGTTTGCAACTTTAGGTTGTTTAATTCTCTGGATTGGCTGGTTTGGTTTTAACCCTGGTTCGGAGTTGGCGGCAACGGCTAACGTTCCCTACATTGCTCTGACAACTAATTTATCCGCAGCAGCAGGTGGTGTAGCAGCTACCTTTACTTCTTGGATTAAAGATGGCAAACCTGATTTGTCGATGGTGATTAACGGTATTTTGGCAGGATTAGTCGGCATCACTGCTAGCTGTAATGATGTTAGTTATGTATCTGCCGTTATCATTGGCGCGATCGCGGGTATCATCGTCGTTTTCTCGGTTGCTTTCTTTGACAATCTTAAAGTTGACGATCCCGTTGGGGCAACATCGGTTCATTTAGTCTGTGGTATCTGGGGAACTTTGGCTGTAGGTATCTTTGGTACTGGTAATATTCTGACTCAGCTGATTGGTGTTATGGCGGTGGGAGCGTTTACTGTTGTCTTTAGCGCGATTGTCTGGGGAATACTCAAGACAACTATCGGTATTCGAGTTCATGAAGAAGACGAAATTCGAGGCTTAGATATTAGTGAACATGGTATGGAGGCATACAGTGGATTTGTTAAAGAATCTGATGTATTAACTAGGGGTGCCTCTCGTGATGCTATGGATCCAAAGAAAAGCACAACTTTAAGATGAAGGCGTTTTAATGTGGTGAGGAGTCGGTTGATCAATGCAAACAGCAATATTTGTGCAAGTAAACGATTAAACAACTTACTACGGAGGAATTAATTAGATGAGTAAGCAAGATTCAAATGGCACTGCTGCCAAAAAAGAACAAGATAAATCGAAGAAATTGAGTAAAAAGAAATATGAAAAAGAATTAGCTAGGCTACAAATAGAGTTAGTTAAACTACAACGCTGGGTGAAGCAGAAGGGTTTGAAAGTAGTGGTGCTGTTTGAAGGTAGGGATGCCGCTGGTAAAGGAGGCACCATCAAGCGGATTAGTGAATGTTTAAATCCCCGTGTCTGTAAAGTGGTGGCTTTGGGAACACCAAGCGATCGCGAAAAAACTCAATGGTATTTTCAAAGATATGTGGCGCACCTACCCGCAGCAGGTGAAATAGTCCTATTCGATCGCAGTTGGTATAATCGCGCTGGGGTAGAGAAGGTGATGGGCTTTTGTACCTACGAGCAATACAACGAGTTCATGCGTTCTTGTCCCCAATTTGAAATGATGATTCAGCGTTCGGATATCATTTTAATTAAATATTGGTTTTCCGTCAGCGATCGCGAACAGGAAAAACGTTTTCAAGACCGAATCAATGACCCGACCAAACGCTGGAAAATCAGTCCCATGGACTTAAAAGCGCGGGAAAAATGGGTAGATTACTCCCGCGCTAAAGATGATATGTTTGCAGCTACAGATATTCCTGAATGTCCTTGGAATGTAGTAGAAGCTGATGATAAAAAACGAGCGCGGCTTAACTGCATCAGTCATTTTCTCGACACAGTTCCTTATGAAGATTTACCCGTCCAACAGATTGAATTACCGCCTCGTCAAAAAGAAATAGACTACGAACGTCCACCAATAGATACCCAAAACTTTGTCGCAGCAAAGTTTTGAGAGTACACATCATCCTTAATCCTATTTAAATACGACGTAAATAACTTTACTCAAGCGATCTAATACATTATTACTATTAGGTTGTTTTTTATTGCTTCGACTCAATTCAATCAAAGTGAAACATAAAGTATTGCGAGGTTTTAATTTTTTTTGAGAGCGATCGCTTTACTCTGAAGGAATACAGCCTAAACTTCGGTAAAAATAGCAATATTTGTATAGGTGATAAAACAACTAACTACTATTGTTCTATTTTCTTGAGAGAATAAATTATAAGCACTGTGCAAATTACTTCTAATTTGATGATGTATGTTTCCTGAGAATTCTCGGAAGTGCATGGTAGTACCATCATCAAAGCTCCGACAATGCCATTCTTGAAAATTAGTGGTTATTTCGCTTAACAAATTCATTATTTATCTATTTATACCTTAATAACTGTTCTTGAGGACTAATTTTAGTATTTATAGTATTCCCATTAATTGACCAACTCTCTTAACTCGCTAATTATTTCACTGATTTTTTACTCAGCTATTGATTTATTTACTTGTTGAGCTAAATAATTTTTCTACGAATTTGAGATTACAGTAATTTTAAATAAAACCCGCACTAAAGACTATCTATCTAAGGTCATTTTCCTTGGATAGATTAAAGATGAACTTTGTCATTATAAAGATATAAACTAAAACTGATTAGCGTAGGTGTTTCTCGTCCACCTGCGTAGTTTTTCAACTAACAAAACCCATCATTTGATAGATGACAGAAAAGTCAGTTTAATTAAACCTGGAGTAATGCTGGTGAACGGTACTTTACCTTCTTGCTCCGTCCCTATGTCAGAGAAAACCTCCGACGGGGCGGTGCGTGACGCGAAGCTAATCTAATTCTTTAGGGCTTTTCAAAGCGATGCGTAACTTTTGACTTGGCTTAAACAAGATTTAACAGCATGAAACCTTATTTTTCATCCTTCCGCTCTTAAAAACATGGTTCCTTTAAAAGACGAAAATCCGATTAAAATTACTCCATATGTTACCTATATTTTAATTGCAATTAATGTATTGGTTTTTGTTTATGAACTAAACTTAAATCCGACGCAGTTAGATATCTTTTTTCATTTATTTGCCGTTGTACCAAAGGAATTAACCGCCAGCTTTAGTGGAGTTAATCTAGATCAAGGCATTCCCGAAGCAATAACTCCAATTACCTCTCAGTTTCTTCATGCGGGATTTACTCATATTGCGTTTAATATGCTGTTCTTGTGGATTTTTGGCAATAATATCGAAGAACAGCTAGGTAGAGCCAAATTTTTGCTTTTCTATCTTTCCTGTGGTGCTTTTGCCGTGATGGCGCAGTGGTTTTTTTCGGCGATGTCTGACGTACCCTCTTTGGGCGCAAGTGGAGCGATCGCTGGAGTTATGGGAGCATATATACTTAAGTTTCCCCAGGCAAAAATCGTTACCCTAGTTCCTTTAGGCTTCTTTTTTCCGATCTTTAGAATTCCCGCAGTATACTTTCTGGGCTTTTGGTTTGTAGAACAGGCATTAAACGGCATTGCCTCTTTTGAAGTTACCGCCAGCGTAGGTATGGAAAGCGGTGGAGTAGCATATTGGGCTCATGCAGGTGGATTTGTCGCCGGGGCAATATTAGGTCCCATGTTAGGGCTATTTGCTCAACAACCAGAGGAGACAATGGTAAATTAATCGACAACTGCATCAACTGCTGCTTCGAGAGCGATCGCAATATGTGTCCAGTGTGTTCCTCCCTGACAAAAAGCGATATAAGGCTCGCGCAATGGGCCATCCGCCGAAAACTCCGAGGTACTGCCATCGATAAAAGTACCTCCTGCCATGATTAATTGACTTTCATATCCAGGCATCGATCCAGGAACGGGTTCTACATAAGAATCGACAGGAGAATGCTGTTGAATTGCCCGACAAAAAGCAATCAGCTTTTGAGGTGAACCTAACTGTACTGCCTGAATAATATCCCGCCGTGTTTCTAACGGTAGAGGATTAACAGGATACCCTAACTGTTCAAAAACGTAGGCAATCAGATGGCTGCCTTTAATTGCTTCTCCTACCATTTGTGGTGCTAGGAACAATCCCTGAAACATCAGGCGGTTTTGATCAAAAGTTGCTCCACCGCTGCTGCCAATGCCTGGTGCGGTCAAGCGACAGGCTGCTGCTTCAACTAATTCTGCCTTGCCTACGATATATCCTCCTGCGGTAACAATCGTTCCTCCAGGATTTTTGATTAATGAACCCGCCATCAGATCTACCCCAACCGCAGTTGGTTCTAAATTGCTCACAAATTCTCCATAACAATTATCCACAAAGCAAACCGTATTCGGGTTTTGTTGCTTGACTAACTCGACAATTCTTTTAATATCTTCAATAGACAAACTCTGTCGCCAAGAATAACCACAGGAACGTTGAATCAAGACCAAACGAGTTTTGCTGGTTACGGCGCTGGCTAATGCTTGCCAATCAACAGTTCCCTTCTCCGTCAAATCAAGCTGACGATAATCGATGTGAAAATCTTTTAAAGAACCTTGATTATTACCCCGCAGGCCAATTACCTCCTCTAATGTGTCGTAAGGTGCGCCAGCCACCGCCAACATTTCGTCACCTGGACGCAAAACCCCATATAAGGCACAGGCGATCGCATGAGTCCCTGAAACAAACTGTACCCTCACCGCGGCAGCCTCACACTGCATAATTTGAGCAAACACTTTATCTAAAGTTTCTCGTCCCAAATCATCGTGTCCATACCCACTTACACTCTGAAAATGCTGGACCCCAACTCGGCGATCGTAAAAAGCGGTCAAAACTTTTTTGAGATTTTGCTTGACCTGAGCGTCAATACCAGAAAAAATCGGTATTAGTGCTTTTTCTGCTTCTAATAGCAGATGATTAGTTTTCATATTTTTGATGTAATAAGAATACTCGGTTTTAGTTTCAGTTGTTGACCAAAGAACGCTTTTGCAGTTTATCTCGGTATCGGCAAGTTATGACTAACAATTTCGAGCAATTCCATTGCACAGTATTTGAGAACAACGGCAGGTAAAATTGGCTATTTTTGCTTTCTGCCTTGTACTTATTGAATGATGTATTAAATTACACCATTCAAAATTACATAGAGTTGAAGTTTAGGTTTTTAAATGATTGCGACATCTGAAAAAATTCCTCCTGCTTGGGGAACGATTATTTATATGGCTATAATCCACCTTGTAGCCTTATTTGCCCTAATTCCTAGTAATTTTAACTGGGGTGCGCTGGGGGTAGCGTTGATATTTTACATAATCACGGCAGGAATCGGAATCACCCTGGGATTTCATCGTCTCGTTTCCCATCGGAGTTTTCAAGTCCCCAAGCTAGTCGAATATTGCTTAATTTTTTGTGGCACTCTTGCTGGTCAAGGTGGTCCTTTAGATTGGATCGGACTACATCGTATTCATCATCAATATTCGGATACTGAATCTGACCCCCACAATTCCCTGAAAGGATTTTACTGGAGTCATCTCGGCTGGATGTTATGTCAAAATCCTGCCAACGAAAAAATTGCTCGCTACACTAAAGATATATCGAGCGATCGCTTTTATTTATTTTGTCAGTATGGCATGATTCCCATTCAGATCGCCCTGGCACTATTGTTCTATTACTGGGGTGGACTACCATTTGTAATTTGGGGCGTTTTTGTGCGTTTAGTGGTAGTTTTTCATTGCACTTGGTTTGTTAATAGCGCAACGCACAAATTTGGTTACAAAAGCTATGAATCTCATGACACTTCCCTTAACTGCTGGTGGGTGGCACTACTTACTTTTGGCGAAGGCTGGCATAACAATCATCATGCTTTTCAATACTCTGCTCGTCATGGTCTAGAGTGGTGGGAAATTGATTTAACCTGGATTATGATTCAGACTTTATCTTTCTTTGGTTTAGCTACCAACATTAAACTCCCGCCTGACAAAGCCAAACAAACTTAAAGCTGACTAGAACATAATTATTTTCATCGGCAAAAGATGAACATAACATTATTATTATTAGTTTCATCTTTTGCCTTCGGGTATCCACAAATTCCTGCTCTCAGTCTTTACAGATTAATGCGTAAATAACATCAGTGATCAATTATTCCAACTCCAGCTTCAAAGAAGGCATTAGTCGTTGTAAATTCTTTAAAGATTTACCCTGCCAGGGATTTTTTTTCGCGCCGATTACAACCATCTGAATATTTTTGCGATTACGGACGTTAATTACAAATTTAGACAAGATACTAATTCCTGAACTATTAAGAAAACTCAATTCCTTAAGGTCTAAGATAATTTTTTCTGGTTCTTGTTGAGCAATATTATCAAGTAACTCGGAGATTGAAGCATATTCTGCGCTGCCGTTGAGACGTAGCGAACCATCAAAAATAATATTGTGGGATGTCTCATCATATGTGACGTTGTAATTCTCAGTTTTAATCTCCATTGTGCATCCTAAAAAATCAATATTTTGATGTATCTACTCATATCAATTCAATTGTGAGCAACCGAAAGCTGCAAAAATTAAAATTAAATAAATATCTCAACAAGTTATCTTAGCCCTGAAAAGTTAATTATCTCCCTAAAAATAACCTTAAATTCCCAGCTGTACCATTGTTGTTACTGCCATCTCAGTAGATTGAGACAGTGATTCAAACTTCCAGCCAAGTTTTACCCCATAGTCATTAAGCATAGTTAGCAATCCTAAACCTGATTCTTCATTTTTTTCTAGTTGAGTAATATACAGCTCATTAGGGTCAGAATTAAGCAGGGTTTGAATATAACTTTTAAATTGCTGAGTGCGATTTGCCGGAATACTATTAGTTAGTTGAAAAACGATTAAGTCTGGATTCAAATGAATTTGAATACTAATAGGAAAAGGTGACATTTGTGTAGAGTATTTCATCCCATTTTCCAGTAATTCGTTGGCAATATAGCTTACGGCACTTTTAACTTCTGCCTGTTTATCGGAATCTGGTTGTCGATCATTATTGCCTAGAAAAAAAGTACTTAAATAATCTGCTAAAAAATCTGCCGACAAACAGTTGTTGCGCCATCTCTGACGTAGAGGAATAGAGCTAGGAGAAAAACTAAGAATTAAATATTCTTGGCTAGAGGGCAAATTTTGAATAAAGTCGCCTAATATTTGTGGAACGGTAATGTTGCTAGTATTCATATAGTTATTTATTTATGCTATTTCTGTTTCAGAACAACTAAGGTTATATCGTCGTAGACTTTTTCTACTCCAATATGCGATCGCAAATCTTTGATAACTGCTTGCCTAATATTATCTGCCGACTTTTGCCAGTTGCGCTGCACCACGGTGCATAGTTGTTCCAAACCATAATGCTGTCCGAGATAATTTTCCGCCTCCGTAATACCATCTGTGTACAATACAACAACATCACCTGTATTCAAACAAACCTGCGCTTGGAAAACAAAATCTTTAATTGTTTCTTCTAAACCGATCGGAAATCCTAAATCAATTGTGTCTATTCTTTCAATAACACCACCAAAACGGATGATCAGAATTTCTTCATGCTGACCGCTCAACTTAAGAACGCCATCGTGGTAATCAATTAAACATAGAGAAAGATTCTTATCAGAATCCATACGCTGTACATTTTTATAAATGGTACGATTGAGAACCTCGAAAAACTGCTTAGGGTTAGTTTCGTTGTTTTCCATCAAAGTGCGAACCGCAGTCTGTACCATCAGCATCAACACACCACTTTCTAAACCGTGTCCTGTCACATCGCCGATACCAATAGTGACTCTTCCATGATGTTGCAGCACATCATAATAATCTCCACCAACCTCGCCCGCGGGTTCCATGAAGCCAGCAATTTCTAAATCTTCGATTTGACTAAGTTCTTTTTCTTTAGGCAGCATCATCATTTGTAAACGCTGTGTAATTTCCAATTCAGCACTGAGGCGATTATTTTCAGCCTGCAAGCAACTATTTAACTTACCAATTTCTTCATTTGCTTTGGCTAGCTGTGACAAATAGGTTGATTCGCGATCTCTAAGTCTTTTTTGTTCCAAACAAGCTCCTAATCTAGCCTTTAATAAAGTGGGGTTAAAAGGTTTAGCAAGATAGTCTGCTGCTCCCATTTCGATACATTTAACCACGCTATCAATCTGATCGAGAGCTGAAATCATAATGGTCGGAATATGTCGCCATGAACCTGCCCGAATCCACTTGAGAACTTCATAACCATTCATCTCTGGCATGATAATGTCCAGCAAAATTAAATCGTATGCTCCTGTTTGAATTATTTCTATGGCTTGTTTCCCATCAGTTGCCGTAGCAACTTGATAACCTTGTGCTTGAACTTGACGAGAAAGCAAATCTCGATTGGTTGGGTTATCATCTACGACCAAAATAGTATACATGGAAGTCTCAAATGGCTCGCCAATATTGGCAGACGGAAAACTGCTTTCCTCGATAATGGCTACAATTTCTGAAGATTTGGCAGCGGTTATTTTTGCCGTTTCCTGAAGCGGAGTTTTCGCTAACCCGTTAATTTCCAGTAGTAACTTATTAGCGGCGGTATTAATTTTTTTTAGATCACTGACGAAATCTTCTTCAATTGAAGAAATTAAATGCTGGCAACTGTTGATAACTAGCTGAGTTGGCTTCTCTAATTCTATTTTTAATTCTGGATTACAGATAATTTCTACTAAATCCAGCTGATTGTCAGGTAATGTTGCTGGATTTAAAAAAGTATTGATGGAAGTTAATAATTCAACGCCACAAGCTCTAATTTGCTCCAGTTCATCCAAATATTCTACATCAAGACCAATGTTTTCAATCTCTTCAATAATCATTTCACTATAGCCGACGATCGCATTAATTGGCGTACGTAGTTCGTGACGCAAATGAGAAAGTATAGATAACTGCGATTTACTATCGGTGGTCATAAAATATATGCTTTAAATAAATGAGAAAAATAGGCGGATCTAGCATAATTACTAGCTCAAATAACTCAACCAATGCAGCAATAGTTAATCTTTACCCAGAAAAGCTTGTATTTTAGTTAATAAGCGCGATAAGTCTATCGGTTTGGTATCATAGTCGTCACAGCCAGCTTCCAAAGCCTTTTGGCGATCGCCAGACATGGCATGAGCTGTCAAAGCAATCACAGGAATAGATTTGGTAGCAGGATCGGCTTTGATATTTCTAGTAGCTTCCCAGCCATCCATCACTGGTAAACTCATATCCATTAAAATTAAGTCGGGAGTTTCCGAATTAGTCATCTCCACACCTTTTGCACCATCGACGGCAATCAAAACATCATAGCCTCGACGTTTTAATCTTCGTGAAAGCATATCTCGATTCATTTCGTTATCTTCAATCAACAGTATTTTAAACATGGCTTTTTTGATTAGACAAATCTTAGGTTCAAATGTGCGATCTGTGAATGTTTTTTATTTATGTATGTATAGTAGTTGAAATGAACTAATAATCTACCGTATTTTGCTGACGTATCATTGCTTCATCAAGCAAACGACTTACCTCATCGAACAAAAACGAACGTTGATATGAACCTTTTTCAAAAATCTTGCTAACTTCTCCATTCAACTTTTGACGATCTTCAACTGTGATATTTTTGGCAGTTAAAATAATTACAGGAATATTACGCCATTGTTCATGCTGCCTCAATCGATGAACCAATTCAAAACCATCAATTTCTGGCATCATTAGGTCAGAAAGAATTAATTTTGGCGTATATTTTTTAAGCTTATTTAAAGCTTCGCGTCCATTTTCTGCCTCAATTACCTGCCAATTCTCTTTTGTCAATTGACGACATAACATCTCCCTGATCCCAGGGTCATCTTCGACCACCAAAATAAATTCAGCTTCAGAAATAGGCTTAAATTTGGCAAGAACAGCTTCTAATTTTTGGCGATCAATTGGTTTAATTAAATATTCGGCTGCTCCCAAGGCATAACCAAGATTTCGGTCATTTATCATGGTCATCATAATTACAGGAATATCAGTTGTTTCTGGATTAGCCTTGAGAGAAGTTAGTACTGACCATCCATCCATCCCCGGCATCATCACATCTAAGGTAATAGCTTGAGGCTGAAGTTCTTTGGCCAACTGCAAACCTTCTTTTCCGCTACTGGCTGTTCTAACCTCAAATCCTTTTTTATTTAAAAATCGTTTTAACAAATTGTGAATAGTTATATCGTCATCAATGACTAAAATGGTATTTTTTTGGTCGGTATGAGTCTTAAAATGGTGAACTTCCTGGAGTTTCTTCGATTTTTGATGGGTGGGATTAATTACCTGCATGGGAAGATGAATAGTAAAGCTAGAGCCTGTTCCTAATTCACTTTCGACAGTAATATCGCCTCCCATCATTTGACAGAATTTTTTAGTTATTGTCAGACCTAAACCCGTTCCTCCATACTTACGAGTAGTAGAAGCATCAGCTTGCGTAAAAGCTTGGAACAATTTACCTATCTGTTCTGAGTTCATGCCAATTCCCGTATCGGTAACCTTGAAAGCAATCATTTTTTCACCCTGAGCTAAGTAAGAGCTAATATCTAAGGTGATTGTGCCATTGTTGGTAAATTTGCTGGCGTTACTCAGTAAATTAAATAAGCTTTGTCGCACTTTGGTTAAATCCGCGTGCATTACATCCAAGTCATCGGCAAGATTAAATTTTAAAGTGTTGTTATTCTGGTCAATTAAAGGATGAATAGTAGATATTGTCTCGTTAATTAAGTTCTTGATACCAAAAGTTTCTAAATATAGTTCCATACGACCAGCTTCAATCTTAGACAGGTCAAGAATGTCATTAATTAAATTCAAAAGATGCTTTCCCGCACCATGAATTTTTTGGAGATCAAGAACAAAGTCATCTTGTCCAATATCTTCAGCCTCTTCCATCAGCATTTCACTGTAGCCAATAATGGCATTCATGGGAGTACGCAGTTCGTGACTCATGTTGGCTAAAAATTGGCTCTTTGCTTGATTGGCTTTTTCTGCCTCGGTCATGCTTTTGGCCAATTCAGCAGTACGCTTCTCTACTCGAACTTCTAATTCCTTTTTCTGCTGGACTAACTCTACCTGAGCTTGCCGTAAAGTTTTTAGGGTGCGAGAAAGCTTGTCGGTACGTTCGGTTACTTTTTCTTCTAAGTCCTGATTTAGCTTGACTAAGGAGCTTTCTACCCGCTGCCGTTGCAGAATTTCTTTTTTGAGCATTCGATTTTGCCCTTCGAGAGTTCTGGCAAGGTTGCGAAGCTGCAACTGTATTCTCACTCTGGCTAATACTTCTTCTCGTTGAAATGGTTTAGTTATATAGTCAACCGCGCCGAGAGCAAAACCTTGAACCTTATGATCGGTATCGGATAAAGCGGTCATGAAAATGACGGGAATATCAAAAGTATCGGGATTGGTTTTAATTCTTTTACAGGTTTGATAACCATCGATGCCAGGCATCATTACGTCTAACAAAATTAGCTCGGGCTTGTAATACTGAATCTGCTCTAAAGCGTTTTCTCCATCAATGGCAATTGCAACTTGAAACCCTGCTTTAGATAGAGTTTCTGATAAAACTTCTAGGTTATTGTGATTGTCATCAACAATTAAAATACTGTGTGAGTTAAGATCTTCTGTCATTTTATTGTGACCTTGAAAGTTTTTGATAGATTTACGGTTCTGTTAAATTGGCGGCAATTACAATAGTTTTATAAATACTGTTCGATAAAAGATTTAATTTGTCTTAATTGGAATCCTTGGGCTAAATCTTTGACTTTTTGAGCAAAAGGCTGGAATTTAGGCTCTGTCTTTTCAATCCGCTCAATTTCTTGGAGCAAATCATTAATTAAGCCTTTGCGACTTAGATCATAAAGTTTGGTGATCTCTTCGGCAGAAGGTGGGATAATTTCACCCGTAAAAGTAACTTGAGCTGCTGGATATTTAACGGTTTTAGCTTTTTCAGAGACTTCAACCTGCTGTTCGTAAATCCATTTGAGATTTAGATGTTTTTGTAAAGACTGTAATAAAGTTTCTTTTTGGATTGGTTTGGGTAAGAAATCATTTGCTCCAGCTTGAAGACTTTTTTGGCGATCGCTTTCAAATACGCTAGCAGAAGAGATAATGATCACTAAATCTGAAGCTAGTTCTGAAGATTGACGCAGCTGGGCAGTCAGCTCATGACCATCCATAATAGGCATGGATAAATCGGTGATAATTAAGTCTGGTTGCCATTCAAGGGCTTTGGTTAAACCCTCTTGACCATTTTGTGCCTCTAGCATCTCAAAGCCCAGGGGTTCTAACAGGTTGACCATAACTGAGGTGTTTTCCCAGCGATCGTCAACTACTAATATTTTCCGCTTTGCTCCCTCAAACCCAACAATTTTTTGTAACCCAGCACAATTGCTACTTTCGTTCCATTGTGTTGTTTCTGTTAACTCAACTTCAAACCAAAAAGTTGTACCAACATTGGGCTGACTTGTGACTTCTATTGTCCCACCCATCATGTCAACAATTTTTTTACTGATAGCTAATCCTAAGCCAGTTCCTTCAGCTTGTTTTGCGGCACTTCCTACCTGCTCGAAAGGTAAAAATATTTTTTCAATATCTTCGGAGTTCATGCCAATACCGCTATCTTCTACCGTAAAACGAATCGAATGGTTAGCTGATTCAGAAGAATTAGTTGCTAGGCGTTTAACTACCAGCTTCACTTGACCTTGTTCGGTAAATTTGATCGCATTACTTAATAAGTTCATCAGCACCTGACGTAATATTTTTTCGTCTGCTTCGACACCCACGGGTAGATTAGGATCTGGTTCGTAAATAAAGTCAATCCCTTTTTGTTCTGCTTTGATTTGACAAATTTCTACCACCCCTTGAATAAAGGAGGGAAAATGAAGCTCTACAGGATGCAACTCCATTTTGCGTGCTTCAATTTTGGACAGATCGAGAATATCGTTGATCAGAGTAAGTAAGTGCGTACCACATTGACTAATAATATCAACTCCCTTCCTCTCTTTCCCTTCAATAGAACGAGATTGCTGTAAGATTTGGGCGTAGCCTAAAATACCGTTGAGAGGAGTTCTTAACTCGTGACTCATATTGGCTAAGAATTCGCTTTTGGCTTGATTAGCCGAGTCAGCATCTTCTTTAGCTGCTTGAAGTTCATTAGTACGTTCTTTGACTCTATTTTCTAATTCACTATTAGTTGTGCCTAACGCATCAAAAGATGAGCGCAGTTGTTCCGCCATACGGTTAAAGGATTTAGCCAAAATGCTTAACTCAACTACTTTAAACTCCTCGTCTACTTGTTGGTCTAATTTTCCATTGGCGATCGCCTTAGAAGCCTTATTGAGCTGTAAAATTGGCTTAGTTACCCAACGGGAAGTATAAAAACCAGAAGCGATCGCTACTCCTAAAGCTAATAGACATAACATAATGGTGGAACGAGTGTTTTTGTTTATCTGTTCCATAAAGTCGGATTCTGGTACAGTTACCACTACCAGCCAATCTAAACCCAGTTCATCTTGCCAAGGTGTTACCTGAACAAACTGACGCTCTCCATTAAGCTTAAAATTAAGTTGTTGCGCTGTCTTAATTTGCTCGAAATCGCCAAATTCTGCTTGTAAAAATTTAGCAGTACTTTGAATCAAAGAGTCGGTACTATTTATCGCCTTAATTCTTTCGGGTTTACCATTTACTATGGCAAACGGTTGCTCCTCAGCCGAATCTCCGATTAGCAATCCATTTCGTTCCATGATAAATGTTTCACCTTCTGAACTTATTTTCAAAGAACTCATAAAATCACTAATTCGAGCCAGCTGTTGTTCTACAGCAACTACACCAACTAAATTTTGAGCATCATCATATACAGGGCGACTAATCGCAATAGATAAAGGAAATGGCTCTACTGCCCAGTTATAAACGGGACTCCAAATATTTGTACCTTGTTGGGCAGCTTCTCGATACCAAGCCTCATTTTGGAGAGTAAATTCTCCATTGACAATTGTTTCTCCTCCATCAACTATAATTTTGTCCCGATTTCCCTGCTCATCGGTTTCATAAACATAAAGATGTCCATTGCCAAATTTCTTTTGATTGACTACATCGATAGTTACTCGTTCATCACCAAAAAAATGTCCCGCTCCCAGATGAATCCCCGATTCTGAACCAAAAAGAACATACCCAACATCAAAATTCTTAACTTGTCTCCAGAAATAATGACTAATTTGTTCCGTATTCTCGATATTTAACAAGCCAAGCTGAATTGCATCGTGATTATTTTTAGCAACTTCTTGTGCAGTTCTCGTGTAGTTATCGAGCCGTAAATCAATGCGATCGCTTACTTCGTTCAACAATTGACCGGTCAAATCCTTTACAGCTTTTTGCCCATTTCTAAGAGATAACCAACCTGTCAATCCCACAGCAACAAAAATTTGCGCTACAAACGGAAGTACAAGCATCAAGCGTAATGGTACTTTCTGTAAATTCTTAGAATTAATAGAATTTTGAACAGAAGATTCAGATAAAGTAGAAGGCATAAACACTTAATGACTTAATGAATAATTTTTTGCTTGCTTAATCCTATATCTGATATGATTGAGCAATTAAAAATAAATAGTTATCTATATAATTCCCAAATCCATATAAAAAATAAATACGGAACAAGAAATGCGTTCTCGTCCCGCAAGATAACTTAAATTTATCGTCATACCCTTTGACTCAAAGAGTGACTCAAATAGTGATTAGTCCATTTTTCTTTTGTCTGTGATAAACATCAATTGAGTCTTTTGACGTGTTAGCAACAAAACAATTACTGTATTAATTAACAGTACATATATTGGAGTAATAGCGATTGCAAAAGACCAGTCTTGGACTGATAATACTGTGAAAAATCCACCTATTGTATAAAGTATATAGGTCAGTAAATCTTCTGTTCCTGGTTCATAATAAGATTTCTTGAGGGTAGGTAATGCAGCTATTACGTCAATTAGAAGAGGTAAAATAATTGCTATTAGATCGTAGTTAAGAATTCTCCATAGTATAAAACTTATCCCAGAAGCAATCAAACATCTTCTGTCAAAACGATTCCATCCACCTTCACCGTATTTTATTGACAGAATAGAAATACATAATTGAGCAACTACAGCACAAATTAAAGGTAGCATAGTGTAGTCTGCACCAGCAGCTAAATTACCCAAACACAATACGGAACCATTAAGACCCCAAACCCACCATGTTGCTCGATTAGGTTTGGTTTTACCTTGTAAAATAGTAATAATATAAGGAACAAAACATAGAACTGTAAAGACACTTCCAAGTAGACTAAAAATCAATTGCAGTTGAATCATATTAGTTCTTTTTTATAAAATGGCAATTAATGGAAAAAATTCTCATAAATGGCAAATTTTTTCAATAAAAAGTGATAAAAGAAACATCAACTGCACCATAAAATTGTTCGTAATTTTTCTTTCCCATTTCGCCACTAGTATCTGCTTGTCCTGCGATTAGACGAGTTATACGATGGCAATGATAATTAGCTAACTGCTGAGATAAAGAAATATAATTTACGGTTTTAGTTTGAGACAGTTTCATATTCAATTCAGGTATGCTATGCCAGGGACATTTCATTACTGCATGATGGGCATTGTGATAGCCAAAATTTAATACTAGTAAGTTGAGCCAGGGATAGCGATAAGAAATTAAGTTAGAGTAAGTATGCAGTTGTTCGTGGTTGCCATCGCGTTTGGGTAACTTTGTACCAGCAGGAAATGCTTCATAAGTATGTTGAAAAGCATCCATCCAGCGTAATACTGTAATCATTCCCACATAAGAGAAAAAATATAACAGTAAAGCTTTAAAAGAAATTATTCCTAATAAACTAAAGAGTATCAATCTAAAAGCGAAAATACCCGTAATGCTTTTAGTGTATTGAGGATCTTGCCATTTTTTAACGATCGCCCGCCAACGAGACCAAAAAGCAACAGCTGGAAAATAGCACCATTCTAGTGTGAAAATAATCCAACGAACTGAACGAGGCAATTTTTTGATTGCGGCAGGGATATCAAAGGTAAAAACGTCGACTCGATCTACGTGATGGGCGATATGTTGGAGAGTCAAAGCTTCAAAGCCATAGTAACAACCTCCATTAATCCACAGCATCAGTTGACCAAAGATGAGATTACGACGACGTTCCCTAAAAATTGAGCCATGCATAAATTCGTGGCTAAGGTAGGCTGAATAAATTAGGCTATGGGTAAGTAATACCACCCCCAAAATATTCAGCCCAATATTACCTATTAAAAACAACGCTATCCCACTTATATATCCCCAGAAAGTATACGCAATGGCAATTTCATTCCAAAATGCTTTTTGCTTTCTTACGTAAGATTGAATATTTAAGGATGCGGAGTTGGCAATAGTCACAATAAATTCCTCAATTTTGGTCAAGACAATTCGATTTAAAATTAGTAAGAGAAACTATTGATTTCGTTGAAATTTGCTGTTTTCAAACTCATCTTCTCAGCAGACATAACTTTAGATTGAGCCATTTCTAGGCATTCACGGCAAATTTCTCGAAACAGACGTTGCTGTAGTTCAACAAAGGTGCGGAATCCTTCTTCTGCCCAAGCTTTCATTTGTTTTTCAGAAGCAGAACCATACCTAACCGCCATGTTTAAAGCTGATATGGCAAATTCGCTATGTTCGGCTTCTACGCCAGAACCATCATGCCTACTGTGAATTACAACCCACGACCAAGGAGTATAGCGATGATCATTAATTAAGACAGGTTTGGCTTTTTGTTTGAGATAGCGGTCAAAACCAATTCCCTTATTTTCATGACGCACCACCATGTCTAGCAGGGCATATTCGCGATCGCCCAGCATTTCAGAAGCCATATGGAAGCCCATTGCCTTAATCATAGAAGCTTGATCGTCAATTTTTCCTTCATAGATGGAGACTACTTCTTGGACAATCTGTTTTAACCAATCAGGAATGTTAGCAAATTCGTTACGCTCTATGTCATTTAAATTGGCGTAATCACCGACAGTCTTAACCGTAAACTGAGCTAAAGCACGGTGTACTGGCGTTCCATTTGCTCCCTCATCCGCTGCTGCTGACATAATTTGAGCGGCAATATCCATTCCCCGATCTGATTCTTCTTTAACGATCAATTCAGGGTTAAAAAATGTATAGCGAGATAGTCCGATAGTGCTAGCTAGTCTGGCAATCATAGCAGAAGCATAACCGTTAAAATGACTATATCTTTGAAAAAATAAATATAAAGAAATTGGATCTTTGACTACCAAGCGTAGAGTAGAAGTAACTGTGCTTTCAATTTGTTCAAAATCAAATAGTTCGTGAAAAATATCTTCAGAAAAAGTTGCCATAATTATTTTATTTATTTATTTATTTTCAATTTATTCAATTGCTTTGAGAATTAACTTGTAATCAAACTCTTTCTCGTGTTGTGGCTATTTTCTTTGACTTTTAATCGTAAAACCATGATTGAAAACTGGTCAGCAAGGTGCTTAAGATCGTTGACAAAACTATAGAAATAAGTTATTTTGCTCTTCAATTTAAATAAACTTTGCTTTGTAATGGAAACATAAAAAATTTAGTAATAAATATATTGTTTTGGTTAAGTAATAATTGCGCTGTGATCTCAATCACCAGAACAAGCTGCTTATAAAAATATATCTATGCAAAAAAGTCTCCGAGCTTGATGGCATGGAGACTTATACAGCTAACTTATACAGCTAAAAGGTTGACAACCCATTGGAAAGTAATTGTTAAAAAGTGAAGGTTGTTCTTAAAGTACCGATGACCACATCACTATTATCACGATTATGATCGGGAGCCGTAATCCAGACTGCACCAGGAGTTACGGCAAGATTATCGTTTAGCTGATATTGATAAAAAGCCTCAACGTGTAACGAAGTATCAGAATCGGTATTATCAGCAACTCCTGAAACATTTATGTTAGATTCGGTGACTTTTGGCTCCATACCCACGACAACTCCACCTAGATTACCTTCTTTTAGCAGATCGGGAAAAGCGAGAGTAACAGCCCAATTCCAAACATCCTGATCGCCACGACTAACGCTGACTCCATTTGCTCCAGTCACAGACTCTAAAACACGGCTAGTAGTATAGCCACCCCAGCCAGCCAGAATTAAGCGATCGCTCAAGGAGTAAGAAGCTGCTATGCCATAAGAATTGCTAGTGATAGGGACTATTTCTCCTACTGCACCTTCAATAAAAGAGTTAAGATTAGCCAGATTGCTACCAGCAAAGGTATCACTACTACGATAAGAATTAACGTAGGTTAGACCCAATTTAAAGCGATCGCCTGGTTTAAATACCAACTGTCCTAACGCCGAGTAAGCACCGTTAAATAAGCCATTTTCTTGGTTAGGATCGTCGGCATTTGGAGCAAGATATCCAGCACTAAATTCAAAACTATCGCTTAGTTCGCTGCGGATACCAATTCCAGAGCCGAAGACCTGATTATAAATCGGATTACGCACCCCGAAATAAGAAATTGAACCACTGGCACTATCATTAAAATCATCTAGTGGACTGATGGTATCGGCAAAGTCAAAAGCAATTCCGCCAAATCCTTCTAGCACCACGGTAGTGCGATCGCCTATCGGAAATGAATAAAACGCAACCAGCAGATCCAGATTGTTACCATTGTCGGCGATTAATCCTAAATCACCTTCCAAAGTCCCTATTGTCTCACTGAAAAAAGGGAAATTGCCAGCGGTCAGTTGCGTAAATAACAAATCTTTTCCTGTAAAACTGGTATTAAATGCTAGACGCGCTCTATTGCCATAAACAACTTCGCTATCTATTTCTTGACCGCTAGCATTATCTCCAGTCAAAATATGACTTAGGCTAAATACAGCTTCACCCGCTAGCTTGCTCGTAGTGGAAAATTGATTATCTTCGATAGTGGAAATACCCTCTTCTATTTGGCTGATGCGTCCTGCTAAAGTCGCCAATTCAGCCTCAAACTCTTGAGTCAGTTTTTGTATTGTCTGTAAATCATCAGAATCAACTGTTTGAGATGTCATAATTAGACGTTCAATTTGATTTAGACAAGAATTTAGACCTGCGGCAAATTCATCACGAGTCAGAGGTTGATTACCGCGAAACGTTTGATTAGTAAACCCAGAGATACAGCCATAGCGATCTACTAAACTGCGAAGAGCTTCATAACTCCAGTCTTGAGGAGAGACATCTTGTAACTGTGAAACATTCGTGACTTGACCTAGAGCATCATCTTTTTTAGGAACAGAATAACGTTCAATCTGCTGTAGTAAATTGCTGTTGGGGGACAAAGATTCTGCTGTCTGAGAATAGACAGGAGTTGCCGTCCAATTAGATAGCAATCCAATTGCACCTATCGTAAAACTAGTTTTAGTGCCTAAACTTAGAAATTGTTGAGATAGATTTGACTTTTGGTAGGTTCTGCTGGCAAAATGTTGTTTTTTGCTTAGATTGATCGCTTTCATATAACTCCTGACATTAGCTTGTAACAAGCTGGAAAACCACTAACCTATAGTTCCCGTTTCTCAGGCAAAAATACACAGTTTCTAGATAAAAAAACTGAGATGTAGCTCGCCAGCAAGACTAACCGACAGTTTTGCTCTCGGTATTATTCAGGATTACATCTAGGCACAAAGTTATTACAGTCAGTAGCTTTGCTGATAAAAAGAGGAAGCTATTCTAAAATTACTTAGCTGATTTTTAAACGCAATTTGCGACTAATATTAAAATCACCAGCTTAATTTCGGTTACTAAAATTTACACAATAACATTAAGCAGCGTATTCAAAATTTGGATCGAAATCACAGTTATTTCAGTATGATCCGCTTAATTTATAAATATACGGTATTGGTAATTAGTTAAATGAATATTTTTAGCTTGATTGTTCTAAATAAGCCTGAAGACAAGAATTATTTAATTTAATTAGCTTTTTTTATCAGTAATATCTTAAAGTTGGCAATCAATCCAATGTTTTATGAAATGCAATTCCAATTGGGTACAGCAGCTCAGTTATTGAAAGCCGCTTCGCCTTCTGAATCTGGAGAGTCTATCGAAAATATAGATGACGCTGTTATTATTTTTGATGAGAACAGAAATTGCCTACTGTTAAATACGGTAGCTGAACACATATTAGGCGATCGCTCTAATATTTCAGCGATCGGAGATTGGATTCGTTCAAAAACTAAGAACATATTACAGAAGCCTTTAGTTGTAAAACTATCAGAATTGCCTTTAAAAACGACTTTGAGTAACGAAAATCCACTAGGAGAAATACAGGTGCTTTTAAAGCAGTTAAACGTATCAGACGAATTTTGGCAGGAATTAAACCAACACAAACTATTAGCTATTCGAGAACCTAAAATCAAGCCTACTTATGCTCAAAAGTTTGAAGTTTTACCGCCTGAATCTTTAACTACCGCTGTTAGTTATGATCGCTTAACAGGCTTGCCAACTTATAGTTTATTGCTAGAGTATATCGAACAAGAGATCAGCTTTTGTCAGCAACGCCTAGGTTATGAATTTGCCATTCTTTTTGTTGATGTTAATCGGTTTAAAGTAATCAATAGTAGCTTGGGTAGAATATTAGGCGATCGCCTATTAATTGCGATTGCTGAGAGATTACAAAACTGTCTGCGATCGCAAGATTTTATTGCTCGTATGGGTAACGATGAATTTGTTATTTTATTGAGTAACGTCGAACATTTAAATTATGCAACCAACGTAGCTGAAAGAATTTATCGCGAATTAGGCATACCTTTTAACCTTGAGTCATATGAGGTTTTTATTGAAGCCAGTATCGGTATTGCCGTCGGCAACAAAGAGTATAGCAAACCAGAGAATCTGCTCAGAGATGCAGAGTTGGCTGTATCGGATGCCAAAAGAAAAAATAAATTTCATTATCAGATTTTTGATCAATCGATGCGTGGTAAAGCTCTAACTTTGCTACAGCTAGAAAATGATTTAAGAAGGGCAATTAAACGTGAAGAATTTATGCTTCACTATCAACCTATTGTCTCTTTAAGCAGTAATAAAATTACTGGATTTGAAGTATTAATACGTTGGCGACACCCAGAAAAAGGAATAATCGCTCCAGGTGAATTTATTCCTTTGGCAGAAGAAACAGGATTAATTGTTCCTTTAGGCTTTTGGGTTTTGACAGAAGCCTGCAAACAAATGTATAGCTGGCAAATCAAATTTAGTGGATTAATTGACTGGAAAGTCAGCGTTAATATCTCAAGTAAACAGTTAGAGTTACCCAATTTTGTAGCTCAAATCAAACAAATTTTACGAGACACTAAATTAGATCCACATAATCTGAAACTAGAGATTACTGAAAGTTCTTTAGTAGAAGATACTCAGCACACGATTCTCATGCTCAAAGAGCTAAAATCTTTGGGAATTGAGTTTTCCTTAGATGATTTTGGCACTGGTTATTCTTCTTTAAGCTATTTGCATCAATTTCCTTTTGATACTCTCAAAATTGACCGTTCTTTTGTCCATAGCGTTGGTGATAATCCTGAAAAGCTCAGTATTGTACGCGCGATCGTTACCTTGGCTCGTAACCTGGGAATGGATACGATCGCTGAAGGTATTGAAACCGTCAATCAGCTAGCTCAGTTAAAGGCTCTAAAATGTGAATATGGTCAAGGATATTATTTATCCAAACCGTTAGATAAAGAAATATTGGAAAATATTATCGCGACAGATCTTGCCGAACCACCCAAAGTAGAGCTTGAAGATTATCGATTGCTATTAGATGAACAAATAGCCCAAGAGCAGCTTATGTTTCAGATCGAACAGCTGCGTCAAGAGCTGCAAGAATTAAAATTAGCCAAAGCCGATCTAGAGATCGTACTAGATAATACCACCGAACACGCTGACTTGGTAGAGTCTCAGCTACATAGTGAAATTTGCGATCGCCAAAAGGCACAAGCAGCATTAAGTCTGGCAAACAGGGAACTAGAGAAGCTCAGCGTACTCGATAGTCTAACTCAGGTAGCTAATCGTCGTCGGTTTGATAATTATCTATTTCAAGAGTGGCAAAAGCTCAGACAAGAGCAAGCTCCACTGTCTCTAATCTTGTGTGACATCGATTACTTTAAGCTCTATAACGATACCTATGGTCATCCCATCGGTGATTATTGTTTACAGCAGGTTGCTCTAGCGATCGAGTGCGTTATTGAATCAACTCCAGGATTAGTGGCTCGATATGGAGGAGAAGAATTTGGCATCATTTTACCAAATGTCGATAGAGCAGAAGCTTTGAAGATAGGCGACAAGATTGCGGTTAACGTCGAAAAATTACACGTTACTCACCAAACATCTCTGGTTAGCGATTATATTACGCTCAGCTTGGGGGTACATAGCTTAATTCCCTCTTCTGAATCTAGTCCTGAATTACTCATTGCTCTGGCTGACAAGGCACTGTATGAAGCCAAAGCACAGGGGAGAAATCGGGCTTGTTTATACACGGATGAAATCATTAGTAGGTAAATTGAAGGTCAATTTTTAATTGATAGGTTTAGATCAGCTTTTAGCTCTTAGCTTTTGATTTAAAGAGTTGATCATTCTAGAAACTTCACTTATTTTATAAAGCTCCTGCTGCGGTTTGATCGATAATGCTGCCACCACCTAAGTGAGTAGTAATATTGATCGCTTGCAGTACAGGTTTGCTTGATACACCATTAGGATAGTCAATGACGCTGACTGCACCATTGCCTTGCTTAATGTTCCAAAAGTTCTCTGGTTTTAGACCTAATAAATAACAGAGAATTACTTTATTAATCGCATCGTGCGCCACTATCAATCCTGTTTGGGGTGTGTCGGCGTTGCTGTAAGTTTCAACAATCTTATTCCAGGCGGCAACTCCTCTGTCCCAAACTTGCTGTAAATTTTCTCCTTCGGGCATTTGTACTGTTTCTGGATGCTCTTTCCACTGCTGAAGTAGTTCGGGATAGTCGGCTTGAATTTCTGTTTCGAGCATTCCTTCCCACAAACCATGACAGATTTCCATTAATTCGGAAGTTGTTGCCAATGAAACACCAGGATGCTGTTCGAGAATGATTTCAGCGGTTTCCTTGGGACGCAGCATCGAGCTAGAGACGGCAAAGTCAATTGGCACATTCTGGAGAAACGTACCTGCTTTTCTTCCTTGCGATCGCCCGTTATCATTGAGCGGAATATCCCTAATACCTTGAAAGCGAGATTCTTTGTTCCAATTGGTTTCTCCGTGGCGCACCAGCAGCAGACGCGGCCCAGAATGGAATGGGCGAACAGGAGGAATCGGAATACCTAAATGGGAAGTTTGATTGAGGGATTCTAGCTGTACAGGATCGCCAAAACCGCCCGTAAAGTTAAGAATATTAATGCAGCAGTTAGATTGTTGAATGTCGTGATAGCGATCGATGTCAATACCAATCGCACTCATAATTAAGCAGCGATTAATGCCGTTATGAGCGGTAATCAAGATTGTGGCATCTTGATGTTTGACAATGGTTTCACACCAGAAATCTTGCGCCTGCTGATAAAGAGAACGAACAGGATAATGCTCTCTTCCTTCGATCATCATTTTGAAGTCTTGGGGACGATCTTTCCAGAAGCGATAATCATCGCCAAACTTAGAGATTACTTCCTCTTTTTTCATCTCCTCCCACAGAGGTAGATCGATCTCCATTAGTTGTTCCGTGGATTGCAAAGCAGGAGGATTAGTTAAGCTTGGGTAAATAGTTTCGGCTGTCTGTTTGGCTCGCTGTAGGGGGCTACAATAAAAGGCATCAATCTTTAACTCACTTAGAGCCTGTCCCAGCCGTTGCGCGTCGGCAATTCCTTGGTCAGTTAAGACAGATTTATCACAACGACCCTGAATTATCTTTTGTGCATTATAGTTGCTTTGTCCATGACGAACGATGATCGCGCGAGTAGCCAACCTTCTAACCCTCTTAATAAATTCACCTCAGTTATTGTATCCACAATTGGGCAAATATACTTCTCTTTGATTATTTGATTGACGGTTAGTTGATAGCTGATAGCGGTTAAAACATTGATAACTATTCAAGGAAAAGAGATAATGCCCAATAGTCTTAAACTATTGATTAAAAATAATTACTATCTATCCTGATGACCATAAAACGAGCAATTTTAGCTCTACTGACTATCTTGGCGATCGCTCAAATTGGCTTTTCTTTAAACAACAGTCTTTCCCAACCTCAAATTCAAAGTCGCCTAGAGCTTTATCAAACTAATTTAGTTCTCCACGTAGCCGAGTTTAAATCTAATCCTACAGATGATTTTGATCTAAACGGTGCAGTTAGTTCTTTGGTTGGTGAAGATCCTTATTCGGCGGCAATTAAAAAGTATCAGCAAGTTCGCACCGAATCAATAATCAGTCGCGATCAGTTCAAATCAAAGCTAAAGCAGTTGGACAATGCTGAATCAAATATTTTAGAAGCAACGGACACATCCAAGATTAATGTTGCTCAGAAAAAGCAGCTAAATAGTCAAATTGACGAATTAGAGCAGTTTATCAATGAATTGGAGCTGAAAGAGGGAATTTTGACTGCGGTGCAGGGTAACCCTAAATCAGCTATTGCGATTTGGGATCAGCAAATTAATCGGCTCGATAATCCTCAAAATCGTTACGTACAGACAGCTACGCTTCTAAAGCAGTTATGGCAGGGGAAGACACCAGACGCAGAATATAGTGAGGCAACCATTACTAATAACTTAGATAGCTGGTTTCGTTATCAAGCTCTAGCTAAATTTAATCAAGTTAATGAGCTGACTGAAAATTTGGCTTTACTCCAAGAACAAGAGTTGGAAGTTGCCAGCAACTCAGTATTAAAGTTAGCTTTAATTAGCGGTATTCCTGTCTTTGGTGGGATTGGCGGGGTAATTATACTTGTCTGTTTGATTATCCAAAGATTGCTTAAGCCAGAACAGGCGATTATTGCGAAAAATAGTAATAATACCTGGAAAACACCTTGGAATTGGGAAATAACCTGGCAAGTTTTAATTGTGGGCTTTTTCTTTATTAGTCAATTTGTTTTGCCTTTATTGTTAGGCATTTTTCAAATAAATCCAGTTAACTCGCCTCTGAGAATTAAAGCTCTATATGTTTTAGGTACTTATATCTTAATGGTTGTAGGGGGTATTTCAGTCTTATATTTTTCAATTAAATCATTTTTTCCTCTGACCGAAGATTGGTTTAAATTTAAACTAAAATCTAATTGGTTTGTATGGGGTTTTGGTGGTTATTTAGTCGCTATTCCTTTGGTGTTGTTAGTATCTTTAATTAACCAGCAGATCTGGCAGGGACAAGGAGGAAGTAATCCTCTGTTGTTTTTGGCTTTACAAGCTCAGGATAAATTTGCCCTGACGGTATTTTTTGTTACTGCATCGATCGCAGCACCAGTCTTTGAAGAGACTATGTTTCGTGGTTTCTTGTTACCCTCATTAACTCGCTACGTCTCAGTGAGCAGTGCCATTGTGATCAGTGGGTTTATTTTTGCGATCGCTCATTTGAGCTTATCGGAAGTGTTGCCTTTAGCGACGTTGGGTATAGTATTGGGAGTAGTCTATACGCGATCGCGTAATCTTTTAGCTCCTATATTGCTTCACTGTCTTTGGAATAGCGGCACTTTAATTAGCCTGTTTGTTTTAGGCAGTGGGGTTCAGTAGCAAACAAATAAGCGTTGCTGATCTATGTAGCAGTTCCTGCCGATCTCGGCTTGGCAGAAAAGCCACCAAAAGAATTATTATGCTCAAAATTTTCCAGCAAAAATTAAATATTACTTAAAATACGATAGCCAGTGACTAATAAACAATATGCGATCGCCAAATTAAATAATATGTCCCAAGAAGAGTTTACCGCTGTTTTAGGTGAAATTTGGGAAGAAACACCCGAAATTGCGAAGCAGGCTTGGCAAAACAGACCTTTTGAGGATTTAGAAGCTTTATATCAGGCTATGCTTGCCGTAGTCAACCAGATGAGTGAAGCTAAACAGATAGCGTTAATTAAAGCTCATCCTGATTTGGGTAGCAAAACTAAAATGGCAGAGGCTTCGGTACAAGAACAAGCAGGAGTAGGTTTAGATCGCCTATCAGAGTCAGAATATCAGCGTTTTCAGGTTCTTAACCAGGCTTATAAAGATAAGTTTGACTTTCCCTTTATTGTTGCCGTGAAAAATCATACCAAAGAAAGTATTTTGGCAGCTTTTGCAGCTCGTTTAGAAAACGATCAAGACTCAGAAAAACAACAGGCTTTAGCAGAAATTAGCAAAATTGCCCGTTTACGACTAAAAACCATGATTGAATAATTAAGAATTAAGTTGAGAAGAACATTTGGTAATTTAGGTAACAAACGCGATCGCAATTTTCTTGCAAACTGAGCCTAAGTTTATCTCATATCGAAGGCTCAAATATAATCGTCATGCCAAGGGAGCGTTGCCTGGAGAATATCCTGTTAATGATGCAGATATATATACCAAAGTTATTCCTAAGGAACATTTGATTTTACGACTTTAGACAACGGTTTATTTCCTGCTGCGATCGTCTCAGGCTCTACCCAATATACTGGATATGCTGCGGTATGGGTGCGAGATAATATTTATGTTGCTCATGCTCATTATCTTTCAGGGGAAGTCGAGACTACTCTCAAGTGTGTTCGTTGTTTGATGGAGTATTTTATCAAACATCAACATCGCTTTACCAAGATTATTGATGGCGAGGTAAATCCAGATGATGTAATGCAGCGTCCTCATGTACGATTTAATGGCGAAGATTTAACCGAAATCGACCAAAATTGGCAGCACGCTCAAAATGATGCCTTGGGTTATTTTCTCTGGTTTTACTGTCAGTTAATTAGCGATCGCCTTTTACAACCAAGTCCAGAAGAACTAGCAATTTTAACCTTATTTATTTTATACTTTGAGGCGATCGCTTATTGGCAAGACGAAGATAGTGGCCATTGGGAAGAAGATCGTAAGATCTCAGCTTCGAGTATCGGGGTGGTAGCTGCCAGTCTGCAAAGTTTTAGCCAGTTAGTTAGAGAGTATCCAGCAATACGCGATCGCTGTCGATATCAAGATCAAACAATCACTATCGAACTATTAAATGATTTAAGCGAAAAGGGTATCGATGCACTAAAAACAATTTTGCCTTCTGAGTCGATCCAGTCTGACAAGTCAAGACGTTATGATGCTGCGTTGCTGTTTTTAATTTATCCTTTGAATGTTTTAGACGATGCCACAGGCGATCGCCTCATTAAAGATATAATTAAAAACCTACAGGGTAAATATGGTATTTCTCGCTATCTCCATGATTCTTTTTGGTGTCGCAATTACACAGATCTTCCCGAAAATATCCGTACCAGTATCTCTACAGAACGAGAACAATGGTTGCAAGAACAGGGAAGGGAGTTACAGGCACAAGAAGAAGCTCAATGGTGTATCTTTGATCCAATTATTTCGACCATATATGGCGTTAGATGGCAAAAAACGCAGCAAACAGAAGATTTGGCGCAACAAACTTTTTACCTAAATCGTTCTTTAGGACAATTAACCGCAACAGAAAGTAAGGTTGGCGGGTTTAAATGTCCCGAACTGTATTATTTAAAGCAAGACAAGTATGTTCCCAACGATGCCACACCGCTTTTATGGACGCAAGCAAATCTGCTTACCACGTTAAAAATTATGGAACAAAGTTTAACTTGACAGAAGTTCTAGTCATTCTAATTTTTTAAGTCAAAAGTACCACAAGGGCGATCGCCCTTCTAGTGTTTTAGCATATAACATCAGAAGGTTTATTTTTTTAGTCAAAAATCAGCGTATTACTTGGGTTGAGAGGCAAGGTAAAAACATAATAAATAATGCCTGCGCCCAGGAGTGCGATGGTCAAGCTAAAAATTAACACCCAGCGATCAAATGGTTCATAGGTATCTTCGTCTATGTCGTGGCGTACAGCAAAGTAATGGTAAGTTGAAAGTATTACTGTTGATAATCCGACTAAAGAAAAGATCAATCCTAACTTCCAGCCATTACCAGGAGTAGTAGTTACAGGTGGTCTAAAAAAGCGCAGACGCACAATAACAACACCAAAGCCCATCAAAGAGATTGCCGTACGCATCCAGGCTAGATAAGTACGCTCATTTGCTAGGTGATCTCTAATACGAGAAGAATGTCGCCGTTTTGATGGGGTTAAATTTGCTTGATCTTGTTCTGCTTCAATATTCACGCGTAGTTATGTTTCACTCATATCTCAACCAAGTTAAACCGCTATTTGTTGATTACTAGTTGGGGAAGTCTGATAATTTGACTGATCTTGCTGAAAGGATTTTATCTCACGAGGTTCGAGATAGACTTTTTGTCCTATTTCTAAGTTGAGTTGAGCAAATTCTTCTCGATTTAAATGAGCCGTAACCAAAGAATTATCGGGTAAAATCAATTCCAACTGAATATCCCAGCCTAAATGAATGATTCGTTTAACTTTTGCCGCAATATTATATTCTTGCGGAGTTTCTAAAACTGCTAGATCGTGAGGACGAACGAAAAAGCGTAAAGACGACGAATTAGAGTGATGAATATTGCTTGAGTTATTTAAAATCGGACTATTGTTAGGCAGCGCATTAACCTCGCCGACAAAGCTCATCACAAAAGGGTTAGCTGGATTATCGTAGATTTCTGCTGGCGTACCTACTTGTTCGATTCTTCCCTGGTTCATCACGACAATTTTGTCGGCTACAGCCATTGCTTCTTCGCGATCATGGGTAACAAAAAGACTAGTCAGATGTACCTCATCGTGGAGACGACGCAGCCAGTCGCGTAATTCTTGTCTGACTTTGGCATCTAATGCCCCAAAAGGTTCGTCGAGGAGTAAAACTTCTGGCTGAACTGCTAAAGCACGGGCAAGGGCAACTCGCTGTCTTTGTCCGCCAGAAAGCTGGCTCGGATAGCGATCGCCAAAACCTTGCAGCTGAATTAATTCTAAGAGTTCGTTAACTCTTTGTTTGATAGCTTGAGGCGTTTTTTTACGAATATCCAAACCAAAGGAAATATTTCGTCTAACGGTCAAATGTTTAAATAAAGCATAGTGTTGAAAGACAAAACCAATATTGCGCTTTCTAATATCAAGATGGGTAGTATCGCGACCATTGATACCAACTCTACCCTGATCGGGGGTTTCTAAGCCAGCGACAGTTCGGAGTAAAGTAGATTTTCCCGAACCAGAAGGACCAAGTAAAGCAACCAAGGTTCCAGGTTTGACATCTAAATTGATGTTATCTAAAGCCTGAAAGTCACCGAATTTTTTGGATACTTGAGAGACTGTAATGCCCATAATAATTGATTGTTGAGTGATAAATGTTAATTATGGGTTCTTTTTTCGAGTATTTCTTTAAGAATTAAGGTTAAGGCTCCTAGTGAAGCTAAAATTGCTGCTGAACCAAAAGCAGCTTCTGCCTGATAGTTTTTATAAGCTTGTTCAACAAAAATCGGGAGAGTAGCTGTTCTGCCCAAAATACTGCCAGATACTACTGCCACTGCGCCAAATTCACCCAATGCTCTAGCATTAGTTATCAAAATGCCGTACAGTAAACCCCAGCGAATATTGGGTAAAGTAACGCGGGAAAAAACTTGCCAATCACTCGCACCCAAAGTGCGGGCTGCGGTTTCTTGTTCTTCGCCAATTTCTTCTAGGACGGGAATAACTTCACGAGCAACAAAAGGCATAGTCTCAAAGGCAGTCGCCAAGACAATTGCTGGGGTAGCGAACAAGATTTGAATATTTAAACCTGCTAGTAAACCACCCAGCCAGCCATTTCTACCATAAAGCAAGACGATAGCTAAGCCAACGACAACGGGAGAAACTGAAAATGGCAGATCGATAATACTGAGTAACAAAGTACGACCGCGAAACTTATTGCGACCAATTACCCAAGCAGCACAAAGACCAAAAATAGTACTGATAGGAACAGTGATTGCTGCAACGATGAGAGTTAATTTAGCAGCTAGCCAAAAATTTCGTTGATTGATTGAGTTCCAAAAGACATCTATACCCTGATGAAAAGCTTCATAAAAAATGGCGATCGCTGGCAGGAATAACAACAGTGATAAATAAATTAAGGCGATCGGCAGTAAGATTGCTGATATTTTTGGTTTAGCCAGCATAACGACGACTCCACTGTTGTAAAAAGTTAATAAGCAACAAAATTACTAAAGAAACTAAGAGCAACACCGTACCAATTACGGTTGCCCCATCGTAGTCATATTGTTCTAATTTTTGGAACACTAAAACAGGAGCAATTAAGTCTCGAAAAGGAATGCTCGATGCCACAATTACTACCGAACCATATTCTCCTACCGCCCTGGAAAAACCTAAGGCCACTCCCGTTAAAATTGCTGGAATTACTGGCGGTAAAATAACGCGCCAAAACGTCTGAGATTCTGAAGCACCTAGAGACCAAGCTGCTTGTTCGACTTCTGGTTCAAGTTCGAGCAATACTGGCTGCACGGTTCGGACGATAAAAGGTAAAGAAATAAACAGCATTGCCACAAACACCCCCAGTCTGGTAAAGGCAATTTTGATGCCGAAAGGTGCAAAGAGTTGACCAATCCAGCCGTTACCACTGTAGATAGTTGCTAAAACTAAACCAGCTACCGAAGTAGGTATAGCAAAGGGAATATCGATCACCGCATCGACGATTTTTCTACCAGGAAACTGATAGCGAACCAAAATCCAGGCAACCAGAGTTCCCATAATGCCGTTGACAATACCCGCAGCTAAAGCAGTGACAAAGGTAATTTCATAAGTAGAAAGGGCAAGTGGAGTGGTGGCAATTCGCCAAAACTCTCCCAAGCCAAGAGTTAAAGACCTAGTAATTAAAGCTGCCAAAGGCAAGAGTAAGATTAAACTCATATAGCCGATGGTCATTACCCAAGGAAGGGAAATTCTAGTTGAGTTAGCCTGCTTATTGTGGCGAGTTGATGACAGATTGGGTTGAAGACTAGTCATATTATGGTTCAGTTTTAGCAACTATCGGGATGAAATTGTTAAATATTTTTCGATCAAAAGTACCCGCCAGCAAACAATTGTCAAAACTAAATCTTCAAATGTTCCTGAAATTTCGACAAAATACCAGTCAAATTTATCAGTACCAATGCCTGGCAACTTGTAAACACTATTTAAATACACTGTCGTGGCATTAGCTACATTCTGCAACATAGACTCAGCAAAATCTTGCTTGGGAGTTTTAAGAGCCAGTTTGACGATCATCAAATTATGACTATCGTCATGCTGATGAAGAGCAAGGTTAGGGTTATTCATAATTACACTTGAGTATTTTTGTTCGCTCAAATCAACGCTAGAGATTATTGTTGACTGATTTTGGCCATCATTTTGTCGAATTCTGCACCACTATCAAAAAATTGTGCCTGAATTTCATCCCAACCACCTAAATCTGTGACGGTAAATAGATTTTCAATGGTGGGATATTGTTCGGCAAATTCTTGGTTAACAGTCGCATCGACAGGACGAAAACCAGCTTGAGCAAATTCCCGTTGGGCTTCTGGAGTAAACAGAAATTCGGTAAAAGCTTCGGCAACTTCTCTTGTACCGCGCCGATCAACATTGGCATCGACTACCGCTACTGGATTATCAATCGAGATGTTGTAATCGGTAGGAATAACATAAGGAATATCTTCCCCTTGTTGTTGGGCTAGTAAAACTTCATTTTCGTAATTGATTAAGACATCACCCTGCCCCTGTTGATAAAAAACATCACTCGATTCGCGAGCATCTTTGGGTAAGATAGGAACGTGGGCAAATACTTCTTCGACAAAGGCTTGTGCCTCTTGCTCGCTTCCTCCCGCCTGGGTTATAGCACCCCAGAGAGCTAAATAATTCCATCTCGCACCACCTGAAGTTTTCGGGTTAGCGGTAATCACTTCAATATCTTGATTAGCCAAATCCGACCATTTAGATACATTAACGCTATCATCGCGTTTGACTAGCGCTGCTACGGATGTATGGACGATTGATTCATTAGGTAGTTCTTGTTCCCAGTTTGGTTCGATTAATCCTGCTTCTTCAATTTGCTTGGTATCTAAAGCCAATGCCAAAGCGACGACATCCGCTTCTAAACCATCAATTACAGCACGAGTTTGAGAACCAGAACCGCCATAACTCTGCTCGATAACTACATCTTGTCCAGTTTGGGCTTTCCACTGTTCGGTAAACTTAGGAATGATTTTTTCATAAGCACTTTGAGTAACGGCATAAGAAACTAAAGTCAGCTGGACTTCTTCTGCTTGCTGGGCTTGGGCTTGACTAGTATCACCAGCTTCAGGTTGCGAAGGAGAGCAACTAGCGATCGCACCGCTAGCGAGCAACCCTGTTAACATCCAACCGATAAACTGCTTGCTTTTGCTCATGATTTGCTACTTCTTTTATTTGAAATTTAATCCTACACGACTTTAAAATGTTTTGCAATATATTTACGGAACATTTTTGAACCAAAGGAAATAAAATTCAAAAAAGCGATCGCCTTTTAGATCCAAATGGCGATCGCTTTAAGTAAAATATTAGGCACAAACTAAACTAAAAACTAATGTCAGGAGAAACCAGTCTGAGTAAATTACTGCAATCTATGCAGCCAGTTTTGCGCCAGGGAGAATATGTCTTTTGCAGCCTGAGCGATCGCGATAATCGCTATGTTCACCTCCAGCCTATTGGTCAATTCCATGAAAGTGAGGGAACAACGTTAATTATTGAACGAGAACAGGCTGATGCAGTCAATTTGTCTTATACATCAGTCTTTTCGATGATTACTCTTTCCGTACACTCTAGCCTGGAAGCAGTTGGTTTTCTCGCTGCAATTACAGCTAAACTAGCCGAACACGATATCAGCGTTAATCCTGTTTCCGCCTATTATCACGATCATTTATTCGTACCTGTTTCTCGCACTCAAGAGGCAATGATTTTACTCCAAGAGTTTTCAGACTGAAAATAATGTTGTGACAATTGCAAAACGCTCAAATTCGCTTATATTCAGTAGCATTTAAGTTGCGGAAAGGAAAGAGTATCCAACCTAATGAACTTATCAAGTCACTGAAATTGATAAAATCTTAATCAGTATATTTCGCCAATCTTATGAGCATCGCTACAACACGATTAACTCTAGAAGAATACTTGAATCGCGACAATGAGGACGAGAAACATTACGAATTAGTAGCAGGAAGTTTATCTGAAATGCTACTTGAAAGTCCTTTAAATGCTGAGATAGCAATTAGGCTACTATTAATTTTTGCTAAATTTGTCGCTACTCCTCGCTGTCTTCGTTGCAAAGATACAGAAATCGTAGTTAGTGGCAGTCGTACAACTGTTCGGTTACCCGATCTCATGATTTTGACAGAAGAATTAGCTGATATTCTCTACGATAGTGGACGTAGCACGATTATGTCTGATATGCCTCCTCCTGCGTTAGTAGTAGAAGTGGTTTCTCCTGGTAAAGTAAATCACGACCGTGATTATCGTTATAAGCGATCTGAGTATGCAGCTAGAGGTATTGCAGAATATTGGATTATCGATCCTTTAATCAGTAGAGTGACAATATTAGTTCTCAACGAAGGGCTTTATGACGAAAGAGTTTTTGAGGATGATAATGCGATCGCGTCTTCCCTTTTTCCTCAGCTTCAACTTACTGTTAATCAAGTATTGATCGGCTAGATTTATTTTTTACTTTTCGATAGGTAAATCTGGTACTTTACTCCATTCGTTCCACGAACCATCATAGTTTTTAACACTAGGGTAGCCTAATAAATATTTCAAAATAAACCAAGTGTGTGCAGAACGTGCGCCGACTGCACATTAGGTTAGACCCTCAACATAATCCTGAACTAATAATAAAAGTCCTTGATTCTCCTGTTGATAGCAAAATAATTCACTCAATTGGGGGATTTGGTGGTGTTGCAGGCGATAGAGAACGCCTGCTTCTTGTTAAAATAATTTTTTTTCGCGAGTAAATGAGCTTTGAAGTTGAGGTGCAAATTCTTTGAGAACACAGTATTGATTAAAACAATTAATGTCTTCTGCTAAATATGTACGACCAAATTTCTTGTGTCCTAATTGCCGTAAAATGCGATCGCGAGATTTAAGAATCTTCCCCGACTTTAACAACATATTCATAGCTGTCGGTTGTTTTTTGTCGCTCATTTTCTATACCAGAAAAATACATAATTAATTTGATTAATTATGTATTTTTTATTGTTTATTATTCTTACCTTTCTCGAAAATTTTGAACAATTAAGTTTTGTGGATTGTCTAATCTTTTCTTTCAAAAACTGCTCTAATTATAAAAATTCACAGCCAAACAAGCATTTACAAAATATCTCGAATCGCCTCTTAGTCAAAGAGATACAAATTCTCTAACTTTCGTTGATAGGTTAGGTATAGTTCTCTAAGACTAAAGTCTCATCATTAAACTATTAATTACAACGAAAGTTATGAATATAAGCTTTATCGTGGCAAGCGTGTAAATTTAGTAGTTTAATATAAAGAACTTTGATTATGAAAATTTTTGACTATCATACTATCATTCAAAAATACCAATAAAAAACATTTCGCCCCAGTAGAGTGTTTATGATTTCCTCTTTAAAATTCCTGCCTAATCCCTTTCGCTTTCTACTAATTACTGAATGGATAATGCTTGGTAGTTGTGGCTCTCTAGCTGTAGTAGAAGCTTTTCAGGGTCGGATGATCCCCATACAACACATCTCAATTTTAGTGATACTAGGTGCAATGGGTTTAGTCTTGCCTACGGGAAAAGTGGTTGTCAAAGTTATCTTTACGGCGATCGAAATTAGCTTAATTTTCTATGGGACAGTATTGGGATATCTCCATATTTTGCCCACGCTGTATTTAATTGTAGTGATGCGAAGTTGCTTTGTATTTGAATCCTGGGGTAGATGGGTGGTTACTGGTGTCGTTTCTATTTTGTTTTTAGGTGATCAATATAAACATATTCAAAATAATCTACCAAATACTTCCGACGAGCAAATTCAATTAGTGATGCATACAATAGCGGAATCTTTGATATTTGGATTGAGTATCTTTTTTGTGTTGCAGTTGACTAGTAGAGTGTTGAATGAACGAAGGATGCGCCAGCAACTTGCTCATGCGCACGAACAGCTACAGCAATATGCACAACAAGTTGAAGAACTCGCAGCTTTACAGGAACGTAATCGTATCGCTCGTGACATTCATGATTCTCTAGGTCACGCTTTAACTGGTCTTAATATTCAGATGCAGACGGCAGTAAAACTGTGGGAAAAAGAACCCATCCAAGCCCGTTCTTTTCTGGGACAAGCTCAAGAATTAGGTAAAACGGCAATGAAAGAAGTACGTAAATCTATTAGTACTTTAAGAGAAGATAAAGAAGACGAACAGCCTTTACAAGTCAAAATCGAGACTTTAGTAGCTGATTTTTGTCGGGGAACTGGTTTGTCGGTTCGTACTGATATTAGTCCCAACATTAGTCGCTATAGTTCAATTTCCTCACCAGTAGCCACAACTATTTATCGCATCGTTCAAGAATCTTTAACTAATATTTTTAAATATGCACAAGCTACAGACGTACAAATTCAACTAAACAGGAGTCGAGAAAAAATCTATTTAACTGTAACGGATAATGGTAAGGGGTTTAATCCAGACCAAAATCAGGCTGGATTTGGACTGAGAGGAATGCAAGAGAGAGTAGCTGCTGTTAAGGGTCAATTTCAGCTAACCACTTCACTAGGACAGGGATGTAAAATTAAGATAGAAATTCCGCTGGTTAATACTTATAGCAGTCTTCAGTCCGTAAGTTGATCAAATCTATTTAGCAGAGTTAGCATAGATAGCTATCTGCGATCGATTACGGAGATTAAGACGGTTAAGAATATGAGTTACGTGAGTCTTGACAGTTCCTTCTGTTATGTACAGTTGCTTGGCAATTTCTCGATTAGTACAACCTGTACCGATTAACTTAAAAACATCAACTTCTCTAGGAGTTAATTCGGTTAATTCAGGCTCAATCGCTTGCTGTTGTGTTGTATCTGAGTCCAACATTCCATCTAGCATCTTTTCCATCAGTCCAGGTCCCATTTGGCTATATCCCCGAAATACTAGGCGAATTGCCTGGGCCAACTCTTCACAGGGCATATCTTTAAGTAAATATCCTTTTGCTCCTGCCTTGATTGACTGAGCGATGTAATCATCTTCATCAAAAGTACTAAGAACCAAAATTTTAATCTCAGGAAACTTTTGGCAAATAATTCTTGTAGCTTCTCGCCCATCCATGATGGGCATCCTAACATCCATCAAAACTATATCTGGTTGCAGAGTTTCTGCTTGTTGCACCGCAGCTTGACCATTATTAGCTATTCCGATTACTTCTAAATCCGACTCTAAATTCAACATTGCTCGTAGTCCCTGACTTACCAGTTCTTGATCGTCTACTAGTAAAAGGCGAATCATTCAGTAGCCTCAGTTTTAATAACAGATTTAGCTAATTTTAAGAAGGTTTATAGCTCTTAAATGTTAATTTATCTATATTTTATTTGTAATTTTGACTACTTTTGATGGCACAATCACAGCAGGATATGAAGATTAAAGGCGCGATCGCATCCTGATATGAAGCAATTAATCTATAATAATGCCAAAAAACTTGATGGCTATTAGAACAGCTACTTAGACAGACTATTGCTAATCTTAGTTGGTTCATTTTGCAGTATATTGCTTACAAATTAGTAGTTAATCTAGCTTTTCGCCATAAAAATTGCATGACAGTTTCTTCTCTGGTAATAATATCGGCTTGTCCTTCCATTCCCATGTGAATAGCACACTGATTAGCTTCTTTGCCTAAAACGATCTTACTTGGCTCAATGGCAACCTCGTATGAAGCTGCACTTGTTTGTTGACTAAGAGTGTTATTGGGAGAAGATGTACTATCGTTCTCTGGTTGAGGAAAAACAGCATCGGGAGGAATATCTGTAACTGTGCCTTTGAGAGTTCCGTAATCGGAATAAGGACAAGCAGATACTCGCATTTGAGCTATTTTACCTTTTTTTAGCTTACCTATTTCTTTAGCAGGAACTGAAGCTTTGATGATTAAATTAGTGTTACTAGGAGCAATTTGGGCAATTTGTTCTCCAGGGCGTACAGTTTGACCAGGATTACGCAGATTAAGCTGGGAAATAATCCCGTCGGTGGTAGCAGTAATCACAGTTTGCTGAAGATCGGTGTTTACTTGTTTTAGTTCACGGGCATCTTTGCCTAATTGCTGGTTGATTGCAATTTTTTGTTGAATGAGAGCCTGTGTTTCTTTATTTAACGTAGCCAGACTAGCCTTACCCGTAGCTTGAGCTTCGGCAATTCGAGAGGCGGCGATCGCTACTTCGGCATTACTGGGATTTAAAGCAGTTTGTGCGCCTGCTAATTTAGCTTTGGCTGCTGCTGTTGCCTGCTGTTGCTGCTGTAAGGCTAATTCTACTTCCTCCAATTGATCTCGGGAAATTGCCCCTTCTTTGGCTGCACTGCGATAACGATTTAGTTTGGTTTGCGCTGCATTTAAAGCCGCTTTGGTTGCTTTTAAGTTTGATTCGGTTTCTTGAACTCCTGCTTTGGTAGTAATTTGTCGATCTCGATGTTCTCGTTCGATGCGATGGAGTTCTGCGATCGCACTGGCGACATTTTCATCAATACGGTCAGTTTCGGCGTTTATTTGACTATCAAGAGCATTAATTTGCGCATTAATTTGCACAAGCTGTAATTGTGACTGTTGAACTGCGTTTTGTAATTGACTTTTTTGGGTTTGCAAACGAGAGTCGTCGATCTTAGCAATGACATCTCCTCGTTTAACAGTTTGATTGCCTTTGGCAGTAATCTGCATTACTTGTCCTTCGGTAGCAGCTTGAACTAGACGCAATTCACCTTCAGGACGAACCAGGGCTTGGGTTTTGATAGTTTCTTTGTATTTAGTTACAGAAGCCACAGGAATTGCTAGAGCAACAACAGCAACGATAAACAAGCCACCAAACCTAGTCCAGCGATTAATGGGAGGCAGGAATTCGTCTTCTTGAATTGCGGGAAGATAGTTGGGATTAGAGTTAGTAAGCATGGCGATTAAAAGTCAAAAGTCAAAAGTCAAAAGTTTAAGTTCGTAGGGGCGAACGACCGTTCGCTTCTACTGCTGGGATTAATGATCTATTTGAGGGGATAAAGTCGTCGAGGAAATCTAAATGATCACCTGCAAAAGAACGCAATTGTTCAGGAGTGCCTTGAATTTTTAATTGTCCTTTCTCTAGCATGACAATCCAATCAGCACGGACTATTACTCTGGGGCGATGACTTATCAGAATAGTAGTTTTACCTTGTCGATGAGCAAATAATTGTTCTAAAACTCGCGCTTCACTAACTGGATCGAGTGCGCCAGTAGATTCATCTAAAATAAGAACTGGTGGATCTATTGCTAAAGCACGAGCGATCGCTAGTCTTTGTTTTTGTCCACCTGAAAGGTTTGCACCAAATTCACCTAATACTGTTTGATATTTATCTGGTAATTCGCTAATAAATTCATCAGCACCAGCAATTTGGCAGGCTTTAATAATTTGCTCGAAGGTAAGATCGGGATAACTGAAGCGAAAATTATCAATAATTGAACGACTCCAGAAGTGGGCTTCTTGGGGTAAAAGTACTACTTGTTGGCGCAAACATTCTATAGAAAGATCTTGTTGATTATAGATGCCGTAGCGAATATTGCCAGACTGTACTGAATATAAACCAGCGATTAGTTTAGCGAGGGTACTCTTACCGCAACCAGATTGACCAATTAAAGCAACCACCTTACCGCTAGGAATAGTTAGGGAGAAATCTTTTAATAAATCGACTCTGCCAGCATGATGAAAGTTTAAATTATTGCAGTTAATATCAATATCGCCTGGAAGTTCTACCCAAGGTTTTTTAAAGTCATTTTCATCTTCGGGAGTAGCGTCGATGACTTCAGTTAAACGTTGAATAACTACTTGTGCCGTAATAAATTCATCAGCTAGTCCAATGGCACTACCCAAAAACCCCAGAAAATTACCGCTCATGCCGTTATATGCCAGTAATTGACCGATACTCAAATCCCCCTGAATTACTAGATAGCTGCCGAACCACAATAAACCGACGGAAGTGAAGCTAGACAAAACGCTGGTAATACTACCACTGTAAAGACTCAGCTTCATCGTAGTCCAACCCAGATTAGCTAAGCGCCCATAATTACCTTGATATTCCTGCCAAGCTTGGGGTGTAGCCTGAGTGGTTTTGAGTACCTGTACCCCGCGAAAGGTTTCTACTAAAAAGCCTTGGTTTTCTGTACCCAAAACGATTTGATTACGAGTTTTTTGCCTTAAAGCAGGTAGAAAGACTAAGTTAACCAGAGTAACAATAATAAAAGCAACAATCGAAGCAACGCTGAGTTGCCAACTGTAAAATAACATTGCTGCCAGAGAAACCACGGCAATAAAAAATTGACTGGGTAAACCAAGCACAATTTGCGAGATCAAATTATTAATCGCGCTGACATCGGAAATGCGACTAACTACTTCCCCACTGCGTCTGCCTTCAAAATAAGCAAGGGGTAAATGTAATAATTTGCGTCCATATTCATAAATTAGTCCCAACTGCAACTTTTGCCCAAAGTGACCAATCAAGTGAGACTGGACTAGACCAACCACAGTTCTAAAGACATTCATCACGATAACGGCGATCGCAACTGTAGCCAGTAACTGTGTATCACCTCTGACTAAAACATCATCCGTCAGCAATTGCATCATGATCGGCGAAGCTAAAGAAAGCAAGCCTACCGCAAAATTAATGGCGATCGCCTGGAATAAAATCCAGCGATAGGGTAGTACCCTTTTGAGATAGCGTCCAAAACCGCCAAAACTGCCTTGATTGTCTTCTTCTTGTTCATAAAAACGACTATCATCGGGAGTAAGTAAAAGCATGACTCCATTGCCCCAACCAACAGTCAACTCACGGCGAGTTAGATGACGAATACCAACGCCAGGGTCAGCAACAATAAATCTTTTGCCCTTTTTGCCGTATAAAACTACCCAATGGTAGCCTTTCCAGTGAATAATCGCTGGTAAAGGAATTTCGGTTAGGCGATCGATAATCTCTGTACTTGCCTTAACTTGACGCACATTGAAGCCGAAAGCCTCTGCACCTCGGTTTAAACCTAACAAGGTAGTGCCTCTGGCACCAGTACCAACTGCTTCACGGATTCGGCTAATAGTAAAGGTGCGTCCATAATTTTTAGCAACTGTAGCCAGACAAGCAGCCCCGCAATCTTCTTCACTATGTTGTAATACGATTGGGTGTTTCATGTTTTTGCAGTAAGTAATTTAAGATCTGGTTTTTTGAACTATCTGTATAGTAGAAATCAAATCCCTAAAAAACGTCTGAAAAACGTCTCGAATCGCACCTAGACTTAATGGATAAATTCCTGCTGACTTTAGTAGATGAAATAAGTTAATTTCTCTATGACTAAAGTTAGAGTTGAAAAAACTAAGGTGTGTCAATCTTCAATAACACACCCAACGCTATTTCCTTAAGTTCAGTCAAATGAACATTTTAAATATGCAGAACCTTCAGTAAAGCCTCGACGGTAATAAAGCAAAGCACTAAACAGTAAATGTTTGATTGGGTCGAGATTTTTATGTATGGCGTTTTGCCATCCTAAACTGTAAAGCTCATAGCCCAAATAGCCAACGCGCTCAATCTGCATTTTATACCTCCATTTTTTCTGAAATGATCTTGAGTATTAAATTGATTTATTAGGTTGCAAGCGATCGCATTTTATAAAATGCGATCGCAGTTATTAAACTGGAATATACCCATCTTCCCCAAATATCTGCAATGGATCTACTTCAATATTCTGAACAAATTCAGACCCTGCGTCTTTAATGACCTCATTGGCGATAAAAGCCCCCACGGTGGGAACAATAATTTTGCCAGCGGCCAACGCGAGCAGAGGCAGCGCGCCACCAGAATAGCTAGAGGCAGATTCAGGCAAAACATCTTGAACAAAGTCAATGTTATAGAGAGATTGGGATTGATTATTAATTTTAGACATTGTTTTTCTCTTATTCATTAAAGTTGATTTTAGTGATCTACCAAGCAAAAGTTAATAAAATAATTAGTAGTTAAGTCAATAAACTTTTGCTTTGGTTTTCAACTATCTTTATACTAAAATTTAGAGCTAAATAAAACATCTCACAAAGGTCTTGAATGTCACTCATCTAAAGTAATAGAAACTCGATTACTTTAGATGTTTATTTATGTCAATATTTCTACGAATAAAGTGAGAGTTATAATTAAATATTTTCAAATAAATAAGTTAATCTCAACATAATCTAAAAAAAAGACCCTTCTAAAGAAGAGCCTTGAGCGAAGAATTTATTAAAATTGACGCAGTTTCAAAGTGCGATCGCATTTACTTGTATGCTTATTAGGTCAAACTATGTTATGGCTTTTAAAGAAGAAATTTCCATACCGAAATTACCGACATTCATAGCCGTATCTGGTCCTACGTCGATATAATTTCCCTGAAAATTGGCATCTTCATAAAATCTCCATGTTTGATTATTGTTAACAGCAATAAATGCAGTAGCATCATCGAAACCGAACTCACTCAAATCTTCTATTGCTTTATTAGTATTGAAGCTACATCCCTGATTGCTTGGTTTAGAGGTCAAAGTCACATCTGTAACTGTTACTGCTCCACCAGAAATAGCAGCAGCAGTTTCAGGGGACATATCTTGCACGAAGCCAATGTTATAGAGAGATTGGGATTGGTTATTGATCTTAGACATGGTTTTTCTCCTAATTATTTGAGTTGATTTTAGTTATCTACTAAGCAGCAGTCATTGAAATTATTAGTAATTAGCTAATGAACTTTTGCTTTGGTTTTTAACTATCTTGATAATAAAAAATTCAGTTACTAAAAGCATCTGAAAAAAGTCTTTAATCTCAATCAACTAAATATATATACTCTTTAATACTTTAGTTATAGCTATCCTCTTGAAGTTATTGATTAATTGATTAGTTAAGTAAGAGAGAAAAGATAAAACGTTTTATAGTTTTTAATTTAATTTGAAACAACAATTCGGCGGTGAGCAGTCAACTTAAGATCTATTGTGCGATCGCCTTATCTCGACTAAACTATCTATATTCCTCACTTGCTTAAAAAATGCCTACTTTACTGATTAAAAACATCCACACCTTAGTCACAATGGACGAACAACGGCGAGAGATTAGGCATGGTGCGCTGTTAGTTAGGGATAATGCGATCGAGCAAGTAGGAACAACAGAGGAATTACCCGATACTGCGGATGAAGTTCTGGATTTAGAAGATAAGCATCTAGTTTTACCAGGGCTAGTTAATACCCATCATCATTTTTTTCAAAATCTGACACGGGTAACTCCCGCAGGACAAAATGGCGATTTATTTCAATGGCTAACAGCGCATTATCCTTTGTGGTCTAATTTAACAGCAGAAGGGATGTACTATAGTTCACAGTTGGCAGCAGCAGAGTTAATCTTGTCAGGCTGTACTACCGCTAGCGACCATCATTATTTATTTCCTAATGATTGCACCCTTGATGAGCAAATTCGCGCAGTAGGCGAGGTTGGTTTGCGTTTCCATGCCAGTCGAGGCAGTATGAGCGTCGGGGAAAGTAATGGCGGTTTACCTCCAGATTCTTTGGTCGAAAAAGAAGCAGATATTTTAAAAGATTCTCAAAGATTAATCGAGCAATATCATAATAACGATCGCTACTCGATGCTGAGGATAGTTCTCGCACCTTGTTCGCCTTTTTCGGTCTCTCAAGACTTAATGCGGGAATCGGCAGCGATGGCGCGAAGTTATGCTGGGGTAAGGCTGCATACTCATCTGGCAGAAACTCAGGGAGATGTCGAATATAGCCTCTCTAAGTTTAATCTGATTCCTGGGGACTATGCCGAGTCAGTTGGCTGGTTAGGGGATGATGTGTGGCACGCTCATTGTGTTAAGTTAAGCGATCGCTCGATTGTTAAATTCGGACAAACTGGTACTGGGGTTGCACACTGCCCTTGTAGTAATATGCGTTTAGCCAGCGGTATTGCGCCAATCCGCAAGATGCTCAATGCGAATGTTCCTGTCGGCTTGGGAGTAGATGGCGCAGCTTCCAATGATGCCACCAATTTACTTCACGAAGCCCGTCAAGCTTTTCTGCTTGCGCGTGTCAGGGATGAAGACGCTTCGGTGATGACTGCCCGTGATGCTTTAGAAATCGCGACTAGAGGCGGTGCCAAAGTTTTAGGGCGAGATGATATTGGTTACCTCGCACCAGGTATGGCAGCAGATTTTATTGCAGTTAATTTAGATAAGCCAGGTTTTGTCGGTACACAACAAGATCCTGTGGCTGCATTAATTTATTGTCAAACCGATTATGTCGACTACAGTTTTATTAATGGCAAAAAAATAGTTGATCAAGCTAGATTAACTACTCTAGAATTAGAAAGTTTGAGCGAAAAAAGCAATCAAATTGCAGTTAATTTAGTTAGTAAATAAAAATTAATTCTCAATATCAGAAGCAAAATCAAAAGTCGAAAAGTTAATCATGACTTATCAAGCATTAACAATAGACCTCTTGCATGAATCGTTAGAAAATGAGAAAAGTAGGATAAAAGGGCGATCGCGAACCAAATATGACCTACGAAGCAATCAAAAAGCTCAAAACAAGAGAGTTTAAACGTTTAT
>JBHJNW010000082.1:0-17566 GCA_050330395.1 Pleurocapsa sp.
TCCACATAAGCGTTTGAACTTTTCTGGGGTCAAGCTTTTTACTTTTTCGTAGGTCATTTTTTTTCATCTTCACTGACCTATTTATCTCTTTTTTATCAGACTTTTGCAAGAGGTCTAATCAATAATAAAATTTAAAAAAGCTAATAGCTAATAGCTAACTAATTCAAAGCGAAGCAGCGGACGCGAAGCTTATCCGAAGGTGTCCTAAAGGACGACGCGGAGCTAGTGCTTTAGGACACCTTCAAGAAAACGTAGTCTATTCAACTGAAAACGGCTGTAATTAACCCTGTAATTTTTTAGCCAACAATTGATTAGTCAACTTAGGATCGGCACGTCCGCCAGTTTGCTTCATGACTTGTCCGACAAAGAAACCTTTGAGCTTAGTTTTACCGTTGCGGAATTGTTCTAATTCTTGAGGATGGGCAGCGATCACTTCATCGATGATTTTCTCGATTTCTCCCGTATCAGAAATTTGAATTAAGCCTTTTTTCTCAACTAAAGCTTTAGCTGAACCGCCTTTGGTTAGTAGTTCGGGTAAAATATCCTTGCCGATTTTGCCACTAATAGTACCGGCAGTAATTAAGCTGATTAATTCAGCTAAAGTTTCGGGTTTTAGTTTGGTTTCGGCGATCTTGAGATTATGACTGTTGACATAGGCGGCAATATCTCCCATAACCCAGTTAGCAACCTGCTTAGTATCTGCCCCAGAGGCGATCGCCGCTTCAAAATATTCTGCCACAGCGCGATCGTCTGTCAATACTCTTGTATCATAAGCCGACAAGCCTAATTCCGACTCATAACGATGACGTTTAGCCACAGGAAGTTCTGGTAATTCTGCCTTCCAGGTTTCTAGCTGTTGGGGGGATACTTCAATTGGCGGCAAATCTGGTTCAGGAAAATAACGATAGTCACTGCTTCCTTCCTTAAGACGCATACTTTTAGTACGTCCGCTAGCTTCTTCCCAAAGACGGGTTTCTTGATAGATCGGTTCGCCGTTTTTGATCGCCTCAATCTGCCGTTCGATCTCGTAGTCGATCGCCTTTTGGATCGCGCTAAACGAATTCATGTTCTTAATCTCTACCTTAGTGCCAAATTCCTGTTGTCCCACAGGACGCACCGAAATGTTCACATCACAGCGTAGAGAACCCTCATTCATCTTGCCATCACTAATGCCTAAGTAAAGCATGATTCGGCGGATTTCTTGGGCATATTCTGCTGCTTCTTTCCCTGTACGCAGATCGGGTTCGGAAACAATTTCCACTAAGGGTATCCCTGCACGGTTGAAGTCTACCAGAGAATAAGTCGAACCATCAAGGCGATCGCTGCCACCGTGAGTTAGTTTCCCCGCATCTTCTTCCATATGTAACCGCGTAATCCCAATCTTCTTCCTGATCGGTTCAGTGTTGGGTTTTTCCACAATTTCAATTTCAATCCAACCATGTTCGGCAATGGGAAGATCAAATTGGGAAATCTGATAATTTTTCGGTAAGTCGGGATAGAAGTATTGTTTGCGATCAAACTTACTGTAGGGTGCGATTTGACAATTGAGAGCTAATCCTGCTTTTACCGCATATTCTAGTACCTTCTCGTTTAAGACAGGTAGTACCCCAGGATATCCTAAACAAATTGGCGAAATATTAACATTGGGGTTATCGCCGTCAAATTTAGTCGATTCGCGGCTAAATATTTTAGTTTCGGTGCTTAATTGACAGTGAGTTTCTAAGCCAATTATTGCTTCGTACTCTGTCTTGGCTGGTGCAGCACTAGTCATAGATTTTTTACTTAAGTAGAAAACGCTTTTTTTATTTTATAGTCTTAACTAGAACTTCAATCGACAGCATTGGGATCGATTTGAGCAGCACGGTTTACATAGCACAAAACTCATCAACAATCCCAACCGCTCAGCTTCCAAAATAATTAGCAGCCGCTCTTTTCCTAATTTAGCTGCATTTGAGCAAAATTTGTTCCTTAACAGTAATTAAACGTAATGCTTATTACTTTATTTTAGTAACTAAATGTAAGATAATGATTTAAAAATTATAATTTCTATCCTAAATTTTCTAAATTTATATCCCTCATAATTAATATGATTCGCACCTTAATAGTTGACGATCAAAATTTAATCCGTGAAGGTCTACGGGTGTTACTAGAAAAAGCGACTGAAATTAAAATAGTCGGCGATGCTAACGATGGCGAAAGCGCACTACAGAAAATAGAGGAGATTAAGCCAGATGTAGTACTGTTGGATATCGATCTTCCTGGTATTGACGGATTAATTGTATCGAAAAGAATCAGCCTCAAATTTCCTGAAATTAAAGTAATCATGCTGAGTAGTTATGAAGACGAAAGCTATGTCAGCAAAGCAACTGAATCGGGGGCTAAAGGTTATTTACTCAAAAACGTGTCTTCTGAAGAACTTGAGTGGTCAATTAAGTTGGTATATCAGGGCTATTCAGCATTTAAGTCAGAGTTATTGACAACCTTGATTCCCAGAAATAAATCGGAATCTTACTCTAGTTCAGCAATTAAGGTAGGCTCAGTCAAAAACCCTAATGATTCTCAAAATATTACTCAAGTTAAACCGATCGCATTTACATCTAAACCGTCTCAAGAAGATGAAGTAGACTTAGCTGGTATGGAAGCTCTTCTTGCCAAAAACCATATTCAACAAAAATATTCAAAATACGCTCCCTCTAATCACCCGCAACGAGGAAATAAACTATTATTTCACAATGTCAAAATAAATAGAATTAAGAAGACGATGATGAGTTTTGAATTTAAACTCTTAGTCTTTATTGTTCTATTTTCCCTAGGATTTTTGGTTTTTGTGGCTCTATCTTGAACATTACCAGATTTTTCGGAAGCTAATAATTTATTATCGTTACCTGCGGCTTAATACTCGTTGTTAGATACATTTTGACCAGCAACCTTGGGCAAAGCAATCGTCTCATTTCCTGGAGGTAAATCAGAACGGGAGGAAGATACGGAACGATGATTGAGCTGCTGCATTAAACTAGCCATTTCTAAGGCATTTAAAGCGTAGTTCCAGCCTAAGTTACTCTTGATACCAGCTCTTTCTAAAGCTTGCTGCATTGTATCAACCGTCAAAACACCAAAAATAACTGGGACACCTGATTGAAAACTAGCTGCTGCAACACCTTTAGCGGCTTCGGAAGCTACGTAATCAAAATGAGGCGTTTGTCCCCGAATTACCGCCCCCAAACAAATTATGGCATCGTAACCACCAGAGAAAGCTAACTGTCGCGCTACCATGGCAATTTCGTAGCTACCAGGAACCCAAATATAATCTACTTGACCATGTTCGGGTTCTATATTAATGCCGTGACGTTTCAAGCAATCTTGACAGCCAGAAATCAGTTTATCCGTCACTAAATCATTAAAACGACCAATAATGATCGCCATCCTCACATTTGATAAGTCCCCTGCAAATGTTCCTTCGAAAACAGCCATAAAACCAAATCTAAGTAATAAAAAATAATTTCGTTAGGTTGAGCGCAAGCAGGCGATCGCTAGTAATATAGCGATCGCACTTTGGTTTAGTTTGCCAATATCAGCTGTGTGAACTACCAGACGCTCATTGTTAGACAATCTTTGCGCCGGACTTCTTGTTCACAGCCAGTTAAATAACAAAAAAGTTTAGCACTGCTACTACTATAACCAAAACAGTCCAAATCCCAGAACCTACATAAATCAAAGATTTAGATTGATCCCAGTTCTGGGGAGAAGCATAGGCAACTGGCACGCCAATCACCATCACAAAAGAAAATAGAACTAAAGCAGCTAGTGCTAATTGAAATAAAATAGTCATTGTTTGATTCTCCTAAATCAAGATAGCCAAAACAAAGTGGCAAATCTTTAAATAAAGTTTTAATTTGGTGATTTTTTTCCTAATATATTACGCTACCAAAAATTGACTACATCTGAGAAGAGATCTTTTAGACAATGCTAGATAACTTTATCCAAATTATTGTTATTGTAAATTAGACAGATACCAAAGCCTAGATAAAAGCTCTGGTTTCTCTGAGGTATTGAGACAAAATTTACGAAAATTTATTAATCATCAATGTTGGATTTTAGAGCTAGCGGTGTATTACTTCATCCCACTTCTCTGCCTAGCCGTTTTGGGATCGGCGATTTGGGTGAGAACGCATATCAATTTGTCGATTTTTTAGCTAACAGCGACCAGCAAATATGGCAAATATTACCAATTGGACCGACTGGCTATGGCAACTCTCCATATCTATCTTATTCTGCTTTGGCAGGGAATCCCTTGTTAATTAGTCCGACAATTCTGCTAGATCAAGGATTATTGACCGCCGAGGAATTACAGAACCTGCCTGAATTTTCTTTAGATCGTGTAGATTTCGAGCGAGTAATTGAAGTGAAAATGCCTCTGTTGAGGCGGGCAAGCGATCGCTTCAAAGTTCAAGCCTCCTCAACAGAAGATGGAGAATTTAAACGCTTTTGCAATCGCCATAATGATTGGCTGAGTGACTATGCTCTATTTATGTCCCTCAAACAGGCTCATAACCACAAGGGCTGGAATCAGTGGGAGTCAGATATAGCTTCTCGCCAGCCTCAAGCGATGGCAAAGTGGGCAGCAGAACTAGCTGATGAGATTTACTTCCATAAATTTGCTCAGTATCAGTTTTTTTGTCAATGGCAAAACCTCAAGCACTACGCTAACCAAAAAGGTATTAAACTCTTCGGCGATATTCCAATTTATGTGGCTCATGATAGCGTTGATGTCTGGGCGCACAGCAAAATCTTTCGTTTAGACCCCAAGACAGGTGAACCCGCATTAATGGCGGGTGTACCTCCCGACTATTTTAGTGCTACTGGTCAACTCTGGGGTAACCCTGTCTATAACTGGGAGGAACTAGAAAAAACCGATTTTAAATGGTGGATCAGAAGAGTTGAAGCCATCCTCGAATACGTAGATATTATTCGGATTGACCACTTTCGAGGGTTTCAGGCTTATTGGGGAGTAGCTCAAGGAGAAGCCACTGCTATGAACGGCACATGGTTAGATGCCCCTGGGGATGAGTTTTTCCAGATGTTAGAAAAACAGCTAGGTAAACTACCGATTGTGGCGGAAGATCTGGGGGTAATTACGCCAGAGGTCGAGGCATTGCGGGATAAATTCGGGTTTCCTGGGATGAAAATTCTCCAGTTTGCTTTCGATTCTGATCGCTCAAATGGCTTTTTGCCCTATAATTACCATAATCGCAACTGTATTGTTTATACAGGTACTCACGATAACAACACTACTGTCGGCTGGTTTAATGAGCGCTCGCCTGAAGCGAAATCTCAGGTAATCGACTATTTAGGCTGTTTATGTGAAGACGGTATTCATTGGGCAATGATTCGTTTGGCACTCGGTTCGGTGGGCAACACGGCAATATTACCATTTCAGGATATTTTAGGTTTGGGTACAGATGCCAAGATGAATACTCCCTCTCAACCGACAGGCAACTGGGGCTGGCGTTGTCGCGCCGAAGCCTTTAATGATGAATTAAGTGGTCGCTTGCAATATTTAACCCATCTTTACGGGCGCACACCAGTAGATATTGAATGATAGTTAATAATTACTGTCAGATAACTGCGGTTCGATTATTCATCCATTAAAATGGTCTTAACTATAGATTCTATAGATTAATATTTAAGTCGGTGAGCTGGGTAATTTTGAATATTGTCGAGAGAATTCGAGCCGTCGCTAGAAAACAAGATTTGCGACTAGCGGAAGCTGTGACGACCAATAACACTATGGCGGTTGAAAAACTACTGAAGCAAGGAGTAGATCCTAACGTTCGTCTAGTAGGTCAAGCTGGCGAGCCTTTAATTTTTTTGGCATTTGAGAAACAGTGGTTTACCTTACCCCACGGAAAAAGGAGCGATCGCTCAAAAACTCTTTATCGCCTGATTGCTAAAGAAAAATGCTTGCGTCTCCTGCTCGAATACGGTGCTAATCCTAACGTTAGAGATAGCTTAGGGCGGACTGTTTTAGAGATAGCTATTGTTTGGTGTCTGCCAAATATTGTTAAGCTGCTGCTGCTCAACGGTGCTAATCCTAATTTAAGAGACAAAAACAACCTGACTCCTTTAATGAAGGCGGCTATTTTAGGTATTCAAGATGCCCGCCCAATGCAGGACAAGCTACAAATAATTCTCTATCTGCTAGATAATGGCGCCGAAATTGATGCTCAGGCAGCAGACGGTAGAACTGCTTTAATGTATGCTGTGGGCAACGCCAGGATGAATATAGTAGAGCTTTTGATTAGTAAGGGAGCCTCATTAACGATTACCGATCATCAGGGAAATCAAGCCCGCGATATCATTAGTCAGAGTATTGGTCAACAGCAGCGAGACGAGCTAAGCAAAATTCTGACCGAGTCAGGCGGAGTAACGTTCAGTTAATCACTCCTAACTAAACACAGGTATCAGCAATCATTACAATTATTTTCTTGATGTGGATAATTGAGACACGGTAACTATACTTAATTACCTATAAAAAAGAGCGATCGCCCTTTACTTTTCATCCTGCTAAGATTCAAATATCTTCAAATATCATTGGTCAGGATGTGAGTCAACGGTTACAAAAAATTACTGTAAAGAGTGCTTCCTTTAGTGCAGCCCCTCTGGTAGATTAATCCTAGCCCCAAAATTTAAATTTATCTTTAGACTTGGGTAATTTTAATCAATTTATTTAACCAGCAATTAGGAGGAAAGTCGCAGTGGCGAAGAAGACTGTCGCGAGTTTAACCGAGGCTGATGTCTCAGGCAAAAAAGTTTTAGTAAGAGCCGATTTTAATGTTCCATTAGATGACAGTGGCAACATCACAGACGATACTCGCATCAAGGCTGCCTTACCAACAATCCAAGATTTAGTTAGCAAGGGTGCCAAAGTAATCTTATGTAGCCACATGGGTCGTCCCAAAGGTGAAGTTAAAGAAGAATTGCGCCTAACTCCTGTTGCCAAGAGACTTTCTGAGTTATTAGGACAAGAGGTTACCAAATGCGATGATTGCGTTGGCGATGAAGTAGCTGCTACCGTTAATGGGATGAGCAATGGTCAAGTTGTTCTTTTAGAAAATCTCCGTTTCCATAGCGAAGAAGAAGCAAATGACTCCGAATTTGCAAAACAGTTAGCTGCTAATGCCGATCTATACGTAAACGAAGCCTTTGGTACTGCTCACCGCGCTCATGCTTCTACTGAGGGTGTAACTCATTATCTGAGTCCTAGCGTTGCTGGATATCTAATTGAGAAAGAACTTGATTATCTTCAGGATGCTGTTGACAATCCTAAACGTCCTCTAGCAGCGATTATTGGTGGTTCAAAAGTATCGAGTAAAATTGGCGTAATTGAGACTTTATTAGACAAGTGCGACAAGCTGCTAATTGGTGGCGGAATGATCTTTACTTTTTATAAAGCGCGTGGTTTGAGCGTCGGTAATTCCTTGGTTGAAGAAGATAAGCTTGAGCTAGCTAAATCTTTGGAAGCAAAAGCCAAAGAGCAAGGCGTTGAGTTATTGTTGCCTACTGATGTGGTAGTAGCTGATAATTTCGCCCCTGATGCCAATGCTAAGACTGTTAGCATTAACGACATTCCCGATGGCTGGATGGGTTTAGATATTGGCCCTGATTCAATTAAAGTATTCCAAGATGCACTAGCAGACTGTAATGCGGTAATTTGGAATGGTCCTATGGGCGTATTTGAATTTGATAAATTTGCGGCTGGTACAGAAGCGATCGCGCATACATTAGCAGCTAAATCTGATGCGGTTACCATCATTGGTGGTGGTGATTCCGTTGCTGCGGTAGAAAAAGTCGGTGTCGCCGATAAAATGAGCCATATTTCTACTGGTGGTGGTGCAAGCTTAGAATTACTCGAAGGTAAAACTTTACCTGGTATTGTGGCCTTAGATGATGCTTAAAGTAGCTTTTAGCTGCTAAAAGAAACGAGGAATTAAATTTCAAAAAATAATTAACTTTACTTAGCCTGTGGATTAACTTAGATTTTTCTACAGGCATTTTTGCTAGAAATTTTGCTAAAAATATTGTTTTAGTAATTGAAGAAGTCGCAGCTAAGAATTAAGATTTTGAGGAAGAGTTACACAGAAGATTGTTCCTTGCTCCAAGATGCTCTCTACGGTGATTTGTCCCTGATGATTTTCGACAATAGCTTTGGCGATCGCCAATCCCAAACCCGCCCCTGTAGGGCTATCTATTTGTCGCTGAGGAGAACGAGCTGGATCTGCACGATAGAAGCGATCAAAGATGTGGGGTAAAGCAGATTCAGCTATACCCTTGCCATTATCTTTGATCTTTACCTGTAGCATCAATTGACTATGAGCTTCTCTGACTCTAATTGGTTTAGTTGTTGGTTTGATTAGGGCTAATTCTACTTCTACTGAGGCATCAGCAGAGGTTGCGGATTTATCTGTATGCTCGATCGCATTGGCAATCAGGTTAGTAAACAAACGAGATAAATAGTCCCAGTCTCCTCGAACGGTAAAAATATCCTCTTCGTCCATATCTACTTCAATTTTCGGCTCAACAATGTGTAAACAGAGAAACAATCCTTTTTGAGTAGCTGCTATTCTCTGTTCTTCGATTACATCAATCAATAAAGCATCTAAGGGTACAGATTGCCAATCTAATTGAACCATACCGCTATCGGAACGAGCCAGAAACAACAAATCATTAACCAAGCGTCCCAATTTCTGAGTCAAGCGTTCAATCACCTGTAGCTGTCTTCGCTGTAGTTGTGGTTCGGCTTCAGGATAGGCTAACGCCATCTGGACATTGGTTTGAATTGTGGCAATCGGGTTTCGTAACTCATGGGAAGCATCAGCGGTAAACTGTTTTAAACTAGAATAGGAAACCTGCACTGGCTTCATGGCAATGCCCGACAAAAACCAACCGATACCCCAGACGCAAAACACCATGAGGGTAATACCAATAATTAAATCGCGAGTTAGCTGATTAATCGGCTTAGTTACTTCAAACCAGGGATGACTTACCCGTAGATAGCCCAAGACGCGATGATCTAGTTCAACCTTCTGCACAATCTGACGCAAAATGCGATCGCCTGCTAAATAAACCGTTTCGCCACTGCGATTAGGATGGAGAGGATAGTCTATAGGTTGCTCAAAAGTAGACCACAGTAACTTTTGTTGCGGATTAAACCACTCTAAATCAATGCGATCGTCTTCTAAGCTATTTACCTTTTGACTAAAGCTAGCATCAACATTTACGCCATATGTTCCCTTGGTTTCTGCTAGAGGCTGAATTACTAAGGAACGATCTACCACCTCGACAACGTGCTTTAAAGTGTCATCGATGCGCTCTATGAGGGTGTTACGTACATAAAAATATACCCCGATGGCGAACAGCAGTAGCAGCACAGCCGTTACTGTGGTGTACCACAAAGCTAACCGACGACGAGTTGACTGAAATAGTAAGTTCATTTACAGAATGTTGAATCTTGATTGTTCAATGTTGAATAATGAATAAATAAGATATTAGGCTTTTAATTTTTACAATAATGCAAGATTTTTTTCAAAACGTTTCTCGCTATCCTCGTTATTTAATCAGTGTTACCTTAGGCATCTTTTGGTTTTTCCTACAGCAGCTCAAGCCTTTTTTAAAGAATCCCGTTACGGCGATCGCCTTGGTTGGTTTCTTCGTTGGCGGTTTCTCTGTGCTATACCTTACTTTAGAAGCAATGCTAGGGATTAATTAATCGTGTTAGTGTAGCTAAATATAAACCGTATTTTCCAATTTAAAGCTTTAGGCTTTAAGCCTATGGCTTTAAGCTTCGAGCCATTTCAATCTCAACGAAGCTAAATCACACCAACGTCGATTATGATTCCCCTGAATGACGAGAATCCAACCCACAGTACTCCAATTGTAGTTTATGCCCTGATCGCTATTAACGTGATAGTTTTTCTGCACCAAATAACTTTAGGTTCGGAATTGGATGATTTCTTTCAGCTTTATGCAGTTATTCCGCAAGAGTTAAGTGCTAGCTTTGATGGAGTTGCCACCAATCAGCCTGTACCAGAGATTTTAACTTTAATTACTTCTCAATTTCTCCATGGTGGTTTAATGCACATTGGCGGTAATATGCTGTTTCTCTGGACTTTTGGCGATAATATTGAACATGATCTAGGTCACGTCAAATTTCTGCTATTTTATTTGGTTTGCGGCATTTTAGCGGGTCTAACTCACTGGTTTTTTGGCATGCAGTCTAGTGTCCCCACTATTGGCGCAAGTGGCGCGATCGCTGGAGTTATGGGAGCGTATCTGATTAAGTATCCTCGAGCCAGAATTCTCACTCTATTACCCTTATTTATCATTTGGACTACGGTACGCATTCCAGCAATTTATTTTCTCGGCTTCTGGTTTGTGCAACAGGCATTTAGTAGCGTCGCATCTTTAGGAATGGAAGAAGCTAGCGGAGTCGCATATTGGGCGCACGCAGGCGGGTTTGTTTTTGGCGCAATATTAGGACCAATGTTTGGTTTAATGCGCGATCGCCGATGACTAAAAAAAGTGCAAAGTTTTTACTTGAATCAATCAAATTTTCTGGCATTGAACCAGATTTTTCAGCCATTTTTCTTAAAAGCTATTAGCTATTAGCTTTTAGCTTTTAGGCAGATACACTATCAAATCTCAGTTTTTCAGCAAGCCCTAATTAACTGGTTTCATAATCACCACCCCGTAAGCTTCTGGATTAAGGTATTTTTGAGCCGCTAGCTGCAAATCTTCAGCAGATATCGATTGAATATACTGGGGATAATTAAGGGCTGGGACTAAATCCTGTAGCTGAGAATAGTAGTAACCATAAAGGTTGGCCCGATCGCTTGGTCGTTCGTTAGCAAAGACAAAGCGATTGGCTACTTGGGTACGAATGCGGTCTATATCTTTGGTGGCAATGAGTTCGCTTTGCATAGTTCTAATCTGTTGCGCGATCGCCTGTTCTACTTCTGGAATATTTTCTGTCGCTAAGGCAGCCGAAATATAAAATACGCCCTGGTGGGTTTGAGTCATATTACTGACTCCAATTTGATTAACTAAACCTTTTTCTTCCCGCAATTCTCTAAACAAACGAGACACTTTACCCTGTCCTAAGATTACTGCCAAGATATCTAAAGCGTAGGTTTGGGCTAAATTTTCCATTCCAGGAACACGCCAAACCATGACTAAACGCGCCTGCTGTAAAGACTCGTCGGTATATTCACGACGGACTATTTTGGTAAAAGGCTGTTCGGGCGTTACTGAAGGAGTGCTGTTTTTAGCCTGATGGTCACGAGAATTATGATGCTGTTCAAATCCTTGGGTAACTATTTCGATTAATTCTTCTACAGGAAGATTACCTACTACCGCTGCGGTCATTGACTGTGGTTGATACCAAGCACCATGAAAATCGCGCATTTGTGGCGATCGCAAATTGGCAATTACTGAAGCAGGGCCAAGTACTGGGCGACGATAGGGTAAAGTTTCAAAACAGGTTTCCATTGAACGGTAAAAGGTACGACGACGGGGACTGTCTTCGGAACGACGAATTTCTTCCAAGACAACTAATTTTTCCCGCTCAAAAGCTTCATTATCTAGACTTGGGTTCAATACTACGTCTAGCTGTAGGGGTGCTAGTTCCGCAAAATCTTGAGGTGCAGTGGTTATATAGTAATGAGTATAATCTTGGCTAGTTGCCGCATTGGTTACTGCCCCTCGCTCTTCGATTAGCTGTTCAAATTCGCCAATTTCTAGGTTGGGAGTGCCTTTAAACACCATATGCTCTAAAAAATGAGCCATCCCATTGATCTCGTTGCTTTCTTTGGCTGAACCCACATTGATCCAAACATTCAAGTTCACCGCTTCGACGGGCATCTGTTCGGCAATAATAGTCAAACCATTATCGAGTTTGCATATAGTTGGAGCGTTGAGTTTTGGCTGTTTGGTAAGAATTGAAGTCATTAAATTTATATTTAATTAAAGCAAGTATATAAAAAACTTATGCTTATTGTAGTCTTTATTTACTCATCAGGGAGTGAGGGATATCGCAACTTGTAGCGATCGCTATGCTGGTACTGGATGTTGACCGTAATACGGGACGACTTCTGACCAGTGAGGATGTTTTCCCTGTTGCCAATCAGCATAAGCCAAATCCAAGACGTTGGTCACTGTAGAGGCAATTTGCTCGTCGGCGATAATTAATTGATAGGGGCAGGGCAAGTCAGCTAAGGTTTTCTGCCAAGCTTCTGTAGTCATCAGCCTATCTGACCTATATGTCTGGAGTCCCTGACCGTTCTTTTGGTAGATGCCGACAAATAGTTGTTCGCGTCTGGCATCCATCTGGACAGCTAACAAGCGGTGTTTTTGGCTAACTTCGTCATTGCCCCAATCATTTTGAGCTGCTGCTACTGCGGCTAAATTAGAAATGCCATATAAAGGAATATCTAGCTGTTGGGCAATAGTACGAGCAGTAACTACCCCCACGCGAGTTCCTGTAAAGCCTCCTGGTCCTTTGGCAACAGCGATAAATGCCAGATCTTGCCAGGACTGCGGAGTCAGTATTTCAGCTAAATATTGATGTAGCTGGTCGGCTAAGCCTCGCCCCAGATCCCAAACTTGAGTGCGACTATCTCCTGCATAATTGTTAACAGTTATTCCCAGTTGTGGTGTACTAGTATGAAGAGCGATCGCATATTTATGGCTATTTAAAACGAGCATATTAAAGATTAACGGTATTAAAAGCTGATAGCTTTCCCAAGCTAATCCGAACGGAATCGAACCAGAGAAAACAGTTATGACTATAGCAAATATTGAACCAAGTCAAGCTCCTATAATAGAAGTTACGCATTGACAGTAATTTTTGTTACGCTATGTCGCTTGCTAGCCGAAAGTTAGAAGAGTAGCAAACGCGGGGTATAAACATTTTTACCTAATCAACTGCTCATCTCGATTAAAAAACCGTTTATAGATCCCTTCCGTAATCAATATCGTAGTTATCAAGTTAACTAAAACAATCGCAAATAGAATCAAAATTTGATAAGAAGCTGCATCACGAGGATTGCTACCGCCTAATACCTGCCCAGTAAACATACCTGGCAGGCTCACTAAACCGATGATCATCATATTATTTAGCGTCGGAATTAAACCCGTGCGAATTGCCTCTTGTTGATAACCAGAAATAGCCTGTTTTCCTGTCGCACCAAGACTTAGATGAGTCTCAATTTCTAAACGGTTTTGATTAATTGAGTTCAAAAGGCGATCGCCAGCCAAGGAAGCCCCATTCATGGCATTGCCAAACAGCATCCCCGCTAAAGGGATCAAATACTGAGGTTCATACCATTGATCGGGTTGGACGATTAAGAGAATTACATAACCCAAAGTAAAAGCACTGCTAGCGACAAGCGACAAAATTACCGTTGGTAGTAGTCCTGGTAACTTCTGATCGATGCGGTTACGAGTCACAACTGAGGCGATCGCGATCATTACACCCAAAATACCCAACACCACCAGCCAATTGTCGATGGCAAAGACAATATCCAGGATATAGCCAATGGCAATTAACTGCATTAAAGAGCGTGCTGCACCATAAAGCAGCTGCTTTTCTAAGCCTAGTTTACGCCACAGAGATAAGGCGATCGCTATGCCAATCAAGCCCAGGGATAAGACTAAATCAACTGTATCTAAGGCGATTAAATCATTCACTTTGTTGTCTTTACGAGGGCGAATAGAGACGCGAAGGACGCGACGTAAGGAGCTAATCATGCACGGGCCTTCGCCTTTACTATGGTGATAATCGCTCAATGTGCCAACTACCATCGGTTTGTAAATCATACACTAAGCGATCGTGAAGACGGCTAGGACGACCTTGCCAAAACTCAATACGGTTGGGTATTACGCGAAATCCACCCCAATGTTGAGGCAGAGGTACAGTTGCATCATCACTATATTTTTTTTGCAAATCAGCTAGCTTTTGTTCTAATACTTCGCGATTAGGAATGACTCGACTTTGCGCCGATGCCCACGCACCTAGTTGAGAAGCCTTCGGACGACTCTGGAAATATTCAGCTGATTCTTCTGGCTGTAACTGTTCAACCTTGCCTTCGATGCGGACTTGTCTTTCTAGCCTATCCCAAAGAAAAACCAGGGCTGCATAGGGGTTAGCAATTAGCTGTTGTCCTTTCTGACTTTCATAGTTGGTATAAAAGACAAAACCGCGATCGCTTACTCCCTTAAGCAAGACGATTCTGGCAGTGGGTTTACCATCAGAGGTAGCGGTAGCGAGAGTCATGGCGTTTGGTTCAATTAAGTCTGCCTCTAACGCCTGTTGAAACCAAATCTCAAACTGCTTGATCGGATGAGGATTAAGATCGGCTTCGGATAATCCTGCTAGGGTGTAATTTTGTCTTAGATCGGCGATCAATGAGTCCACTTTTTGTTCTTCGATAAACAAACAGTTATTAATTTAACAGCATTAGCCTTTCTTACATCAAATTACATATCGAGAATGATGTTAGAGCAATCATTAATAGTTCATGATTAAATTAAAGCTGTTGGATTGCCACCAGCGATGATTAAACACATCTACCAAATGAATAGAATTTCTCACTGGCGAGTTTTTGTCATCCAGATATGCCTGAGTTGTCTACTAATTAGTTTAATTTATCTTGGGTTGCCCACTCTAGTTAGCCAACCAGTATTGGCTCAATCAAATCTCAATCTCAATTCTGATATTATTTCTCTTAAGGCACGAATCAGTCGTCTAGAGCAACAAGTAAACAACTTACGAAGCTCTAATTTTAATCGACCCTCGCGTCCTAGCAAAACCAAGCAGCCTACTGCTACTCCCCCGATTCCCAATGTCGGAAATCCACCTGTGGTTGATGGTCAAGCAATTGGCAATACCGATCCTCTATATAAACGTTTAGCTACTTTATTAATTGAACTAAAAGAGGATGTCAGAAATATTGACCAGCGGTTGACACAAATTGAGCAACAAAGCACAGCTAATCCCTAGTTTTCGCTACCTAATCTGGGAAAAATAGTTGTAAAAATCATAAATTATGGATTATAAATTATGAATTATGACTATAACTCCTGCACAAGAAGCGATCGCCAATTTAATCAACCTGGCAGAAAGAGGGGAAATCGATCCTTGGGATGTTCCCGTAATTAGTATTATTGATCGTTTCTTAGCCGAACTTGGGCTAATAGGCGACACCACAACACCTCAACAAGAGGCAGATCTTCCTCGTTCGGGTCAAGCGTTTCTTTGGGCATCAATGCTCGTGCTACTGAAAGCCGACAGCCTTGATTTATTACCAGAAGACTTAGCGGAAATTGAAGCAGAGGAATTCTTGGCAGCCGAAATTGACCTCGATAAAAGGCGATCGCTGCCAGCCAACTTAGAACAGCATCTGCGTCGTCGTACTTCTGTCCAGCCAGTCGGCAAACGCCGTGTCACTCTCCAGGAATTAATTGAGCAGCTAGAGCATATTGCAGCCGAAATTGAAGCAGCAGCAAGCGATGGGACTCCCCGTCGTTCACAACGTTCTCGTAGTGCAGCGATTAAGGCGATCGCTCAACTAGCCCACAATGAAAATCTCACCGAATTAGCCGCACAGCTAGAGAGTTTTCTTTATCTTAATTTGCCGAATCTATCGCCAGGTCAAGACTATATGGATTGGGAACAATTATTAACCAACTGGCAAATTCAAGAATCAGCCAAAGCAAATACCACTACTACAGAACATTTAAATTCAGATCGAGCCGGCATCTTTTGGGCATTGCTGTTGCTTTCGGCACAATCAAAAGTAGAATTGTTTCAAGAAGAATTCTATCAGGATTTAAGCATTCGCCCCTTAAATTCATGTCTCCAAACTTGAGTCTTCGGTATACATTGTTGATACACTGGAATAGTTTAGATAGTTACTATAAGTCTGGTTGAGGAGAAGCTTGCATGAAAGCCATGATTTTGGCGGCTGGTAAAGGCACTCGCGTTCGTCCCATAACATATACGATTCCCAAACCTCTAATTCCAATTTTACAGAAACCAGTCATGGAGTTTCTCTTAGAGTTACTTCGGCAACATGGTTTCGATCAGATTATGGTCAACGTCAGCCATTTAGCTCACGAAATTGAAGGATATTTTCGTGATGGTCAGCGTTTTGGGGTCGATATTGGCTATTCTTTTGAAGGTAGCATTGTTGATGGTGAGTTGGTGGGTGAGGCAGTGGGTTCGGCTGGAGGCTTAAGAAAGATCCAGGACTTTAATGCTTTTTTCGATGATACCTTTGTAGTCATGTGTGGTGATGCCTTAATCGATTTAGACTTGACCGCAGCGGTTAAACAACATCGAGCTAAAGGTGCGATCGCAACAGTCATTACCAAAAAAGTTCCCCGAGAAGATGTATCGAGTTACGGTGTGGTGGTTACCGACGATCAAGGACGGATTAAATCTTTTCAAGAAAAACCTTCTGTAGACAAAGCTTTAAGCACCGACATTAATACAGGAATCTATATTTTTGAACCAGAAATATTTGATTACATTCCACCCAACCAAGAATTCGACATTGGTGGAGAGCTATTTCCCAAATTAGTGGCGAAACAGGCTGCTTTTTATGCCGTTTCGATGGATTTTGAATGGGTGGATATTGGCAAAGTTCCCGATTATTGGCACGCTGTTCGGGGAGTACTAACTAGAGAAATAAAAAATGTCAACATTCCAGGTACAGAGGTTGCTCCAGGTATTTACACGGGATTAAATGTGGCAGTCAATTGGGATAAAGTAGATATTACTGGCCCTGTATATATTGGCGGCATGACTAAGATTGAGGATGGGGCAAAAATTATTGGTCCAGCGATGATCGGCCCCAACTGTTATATCTGTAGTGGAGCAACCGTAGACAACAGCGTTATTTTTGAATATTCTCGCTTAGGCGAAGGTATTCGCTTAGTGGACAAGCTTGTGTTTGGACGTTATTGCGTTGATAAAACTGGCGCGGCGATCGATCTGCAAGCAGCGGCTTTAGATTGGCTGATTACTGATGCTCGTAGCAATCCTTCTGAACAAGAACTAGATGAACATAAAGTAATTAAAGATTTTTTGAGAGAAGATAATTAGGCAGACAGCTAAGCGTTCTCAATGGCAGGGGAACGCGGTAGTTTTAACTAAATTACTTTTTTATACTTTTTTCGGGCATTTTTTTAACTTTTGTTGATATAATTACATAGCAGTAATGGGCTATAACTCAGTTGGTTAGAGTGTCACATTGACATTGTGGAAGTCGGCGGTTCGAGTCCGCCTAGCCCAATCTAAATAGCAAGCTTAAAAGCGCAAAAGGCAAACTAAATTTATCTTTCGCAAGCCAAGGTACAGCCTGCATTATTCATTGACACTCCCCTGCCTAACATTGGTCACAAATTAAGCTTGAACAACAGTTGTCAAGAGGGTTTGAGAATTCGTTGAAAAGAAGAAATCTGACGAGTTTTTCTGTCGTTCTGGAAAAGGAGCAATAATGAGTCGAAT
>JBHJNW010000083.1:0-16424 GCA_050330395.1 Pleurocapsa sp.
TGTTAATTTCTGCGTCAATGTTCTCTGCGGACTGATTGCTTATTGCCATCAGCCTAAAAAGCCGAGCCTTCGTCTAGACTGGCTTTTGCCTTCATCTGTTTAACCCGAACTCAGGTTAATTAGTTTAAAATGCCCTCAACTACCATCTCTCAATAGGTTTGACAAAACGTATATTTTCTTAACTTGTCACCAATGGCCATTAGCCATTAGCTTTCATAACCCTTAAATTGCCTTAACCCAAACTGAGGTCAACTAATATTTAGTCGGCACAAAATTCTGCGTCTCCATTGGTGGACGTTCATAATCGATCGCTTCTTGTCTGGGAGGCAAGACAATTTTTTCGACTGGCAGATCTTCGTAGGGAATAGTCTTTAACAGATGGCTAATACAATTTAGTCGCGCTCGCTTTTTATCATCCGCTTCTACTACATTCCAAGGAGATTCAGGAACATCGGTGGCGGCAAACATATCATCTTTAGCGCGGGAGTAATCTACCCATTTTTCCCGCGCTTGTAAGTCCATCGGGCTGATTTTCCAGCGTTTGGTCGGGTTATTAATTCGGTCTTGAAACCGTTTTTCCTGTTCGCGATCGCTGACGGAGAACCAATATTTAATTAAAATAATCCCCGCTCGCTGGATCATCATTTCAAATTGGGGACAAGAACGCATAAACTCGTTGTATTCATCATAGGTACAAAAGCCCATCACCTTTTCTACCCCCGCGCGATTATACCAACTGCGGTCAAACAGCATTATTTCTCCCGCGGCGGGCAGATTAGCTACGTATCTTTGAAAATACCATTGAGTTTTTTCGCGATCGCTTGGTGTCCCTAAAGCCACCACTTTACAGATACGGGGATTTAACGTTTCACTAATCCGCTTAATCGCTCCTCCTTTACCAGCGGCATCCCTACCTTCAAACAGCACCACTACTTTCAAACCCTTTTCTTTCACCCAGCGTTGTAATTTAACTAACTCTATATGTAGTTTAGCTAGTTCTTTTTTATATTCTTTTTTGCTAATTTTTTTTAATTTACCTTGGTCTTTTTGACCATTTTTTTTCAGCTTCGCCACTTTGCCATTAAGATCTTTCTTGCTCATATTTTTCTGGCTCTTGATTAACTATTTAGACAACTTATAGCAGTTTTTAAATTAAGCAAGACATGAGTGAACTTAACTTAAGCTTAATTTACATAATTCTGAGGATTCTGAGGTTTCCTCAGCAATGTTGACCGCCAAAATTGAATTTTGTTGATTATCTTGAAAATTCAGATAATTTCAGACCAGGTTCAGTTGAGAACTTTATCAAGACTTTATAAATACTTTGATTATTTTTATCATAAATTTGATTATGCTTACTAAAAATTCAGGTAAACTAAAGCAAGCTCTGGAAAATCTCTAAAATCTATTATTTCTGTTGACTTGAATAGCGTTACAGCTAAGAAAATTAGATCGTCAGGGAATAATATCCACTCTAGGAATCTTATGGAGAGTATTTCTACCAAGAAAAATAACTTTAAGCTCCCACTACGATTGATTTTAATTGTTCCATTCATCGCGCAGATTTTTGCTGCTGTCGGATTAACTGGCTATTTATCCCTGCGTAATAGTCAAAAAACGGTCACTAATCTATCTAGTCAATTACGCTCAGATGCAACTAATAATATTGATCACCACTTAGATTCTTATTTATCTGTTCCACACAAGCTTAATGAAATTAACCTTGAAGCCGTTAGATTAGGTCTTCTCAATCTGAATGATTTTGAGCGGGGTGGACAATATTTCTGGCAACAGATGCAGCAGTTCGATGTTGGTTACATAAATTACGCTAATATAGCAGGGGAATTTATCGGCGTAGAAAGACTAGAAGACAATACTTTTGCCATTCATGAAGCTTTAGAACCAGATATCGTTGGCTTGACTAGCTATGAAACAGACTCTCAAGGCAACCGGACTACTTCCGAATACGATCCTGAAGGTGGTGATGCTCGCGAAGAGGGATGGTATGCCGATGCAGCTAACTCTCGTCGTCCTGTTTGGAGTGAAATTTATCAATGGCAAGATGAACCAGAAATACTGTCAATTTCTTCGAGTTATCCAGTTTTTAATAGTGAAGAGCAGTTTATTGGGGTGATTGGCGTAGACTTAATTTTGTCTCAGATCGGCGATTTCCTTAACCAGATCGAAATCAGTCCGAACGCTAAAATATTTATTATCGAACAAAATGGTTCTTTAGTGGCTCATTCGGGAACAGATTTGCCATATCAGATTGTCGACGGAGAACCGCAAAGAATTCAAACGACCAACAGCCCCAATCCTGTAGTTCGGGCAACTAGCCAACATTTGTTACAAGAATACCAGTCTTTTGACAACATCAAAGAAGCCGCCCAAACTGAATTTCTACTTGATGGCGAGCGACATTTTGTGCAAGTGACTCCTTGGCAAGATAAATTAGGTTTAAATTGGTTAATTGCGATTACTGTGCCAGAATCTGACTTTATGGCACAAATCAATGACAATACTCGCACGACAATTCTTTTATGTCTGGGAGCTTTAGGTGTTGCATTAGTATTAGGTTGGTATACTTCTCGCTGGATTGCTCGACCAATTTATCTGTTAAGCGAGGCTTCTGAAGCGGTAGCTAAAGGTAAATTAGATCGCCAGGTTGTAGTTAGTGGGGCAAAAGAAATAAGTGTCTTATCTTCATCTTTCAATAAAATGGCGCAACAACTGCAAAGCCAGTTTAATTCTTTAGAAAATGTCAACGAAGAATTAGAGATTCGAGTAGAAGAGAGAACTGTTGAGTTGAAAGCCGCCAAGGAAGCAGCAGAAGTAGCCAACAAAGCCAAAGATCGATTTTTAGCTAATATTAGTCACGAGTTGCGTACTCCCCTTAAGGGAATTTTAGGTTATTCGCAAATCTTACAACGTAGCATTAGTAAGATTGAGCCAGAGCAGATCAATAATTCTGACTGGGAACAAATTAAATACAGTCAACTCAATAACTTAAAAATTATTGAACAGGGTAGTAAACATCTATCTTCGCTAATTAGCGATCTTTTGGATTTTGCCAAATTAAAGAATAATAAAATCGAACTGAGTTTGAAGAAGCTAAACTTTGACGAATTTATTAACGGTATCATTGGCATAGTTAGCATACGAGCCATCGAAAAAAATATTGACCTCGAATATCAGGCTTTGGGCAATCTACCTGCTTATTTTTGGGCTGATGAAAAAAGATTACGACAGGTATTGATTAATCTACTGAGTAATTCGCTTCAGTTTAGCGATCGCGGTCAAGTGATTCTCAAAGCCAGCGCGATCGCCTACTTTCCCGCCAGGTCTAATTATATGGCAAAACAAACCATCAGATTTGAAATTAAAGATACTGGTAGAGGAATTGCTAGCGATGAAATCGAAAAAATTTTTCAGCCTTTTGAACAACTAAGAGAGCGAGCAAAGCAACAAGACGAGGTTGGTTTGGGATTAGGTTTAGCTATTAGCCAGCAAATAATTCAGCTAATGAATAGTAAGCTTCAGGTAAAAAGCAAACTGCATGAAGGCTCTACCTTTTATTTTGACGTCACTTTTCCCGTAACAGAGGTAGCGGTAAATAATCAATAGTCATAAGCGATCGCCTCTCAATAGAAATGGTTGCATCGTTACGAGTTAGTAGTCAACGCAGGATTTTAGTAGTAGATTAAGTCTTTATTACTCAGAAAAAATTTTTCCCTGTAAAATAAACGAGAAATTTAGCTAAATTAAAGCAAATTCTCAGGAAGCTTTAATTTGATGCTACTTAAATAGCACCATAGCTAAAAATTAAATCATCAGGGAATAATCTCCGATGAAAGAAAGATTTAATCTATACTTTCTGAGATTAAGCTATATATGATGACCAAAGTTAAGTAAAAGGATTTAGTTATCTGTGACTGAGATTGCAACTAACCAACAGCAACCCCGATCAGCTTCCGTCGATTATAATATTGAGTCAACGGTATTAGAAAGATATCAAGAGGGTGCAAGACAACAGCAGCCAAGTTTATGCTGTCCTACGGAATATGACGGTAACTATACCGAGATCTTGCCCCAAGAAATTATTGACAAAGATTATGGCTGTGGCGATCCTACTTTATATGTTAGTCAAGGAGAAACCGTTGTTGATTTAGGTTCGGGTGCTGGTAAAAACTGCTATATTCTGGCACAGAAAGTTGGCGAGTCGGGCAAAATCATCGGCGTAGACTTTAATGATGAAATGTTGACTCTAGCGCGGAAATACCAGAAAGAGATGGCAGACAAGCTAGGCTATGCTAACACTAAATTTGTCAAAGGAAAGATTCAAGATTTAAAATTATCTTTAGATAAATTACAAACCTGGCTTCAGGCTAATCCTGTTACTTCAGTCGATAAGATTGGTGAATATGAGGCTCAATGCGATCGCCTGAGACAACAAGAGCCTCTAATCGCCGAGAATACTGTAGACGTGGTAATCTCTAACTGCGTCCTGAATTTAGTTCGTCCACAAGATAAGCAACAGCTATTTAGTGAAATCTTCCGTGTCCTTAAACGAGGAGGCAGGGCGGTAATTTCTGATATTGTTTGTGACGAAGATCCGACTCCTAAAATTATCAATGACCCTGATATGTGGAGTGGCTGTATTGCGGGGGCATTTAGAGAAGATCTGTTCTTAAAAATGTTTGAAGATGCTGGCTTTTATGGAGTAGAAATTCTCAAGCGCGAAGAGACTCCCTGGCAGATTATCGACGGCGTTGAGTTTCGTTCGATGACTGTCAGAGCATATAAAGGAAAGGAAGGGGTTTGTCTAGAAAGAAAGCAGTCAATAGTATATAAAGGCCCTTGGAAGCAAGTAGTCGATGATGATGGTCATATCTTCTGTCGTGGGGAGAGAATGGCTGTTTGCGATAAGACTTATAACATTATGACTAGCTGCTGTAGCCCTTATTCTCAGGATGTTATTGGCATCGAACCCTACGAAAATATTCCTTTAACAGAAGCGACAGAATTTAACTGCAAGACCAAAGCGGTGCGCCATGCGAGAGAAACCAAAGGTTCAGAATATAATCTGACCGAGACTAGCGGTAATGACTGTTGTTCTCCTGGAGAATGCTGTTAATTCAGTTATCAGTATTTATTTTTATGTGGACTTTAAGTATTTTTTTAGCAACGGTTTTTCTCGCTTATGCCAATGGAGCGAATGATAATTTTAAGGGAGTAGCAACATTATTTGGCAGTCAAACAACTAGCTATAAAATTGCTATTTGGTGGGCAACTGTGACTACTTTGGCCGGTTCAATTTGTTCGGTAATTTTAGCTAATACTCTACTAGAAAATTTCTCAGGTAAAGGATTAGTTCCCGAGGCGATCACCGATACAGGTTCATTTCATCTAGCAGTAGGCTTAGGAGCAGCTATCACGGTTGTTTTGGCAACTTTTACGGGATTTCCTATTTCTACTACTCACGGCATTACAGGGGCATTAACGGGGGCTGGATTGGCTGCCATTGGTACACAGTTAAACTTCGCAGCATTAGGTAAATCGTTTTTTATTCCGCTACTGCTAAGTCCTGTGATTGCCATAATGCTAGGGCTTGGTTTATATGGTCTTTTGCATTATGCTCGTACGGCTCTAGGTATCGAAAAAGCCTGGTGTGTTTGTATAGGAAACAAACAGAAATTAGTACCTATGGCCAGTATTGGTCAGAGCAATTCACGATTCGCTTCCACCTCAGAAATTGCTGTAGACACTATCGAAAATTGTCAACAGCAATATGTCGGTAACTTTTGGGGAATTAATAGTCAAAAGTTGGTTGATACCTGTCATTTTATCAGTGCAGGTGCAGTCAGTTTTGCCCGAGGTTTAAACGATACACCCAAAATTGTCGCTTTATTATTAACGGTAACGGCTTTTTCTATTCAAGGTGGAATGTTGGCTGTTGGTTTAGGTATGGCAGTGGGTGGCTTATTGAATGCTCGTAAAGTAGCAATGACTGTAAGTAATAAAATTACTACCCTCAATCCAGGTAAAGGGCTTGCTGCAAATTTGGTAACGGGATTTTTAGTTATCTTTGCCAGTAGAATGGGCGTACCTGTTTCAACTACTCATGTGTCTGTCGGGTCGATATTTGGTGTTGGTGTGGTATCTAAAACTGCCCATATAAATGTATTTTATAAAGTGCTGAGTTCTTGGATATTAACTTTACCAATAGCAGCAATTATAAGTGGTGTCATATATTTGGTATTGCCAAAATAGAGTATTAGTAAGGTTATTGACCTATGAAGAAAGTTTTAAAGTGCAAAAAGTGGAATGAGTTTACATTCATTGATCTTTTTGCAGGTATTGGCGGTATTAGAATTCCTTTTGATGAACTTGGAGGTCATTGTATATTCTCGTCTGAATGGGACAAGTATGCTCAAGAAACTTATGAAGCGAATTTTAACGAAAGACCTCAAGGGGATATTACACAAATAAATCCAAATGCAATACCCGATCATGACATTTTGCTGGCAGGATTTCCTTGCCAAGCCTTTAGCATCATAGGAAACCAACAAGGATTTAGCGATACTGTACGAGGAACACTTTTTTTTAATATAGTCAAAATTTTACAGACCAAAAAACCAGCAGCTTTTTTGTTGGAAAATGTAAAACAATTAAAGACACATGATCAAGGAAGAACTTTTAAAATTATTGAAAAAAGTCTTCACGAACTTGGATACTCTACATATACTAGTATTCTTAATGCTCTAGATTTTGGACTACCTCAAAAACGAGAAAGAACTTTTATTGTAGGGTTTCGAGAAAAGCTAAAGTTTTCTTTTCCAAATTCTTCTCACGAAACTCCGCTTTTGTCCAATATATTAGAATCTGATGAACAAGTTGATAAAAAATTATTTGCTTCCGATTTTATCAAAAACAAAAGACTAGAAAGATTAAAAGTTCAACCATTTTATCCTTCGATTTGGCACGAAAATAAATCTGGCAATATTTCTATATTGCCTTATTCTTGCGCTCTTAGAAGAGGTGCATCATATAATTACCTTCTGGTTAATGGAATCAGAAGACCTTCATCAAGAGAATTGCTTCGCCTGCAAGGATTTCCAGAGGACTTCAAAATAGTTGTTTCACACTCAGAAATCAGAAAGCAAACTGGAAATAGCGTTCCTGTTTCGGTGGTTCGCCATGTTGCTCAAGAAATGATTGAAGCGTTAAATAAAAAAGAATTTGTCCAAGAAAACCCTAAACAGTTGTCGCTTAACTTTGCTGTGGGTTAATCTGTGTAACATTGTCATAATAAATAACTTGAGGATGACACGAAATGGAGTATTTAGATGAATCTCATTGAAGCGAAAGCAGCTTTAGATAAAGTTATTAAAAAAGCTAGAGTTCATCTCTATAAGCCAATTCAAATTGCTGAGATACTGTATCGCGACAGAATTTATCAAGATATTGATCTTTCAATACTAGACACCTATCGAACAAAGTCGAAGAAATGGAGAGATATTATTTGCTTAAAATTTCTAGGGAGAAGTAGCACATCTTCAGCACGCTATCAAGACGAGCTGTTTAATCAAAATGCAATTCCGCCTAAAGCTTTAATATTACTTGGCGACGAAAATAGAAAAAAGTCAGGAATTGTAGAAGCATATATTTATCGAAAATTTATTACAAGATATTCTCAAATGACTGCTGGACTTCAATATTGTCATGAGGCAGGCGTAGAAAATTTTAATTTAGGTATTTTTTTTGACTTATTTTATAAAACGCCAGGACTAAAAAGAAGTATAGATAAAGTATTTGAGATTGTTGTTTATTCTTTATTTCAGGTTTTAGTTGAAGAACTCGATGTTTCTGTTCAAGTCAGCCTAAATCTTGAAAAAACTAACATTTTAAAAGAATTTGAAGATTTTACATTTAAAGTTTTAGCGATGGATAGTAAAAATACTTCTTTTGTAGTTCCTGCTAAATTCCATCGTGTTGGTGTTACTAATGCTGCTGATCGAGGTCTTGATATGTGGGGAAACTGTGGTTTTGCAGTTCAAATTAAACATCTTACACTTGATGAAACACTTGCAGAAAATATAGTATCGGCAATAACTGCCGATAGAATAATAATTGTATGTAAAAATTCCGAAAAAAAAAATCATCTTATCTCTTCTAAATCAAATTGGATGGAAATCAAAAATTCAGTCAATAATTACTAAAAGCGACTTAGAAATTTGGTATGAGAAGGCATTACGAGGAACTTTTTCTCATTTACTGTCAAAAAAACTTCTTAACATTCTCGTTGAAGAAATAGAATGTGAATTTCCTTCGAGCAACAACACAGATTTTAACGCCTTTATGCTTGAAAGAATGTACAACAACATCAAAGATCCATTTTGGAAATAAAAAATAATTATGCAATCAATAACTAACAAATTAAACATAACTCCTTTTAATAAAAAAGTAGCAACGCCTTTAACTAAACAAAAAATTACAGTTTTACAAATCAATTTAGGTCGTAAATGCAATCTTGCTTGCACTCACTGCCATGTAGAAGCCAGCCCTAAACGTACCGAAGAATTATCACTCGAAGTATGTCAACAGCTGATCGAATTAATCAATCGCTTCGAGCAGATTCAAACTGTCGATCTAACAGGTGGTGCGCCAGAGATGAACTATGGTTTTCGTCCGTTAGTTGAAGCAGCCAAAGCCAAAGGTAAAGAAGTAATTGTTCGCTCTAACTTAACCATCTTTTTTGAACCAGGATATCAAGATTTGCCCGAATACTTTACTCGACATCAGCTAAAGGTTATTGCTTCTCTTCCCTGCTATTTAGAAGATAATGTAGACAAACAAAGAGGCGCAGGAGTATACAAAGAATCAATTAAAGCAATTCAAAAGCTCAATCAGTTTGGTTACGGATTAGATCCCAACTTAGTACTTGATTTAGTTTATAATCCGCCACTGCCTACTAATAATAACTTTTCTCTTACTCCTAATCAACAGAAGCTAGAGCAAGACTATAAAGCATATTTAGCAGAAAAATTTAAGATTCAATTTAATCACCTATTTACGATTACGAATATTCCTATTGGTAGAACAAAGCAATTCTTACAGCGCCGAGAAATTCACGATAATTACCTAGGATTTTTAGCCGAAAACTATAATCCTGCGACTTTAGATCATGTTATGTGTCGTAACGAATTATCAATTGATTATTTAGGTAACGTCTATGATTGCGACTTCAATCAAATGGAGGGCATTATTGCCAGCACACCCGAAAACGAACGGTTAACCGTTGCTAAACTTTTGGAATTAAATAACTTAGATGCGATCGCAGATATTAAAACCGCTAACTATTGCTATGGTTGCACCGCAGGTACAGGCTCTAGTTGTGGAGGTTCTTTAGTTTGAATATTTAGCAATGTTCAACTTTCACTACAGATTTTAATCAGCGCACCAGGTAAAATGCGATCGCCTTTAACTCCTATCGCAATTCCCCGCATCTGACGTAAAGCATTATGGAAAGCAAATCATCACTCAAATTCTTAACCGTTTCCCAGATAAATACGGACTGCAATATTCTCTAGTGATTAAATTTACCAATGAATTTGACTCAAAATATAGCGTAGACGATCATAATCATCTTTCAACAGAGTACTCAAGGTTCGACCAACATTGACTAACCAATCTCGATTGGCTTGACGCAGACGATAGACATCTCTAATGGATGCTGCAACTAAGGACTCAACTGGTATATCTTGGGCTTGCAGTAGAGTTCGCAGGAAGTCTAATTTTTCGGTGAAGTGAACTACTTCTGCGGCATCACAATGATAAACCGATTGGTGAATCTGAGGCGGGCGAGGCGGTAAATATTGATATACCTGACCTAAACTGGCACTATTGCCATTTAACTGATGAGGAGATTCAAAACCGACGATCGCTGCTTTAAATTCGGTTTTAAGCATGGCAAAAATTTGAGGCTGCTGTTCTCGTAATTCTTCAAGAGATAGACCTAAAGCCCTAGCACGATGGACTGAATCAATCGGACTGGTGGTGACGTAGGTAACTACAGCAAAAATTTTATTACCAGATTCTTCATCAAAAGATTTAATCCAGCTACCAAATGGCGGCATTACCGGAAACTTAAGATCTTCTGGTTCGAGACATTGAGCTAAATACTGTGTTGTAGAAGTTTCGATCACCTCAGCAATATGTTTGGGATGGCGATCGTCAACAGTAAATTGAGACAGGGGAAGACGCATTTATTAAATGATCAAGATGAGGGATAAGACAAGACAAGACAATAGGTATCACAAAACAACTAGAGTAACATCTCTTTAATTTACCCTGGTCGAAACAAACTGCTTGCTTTCATTGATTGTTGTTCCAAATCAATAAAACAAACTATTTAAAAGTCAATAGCTGCTAGCTACAGGTAATATGGCTTGAGTTAAAACTTAAATTAACCGTATCTTATTTTTTTTTGGTTAGATCTACGACTTCTAATTCAGATAAGTTGAAGGTGACTAGTTTATCCCAGTTGCCACCTTCAAATAGTACGGCAACTCTACCGTCGTCGATCCGTTGTACAAGGCCTTGAAAGTTATAGTAGGTATCGTTGATATTGCTAACTTTGACAGTTGCACCAGGTAAAATCATCATTATGCTAAAGGCGATCGCTCTTGTTGTGGTTTATCTTATCTAGCATACCAAGTAAACTCAGTCAGTTAAATAGGCTAGTCGTTAATCGCATCTAATATTTCATCAGAAGTCGGATTGTAGTTTGGTTCAGATAGCTGTATATTCTCTTTCCAAATATAATAAACTTGCTCTAAAGTTCCTTCATGATGACTCCATGAGCCAGAATAGTCGCTAAAGTTTAGCTTAACTAAAAGCCATTCTTGCTGTGGCGAATCTAAGGGTTTGGTCGTAAAAATAAATCCAGCTTCATTAGCTTTATATTCATATAGTTCCAGGGAATATAAAGAACCTTGCCAACCATATTCCCCTGATACTGTAGCTTCTATTGCTGCTTTTTCTGTATCATTTTTAGGAGTAAAAATAAAAGCTTCTTTTGGTTTAGCAGTATAAATCATTGGCGACCAGCTAAATCTGTTGAGCATAAATTCAGATAGTTTTTGTAGAGCCTGTTTGTCAGTGGTCATGAGCCAAATTTCTGATTCAAGCTGACTGCTCATCGTCCATTTAATTTGACTTCTAAACTTATAGGCTACTGCTGCGAAAGCATTATCTTCAGCTAGTTTGTAATCGATCCCTACATAGCCTTCATTTAACAGTTCGTCAATAGTTTTTGGTGAAGGAAAAGGCTTCTTATAAGAAAAATCATAGTATGATGGTCTGGCTTTAAGACGAAACATCGCCAAAGTACTATTTTGCTGTTGTTTGTTTTTCTGGTTACCTTTCATGATAGATACTACTTTACAGAGAACTTAGTTCTATTGTTCCCTAAAAATTATCAAAGATATAATTATCTTCTTAAAAATAATCAATCACTTATTGGACAAGCTTTGTATCCTTAAGTTATTTGAGGTAGTTTATCTTTGCTTTGGTTAGATGACAATTAAAATACTTAAAGGTCTAGCTTCTATTTAACCACGACAATATAGTCGTTAGTTATTATCTAAAAAAACCAAGCAAACCTTACTAATAATGTAAAAGTTGATGATTAAATATTATTTAAAATGCTTTTTAACTGGAAAATAACTTATAGAAAACAATTAGAAACTATTTTTAGCTACTATCTGTTGTTAAAGCTATGTCTTTACTTGATATTTCCAACTTGTAACTAAAAAATCGGGCGTTGCCATGGTTAATAAATAGTTTAACTATAGTTAAACTACTGAAGCGGATAATTTATTTGCTTTTGGTATTTTGCCAAAATTTAAACAACCGCTCAAAAAACATAATTTAATTGTTCCAAGATATAGATAAAATAGACTTTGTGCTACTAGTCTAAAGTTATCTATGTCTGAGATTGGATCTATTCCCTTTAGTGCCGAACAAATTGCCTCAGAAGGTATCAAACCAGAGGAATATCAAGAAATTGTTAATCGCCTAGGTCGTCATCCTAACAAAGCCGAATTAGGAATGTTTGGGGTCATGTGGTCAGAACACTGCTGTTACAAAAACTCTCGACCTTTATTAAGTCAGTTTCCGACTACGGGCAAAGCCTGCGGTGCGTTACGCGATCGCGTTTTGGTTGGGCCAGGAGAAAATGCCGGAGTAGTTGATTTAGGTAACGGTCTACAGCTAGCTTTTAAGATTGAATCCCACAACCATCCTTCGGCAGTAGAACCTTTTCAGGGTGCAGCTACAGGAGTCGGGGGAATTTTACGGGATATTTTTACTATGGGCGCACGTCCGATTGCGATTCTTAATTCTTTACGCTTTGGCAATTTAGAAGATGCGCGAACCAGACGTATATTTCAAGGTGTAGTTGAAGGTATATCTCATTATGGCAACTGTATTGGAGTACCGACGGTAGCAGGAGAGATTTACTTCGATTCAGCTTATGCGGGTAATCCTTTAGTTAACGCCATGGCACTAGGTTTGATGGAAACCAAAGAAATTGTTAAGTCTGGTGCTTCAGGCATAGGCAACCCCGTACTCTATGTCGGATCGACTACTGGCAGAGATGGCATGGGCGGGGCGAGTTTTGCCAGTGCCGAATTAACTGATAATTCTCTGGATGATCGCCCAGCGGTACAGGTTGGCGATCCTTTCTTGGAAAAGTCTTTAGTCGAAGCTTGCTTAGAAGCGTTTAAAACTGGTGCGGTAGTAGCAGCACAAGATATGGGTGCAGCAGGGTTAACCTGTTCTACCTCTGAGATGGCAGATAAAGGCGGTGTGGGTATTGAATTGGATTTAGACTTAATTCCCGCTAGAGAAGCAGGCATGACTCCCTATGAATATTTACTCTCCGAGTCTCAAGAAAGAATGCTGTTGGTGGCACAAAAAGGTAGAGAACAAGAGCTAATTGAGATTTTCCAGCGTTGGGAACTTCAGGCGGTGGTGGCAGGTTCAGTCATCGAAGAACCAGTGGTCAGAATTTTATATCAGAATGATGTGGCTGCGGAAGTTACCGCCACAGCCTTAGCGGATGATACGCCAATTTATCATCGTGAGTTATTAACCGAACCTCCTGCTTATGCCCAAGAAGCTGCTCAATGGACGGCTGATAGTTTACCAGGCTGTGATTATCAGGGTATAGACGTACAGGGAACATATAAAACTTGGAACGAGATTTTGCTCCAGCTATTGGATACTCCCACGATCGCCTCTAAACAATGGGTATATCGTCAATACGACCATCAGGTACAAAACAATACCATAATGTTGCCTGGTGGGGCAGATGCAGCCGTAATTAGGGTACGTCCGATTGATGCTAAACCAGAAGACTGCACAATTGGAGTGGCTGCCACCACCGACTGTAATTCTCGTTATGTCTATCTAGATCCTTACGAAGGGGCAAAAGCCGCTGTAGCAGAAGCTGCTCGCAACTTAAGCTGTGTGGGTGCTGAACCTCTAGCGGTAACAGATAACCTCAACTTTGGTAGTCCCGAAAAACCAGTCGGCTATTGGCAACTGGCTAACGCCTGTAAGGGTATTGCTGATGCTTGTCGGGAAATGTCTACTCCCGTAACTGGTGGCAATGTTTCTCTCTACAACGAGACTTTAGATTCTCAAGGCAATCCTCAATCAATTTATCCTACTCCTGTAATTGGGATGGTTGGTTTAGTTCCCGATATCAGCAAAATCTGTGGGCAGTCTTGGCAGCACTCAGGAGATCTTATTTATCTTCTAGGTAATTCTCAACCAACTTTATCTGCATCTGAATATCTAGCGACAATTTATCATCAAGTGGCAGGAAAACCGCCAGTGGTCGATTTTGAATTAGAAAAAAGCGTTCAAGCAGCCTGTCGACATGGAATACGCCAAGGATGGATTCAATCTGCTCACGATTTAGCAGAAGGAGGTTTAGCGATCGCCTTAGCCGAGGCCTGTATCGGGAATGGCTTGGGGGCAACCATAAATATTGCCGTATCTGAATCACAGCGTTTAGATGAAGTACTGTTTGGGGAAGCTGCCAGCCAAATCATCGTTTCGGTTAATCCAGAGCTAGTTGATACTTGGGAAGCTCATTTACGCGATCATTTAGACAACGGGTGGCACAAAATAGGCATCGTCAATCAACCTCAATCAGACCTAAGGATTTTAACAAACGATAATCTTTCGTTAATTAATGTTAAAATTACAGAGTTAGCTGTTATCTGGTCACAGGCAATAGAAAACCGATTGGTTTGCTGATGCTGCATATGTATAGTTTAAGAACTCAAAACTTTTTAGCCATCGCCATAAGCCGATCTTACATCTGGACAAGCGCCGAGTTGAGGAAAGACGCACCTGCGCCATTGTTTCGCCACAGTACACACTTTTTAGCCAACATTGAATTAAAAGAATTTCTCCCCCTAATTAATCTGGAAAATGTTAGGAGCATTATTACCAGTAGCCAATATTCCAATATTTATTACCTGTAAATACTTATTACCTCAAGGTAGGAGCAAGCCAAGAGCATGATGCCACAACAGTCTTTCGAGTGGACAGAAAACACTGATTCTTTAATCAGCAGTCAGCGTAGCGACAAACCAGAGGAAGCCTGTGGCGTGTTTGGGGTGTATGCGCCAGAAAAAGCCTTGGAAGTCGCCAAATTAACTTACTTTGGACTTTATGCTCTCCAACACAGAGGACAAGAATCGGCAGGTATTGCTACTTTAAAACAAGGACAAGTTTATTGTCACAAAGACATGGGTTTAGTATCCCAAGTTTTTAATGAGAAGATATTGGAACAGCTACCAGGAGAGATTGCCGTTGGTCACACGCGCTACTCGACTACTGGCTCTAGCCTCAAAGAGAATGCTCAGCCAGTTGTTTTAGATACTAGACTGGGTAAACTAGCTCTGGCTCATAACGGTAATTTGGTTAACGCTGTAGAACTTCGCCAGCATTTGAGCCAAAGAAAAGCTAGTTTTATTACTTCTACTGATTCCGAGATGATCGCCTTGACGATAGCTGATGAGGTAAATCAAGGTAAAGATTGGATTCAGGGCGCGATTAGCGCTTTCAAATTATGCAGTGGAGCATATAGCTTAACGATCGCTACTCCTGATGGTTTAATGGGAGTGCGCGATCGCAATGGGATTCGTCCTTTAGTAATTGGGATCTTATCAGGAGAAGACGGTCAAGGCGATCGCTATGTCTTATCCTCGGAAACCTGTGGGTTAGATATTATCGGCGCCGAATACGTGCGTGATGTTAATCCAGGAGAGCTAGTTTGGATCACCGATTCAGGGATGGTTTCAATCAACTGGGCAGAACAAGCAGAGAAAAAACTTTGTATTTTTGAAATGATTTACTTTGCTCGCCCCGATAGCGTGATGCACGACGAGACTCTATATAGCTACCGCATTCGTTTAGGGAGGCAGCTAGCTAGAGAATCTTTTGTTGATGCAGACTTAGTAATTGGCGTACCTGATTCAGGTATTCCTGCTGCAATTGGCTTTTCTCGTGAATCTGGTCTTTCCTACGGCGAAGGACTGATTAAAAACCGCTATGTAGGGCGTACTTTTATTCAACCGACTCAAAGTATGCGCGAGGCAGGTATTCGCATGAAGCTGAATACGCTTAAAGATGCTTTGCAAGGTAAAAGAATCATTATTGTCGATGATTCCATCGTTAGAGGCACAACCAGCAAGAAGATTGTTAAAACCCTTAGAGATGCTGGGGCGACGGAAGTACACATGAGAATTTCTTCTCCTCCTGTAACTCATCCCTGTTTCTATGGCATTGATACGGATAATCAAGATCAGCTAATTGCTGCAACTAAATCGGTTCAAGAGATTAAACAAAGAATTGGGGTAGATACCTTAGCCTATTTAAGTTGGTCAGGAATGTTAGCCGCAACTCAGGAAAATACAAATCATTTCTGTTCTGCTTGCTTCACAGGAGATTACCCCGTTACTATTCCCGAAGATGTCAGGCGTTCTAAGCTGATCTTGGAAGGAACTAAGGTTTAACTTAAATCTGGCGCCAACAAAAGTTGATATATTGAGTGATAGCTGGAGCGATCATAAATAGGTTGTTACAGTTTGCGCTCTATTAATCAAGTTGAACTATGATTGGTTCGTCTGAGTAGCTGTCAAGAAAGAACCTGTCGCCAGGTAGAGCGTAGAGCTTAAATCTCTACCAAATTGTACTACTCAGACAGGAACTTTTAAGCATTTAACCTGTGGGGGCGACACAAAGGGTTGAAAAGCAAGCAAGAAGGTGAATGTAGTAAAGTAGTCTCCCAGAAAATGAGAGACGCGGAAGCGAAGCTTCCCAGTCGTCGTAAGACGACGATC
>JBHJNW010000084.1:0-27215 GCA_050330395.1 Pleurocapsa sp.
GCGATTAAATCTTCTTGGGATAAGGGAATAATTTCTTTACCCTGTAAAATCTCTTGAGTTAAGACATATCCCATTAGCGAACTCATAAAAATCCGCGCCGTTGCTTCAGGATTGGGTAAATTTAATTCTGGATGAGAGCGAAAATATTCACCCAGAATTAACAAAACTTTTTTCGGTAAATGATTGATAAACAATTGGGCTAGTTGAGGAAAACGTTCTGATTCAGCAATTAAAAGCCGTAAAAAAGATATATATTCGCGATCTGGCAAAATTACAGACAGCAGTTTCTCGGCAATTTGACGCAAAACTACCGCCGGTTCTCCTTGTAGGGGAACTGAACCAAATACGATTTGGAAGCGATTAGTCGTAATCTGTTCGATTAGAGCCGTAAATAAACCTTCTTTATCCTGAAAATGATTGTAAATAGTATTTTTAGAAACTTTCGCTACCTCTGCTACTCGATCCATACTCGCCCCTGCATAACCCTGTTGGAGAAAAACTTGCATTGCTCCCTGTAAAATTTGTTCGCGCTTGGGATTGATTTCTAAGAAGCTGGATTTTGGCTTGGTTTTAGGCATCTCTTCAATAAAGTTTTTTGAATGATTTGGTTTTCTTTTCAACTATACCGTATAGTATAAAAGCATAAATAAAACTATACCGTACAGTGCAACATAACTACTAATAAATTCAATAGCGTTAGTGATTTAAAGGCTATGTCTCAAACAACTTCTCAATTTCAAGAAGAAAAGACAGTTCGCAGCCCCAAACAACAGAGACGTTCAGGAAAACTGCGTCTCTTAATTCCTTTAGCTTTGTTATTGCTAGGCTTAGGAGTCGGTTTACGTTACTATTTTTTAAATCAGTCTGAAGATAATGATCTAGAACTCAGTGGCAGAATTGAGGGTTATGAAACAGATGTAGGAGCTAAAGTAGGGGGAAGCATCGAATCAATCACAGTGCGGGAAGGCGATCGCGTTAAACAAGGTCAAGTTATTGCTCAGCTTGATGATGCCGAATTAAAAGCCCAGTTAGCAGGAGCGAAAGCCCGTCTCAATGCAGCCCAGCAACAGGTTAATCAGGCTCGTTTACAAATTGACGTGATTCAAAGTCAGATTCAAGAAGCTCAACTTAATTTACGTCAGTCTAGTGATAATGCTACAGGGAAGATTAACCAAGCACAAGCAAGCGTAGCTGCTACTCAAGCAAAACTAGCTCAAACACAGGCGCAGGTACAACAAACAAAAGCAGAAAAACAATTAGCCCAAGCAGATCGCGATCGCTACAAATCCTTACTTCAAAATGGGGTTATTACCCAACAACAATTCGATCAAAGCAAAACTAAACTCGCTACAGCCCAAGCAAACCTACAAGCTTCCATAGCGGCAGTCGATGCAGCCCAAAAACAAGTAACCGTAGCCGAAGGTGGATTAACCCAGGCAAAAACCAGCAGTTTCAATCCCCAAATCAATACAGCCAAGATAGCAGGTTTAAACAAACAACTGGCGCAAGCACAGGCACAATTAGCAGCAGCGATCGCCGAAGTAGCAAATACCAAAGCAGCCCAAGCAGAAATTGCAGCGAAGCTAGAAGATCTCAAAATTATTAGCCCCATTAATGGAGTTGTACTAACCCGTACTAGCGAACCTGGAGAAATAATTTCTACGGGAATAACTTTAATGACTCTGGTAAATCTTAATAATGTTTATCTACGAGGTTATTTGCCAGAAGGAGAAATCGGAATGCTGAGAGTCGGACAACCAGCACAAGTATTTTTAGATTCAGCCCCAGATCGCCCCTTGAATGCTACCGTAAGTCAAATTGATTCTCAAGCTTCTTTTACCCCAGAAAATATATATTTCCAGAGCGATCGCGTTACCCAAGTATTTGGCTTAAAACTCAAGATTAACAATCCTGGAGGTTTTGCCAAACCTGGAATGCCAGCAGATGGAGAGATTATTACAGATAAGGATGAGGGATGAAGAATGAATAATGAATTAGCATTGTCTCAGCCATTATATCCTCATCTAAAATCAACAATCGAAAATCCAACTTCAATTGAAGTAACGGGACTATATAAGCAATATGGTAAGCTAGCAGCCGTCAAGGGAATTGATTTTACTGTTGGTCTAGGAGAAATATTCGGCTTAATTGGGCCTGATGGAGCAGGTAAAACTACTACTTTTCAAATTTTAGCAGGAGTGATGGAAGCCTCAGCAGGTAAGATCGAAGTTTTAGGGAAACCGCCTCGTGAAGCACGTTTGAACATTGGCTATCTAACCCAAAAATTTTCTCTCTATCCAGATTTGAGCATTGAAGAAAATTTACATTATAGTGCTGGCTTACGCGGGGTGCCAGAAACTAAATTTAGACTAAGAAAAGCCAAACTACTACGCTTATTTAGTTTAGAGCAATTTCCTAACCGTCTTGCCAGTCAACTTTCGGGTGGGATGAAGCAAAAATTAGCCCTCTGTTGTGCTTTAATTGCCGAACCCCAAGTCTTGTTATTAGATGAACCAACCACAGGAGTCGATCCTCTATCCCGTCGCGAGTTTTGGGATTTACTAGCTGCTGTCGCAGCCGAGGGAGTTAGTATTGTAGTGGCGACTCCCTATTTAGATGAAGCAGAACGCTGTCACCGCCTTGCGTTGATTTATGAGGGCGAAATTCAGCAAATCGGTACTTTGGCAGAATTAAGAGCCAGTTTAGATTTACATCGCCTTGAAGTGAGGGCAAAAAATTTACCTGCGGTAGAAAAAGCATTGTCGCTTAATTCATTAGAAAAAGGCATTTCTGATGTACAATCTTTTGGCGATCGCTTGGATGTTTTGGTTACTGATCTAGAAAAAGGTACAGAGGCAATTCATCAGTTGCTAGCGCAACAGCAACTAGAACTTGAGAGTCTGCAACCAGACGAACCTACTTTAGAAAATGTTTTTGTCACTCGCTTGCGTCAACAAGGTTCAGAACCATCTTTTATCGAATTTCCCCGTTATCGAAGGGCGGCGAGGATAGATAAAACTTGCTCAACATCTCAAACCGCTATTGGTGCAGCTAATCTTCAAAAAACCTTTGGAGAGTTTCGAGCGGTTAAAGGAATCAATCTAGAAGTTAAATATGGCGAAATTTACGGCTTATTAGGGGCAAATGGAGCAGGAAAGACCACTACCATTAAAATGCTATGCGGTTTGCTGCCAGCTAGTGCAGGAGAGATGATTTTGGCTGCTCAAACTAAGAATCTGCATAGTCCTCAAGTGCGTTCTCGCTTAGGTTACATGAGTCAGAAATTTACGCTATATGATGATCTGACAATTAAACAAAATTTAGAATTTTACTGTGGAGTATATAGTGTTCCTAGTAAGTTACGAAGAGAAAAAATCGACTGGGTATTGGCTACTTGTGGTTTAGTCGGTAAAGAAGATATCGTTACAGGTAATTTACCTGGTGGTTGGAAGCAGCGTGTCGCATTTGGTGCATCGGTAATGCACGAACCAGATATTTTATTTTTAGATGAACCTACTTCGGGTGTCGATCCTTTGGCAAGAAGGCAATTTTGGCGATTAATTCGCGATTTTGCCCAGCAGGGAACGGCAGTTTTAGTTACGACTCACTATCTCGAAGAAGCGGAAAACTGCAATCGGATGGGATTTATGGTTGCAGGAGAAATTGTCGCCCAAGGTTCACCCAGTCAAATTAAAGCCCAACAACCAGGAAAATTAATCGAAATGATGGTATCGGATACCCAAACAGCTTCTAAACTACTAAAAAATCAATTAAAATCTTGCCGAGTTTCCATTTTTGGCGATCGCCTTCATTTAGTGTTGGATAATCCCGAACGAGAGTTATTGAAAGTTAGACAAAGTTTAGCAGAGAATCAAATAGATATTTATGCTGAACGAGCGATTCCTTTTTCTTTAGAAGATGCCTTTATTGGTATCGTAAGCTCTAATTCAGGTTGACTGAAAAAAGGTAGTCAGGAAAAAAGCGTGTAAAAGCTGATTTGCCTAATCTACTAGAAGATTTGAATATGGTCTTGCCCAAGGTGGTTTAAGGCAAAAGCTAGATCAAGCTCATGAATGAGGAAAAGTTTACAGCTAGCTGATTTCAAGTTGGCAGAATGTCTTAACTTTAATGCGTAGTGCTATATAGTAGGTAAGCTCAAATTTTGGGGACTTCCAATGCTCAGTGATCAAGTAAAAGAATTAATAGCCAAGTCTCGTATTGTTAGCTTTAATTGGCAGAATTATCCTGTTGAAGTAATTGATATTTTCCAACAGGCAGACAATGAAAGACGATATTTGACTGATCAAGATATTGCCAAGATTGAGGCGATCGCACCTAGCTTGTCTCAGGGATTAGCTCAGGGAAAATTATTACGAGATCATGTGGCGGAAATAGTTTCGGATGCCAGAGGAGTAGTTTTAGCTGCTAATCCAGGGATTACTGAACCTGGAGGCGGTTTATATCCGACTACCAGAGCCGAAGCCTGCTGGCGTGACTTTTGGCAGTTTATGCGCTGTATTAGCTATGGAATCAGTGGTCAAAGAGTAGACTATACGAGCGATCGCGGTTTAGAGTATATGGAGCAGCTATATCAAGAACTGCAAGTTCCTTTAGATGCCATGATTTTGGGCTTGGAACAGTTAAAAGTTTTTAGTCTGAAGCATTTTGAACCAGCAGCACAGGAGGATCTAGCACCTTACTTTGATCGTTTGATTGAATCTATGGGTCAATTTGCTTCTGTAAGTTGAAATGTTACTGGTTACAGTATCCTCTAGGGGTCAACTGCCGTTGACCCCTACGTTTTATTCACGGTAAAAACTTTATTTCAGCAAAGCTTCACCTCGACGGAATAATTCTCTAGCATAATCTGTCCAAGTACCCTGTCCCCAATAACGGAAGCAGCTTGTTTCGACAACCAAGACGTATAATAATGCTTCTTGATATTCTTGGGTTTTAGTCACCGCAGGATCTTGAGCGACCAAAGCATCATATTTTAGATGAAACATAGCACTTAACTGATTCATCGGTTCGAGGACATTTTCGTAACCTTTGACCCAACTAAGATCGTCTGTCCATGATGCCCCATCCATGTGAAACTGAGGATCTGTTGCCTCTAAATGAGCGATCGCACTTTGTACTTTCTCAGACGTAGCAGTTTCAGGATCTACCTGTTGCCAAATTTTATGCTGTCCGACGGCTTGGCAAGTAGGATAGTCTTCAGGATTTACTCCCGCAGCTTCAATTAATTCTAAGTATTCTGTACCGTTCAAGCCGACGATATTTTGATTGTCTTTTAATTCGTACCATACAGGCTGAAAGTCACGGGCGAACTCGTTCATCATTACCCCGCCATTTTCGCCGTCGGCAATTTGACTTACACAACTAGGTACAGAAATATTGCCAACCTGTTGTCTGCCTCTACCTTTAGCTTCATGATAGGGCTGCATTTGAGCCACTAGTTTGGTATCTGAACCTTGAGTTTTAATCAAGGCTGTAATAGCGATCGTTTCCCCTTTGGAATTACGAGCAACTAAGCGATTGGGGATATACTTATCATCATGGTGCAAACCTGAACCGTCTAATCTGGCTACGGAATGTTCCTGTACGAGTAACCAGCGATAACCACATTCCTTAAGAGCTTTGATATATTCATAAAGAGTATCGGGGTTGTTAGGTAGGTGCATTTCGGGAGGAGAAAAACCTTTAACTCGCTGTAGGGCTTCAAAACCGAAAATAGCAGCAAAGTAATGTTGCCAAGCCTGAATATGTAATTTTAGATCGGGAATAGGAGTAGAGGGAATCACTGCATGACTCCACATCGTACCCAGCCATTCCACATAGGGCTGATAATTTGCGTCGCAGGTAATTTTTTTGAGGTTATCGATAATATCGTTACGTCCCATCTGCTGAAAGCTCCAAAGAAGATTGCCAGAATAATCCAGCATAATCCTGGGGTTGCAGCCGTTAGCTACTAGTTCGGGTATCCAATCACCCATGCGAGAATAGCACCAGGCAAATACTCCTGCGTTATGATTGTCGCCATTATTAGGATGTTCAAACATATTTTGCAGATTACCGATTAATTCACCGTTTGCTCCTGCGGGAATTGTGGGCTGGTGCATATGCAGGGCGCAGGCAAAACCAGCGTTAACCTGTTCGAGATTAATTTTGCTGTGGGGTAAAAAGACTGGTTGATTATGATTAACGACGGTCGCGATCTCTGACTCCCAACCACAGATATTGGGTAAGCCATTGGTTGCTGTTTCTAGATTGTTTTGAGGTGCTGTTGCGATCGCCATGGTTGTCCTCGAAGATTACAAGAAGGTAATTATTTACCAGTCAGTTTATCAGGTGCGGGAGGATTTGGTATTTTGTTTGATTGGCTCATACCAAGCCATCAACGGCGCAGCACTGACCCCATGAAGAATTATCGACAATACTATCACCGTATAGACAATCCAGGAAATTTGCTCAGCAATATCCCCCGTCAAGCCTTCACCTAAAGCATAAGTCAAATAGTAAATTGAACCTAATCCACGAATACCAAACCAACCCATTAGGCTGCGAGTCTTTGTGGGTAAATTTGCGCCGAAGGTACTAAGCCAAACTCCAACAGGGCGTACGATCAAAAATAATAATGCTGCGATCAATAAAGATTGCTCTGCATATTTAATCATTGGTTCAATTAACAATATTGTGCCGAGAATGATAATTACTGTTATCTCTAAAAGTTTCTCAATCTGTTCGGTAAATTCTAATTGCTGTATTCGCTTCTCTGGATGACTATAATGGCCGCGCTGCACTACCAAACCTGCCACAAATACGGCCAAAAATCCATAACCATTAACTAATTCAGTTAGAGAGTAAGTTAGTAAAATAAGGCTTAAAGCGACAAAGTCTTCGAGAAGATGATCGGCTGGACGGTGTTTTTGTAAAGTGCGATCAATCCAGGCAACTGCCTTTGCCACCAGAATACCCATGACTATACCTGCAATAATTGCCCACAGTAGATCGATCGCCACCCATTTTTGAAACCAGTTATTCAAGTTGGGATCTTTAAACCAATAAAGACCAAAATAGACAAAGGGAAACGCTAGAGCATCATTTAAGCCCCCTTCTGAAGTTAAGGCAAAACGTAACTCATCTTGGTCTTTGACATGAGCTAGCTGCACTTCAGAAGCTAGTACGGGGTCGGTTGGCGCGAGAATTGCCCCCAGCAACACCGCAGCACCCCAACCCATACCCAGAAAATAATGAGCGATCGCCGCCAGGGCAAAGATGGATATCGGCATCAACAAGCCAATTAACCTAATCGTGGATTGCCAAGCCCAAAGCTTGAGTGGGCGATTGATTTTGAGTCCGCAGCCAAATACCGAGACAATGACCACAAACTCAGCTAATCTTTCTAAAAACTCAGCATTAGGTCTAATCTTAACTAATCCGAAGCCGTAAGAACCTAATAAAACACCAACAACCAAATAAATTAAGGCATAAGACAGAGGAAGACGCTTAATCCAACCCGAACCCAATGTCACTGTCAGTAATAGTAAGCCAATCACCAACAGCTCGAGTATATAAGTATTCATGATTATTGTTTGACTTAAGATATATCAACATATCCCAAGATTACAAAAGGTTAAATCAATCATTGGCTAGATATCAAGATATATATAAAATAAATGATTACTAAATCATCAAAAACCTGATGGTCAAAAGGTCAATCTTCAGGAAGATGTTGAGCGATGTGAAATGTTGGGTTAATAGATGGTTGAAATATCATTCAGTTTCTTGGATAAACAATGTTTTTATTCTCAAAAATCGATTTACGCCGTATCTTGGCTACCTGTTTAGTTTTAGTTACCTTCTTGATCGGTTCAGCGATCGCAATTGGTCCTCAAAATCAGGCTTTTGCTGAAGTACTAAAGCAAGATACGCCGCCAGGCATATCAGGAGAAACAGTGCTTAGCGATGTAGAGTATGAATCAGCCAAAGCAAATCGCAACCAGTTACAGGCAGAATTATCAAAACAAGCTGATGACGAAGATGATTCTAAAAGTGTGGCGGAAAAACTCAACCTAGATGAGATTGTTCCACCAGCGGTTAAAAATACCTTGGATGAATGAACTACTCATCCTGAGTCTTTCGACTCAGAACGAGTTTCTAGCTTCGCTGGGTGCTGCATTACCTTGGTCTTTCGTCCTCGGTCTTGTCTTACACTCCCTCCACTAGCAGAGACGGCTGTTCCATCCGTCTTTGTGATTCTGATACCTTCGGCTCTGATGTTTCGGCTTGCTGCTTCGTCCCGATCATGAGTTTTGCCACATGAAACATTCAAGCAAGTCCATTCTCTAATACTCAAATCCATCTTGGGTTGTTGAGTCAAGCAGTCGGGGCAAATATGTGAACTGGGAAAAAATCTGTCAATCTCTACTAAGCGTTTATCTTCACGCTTTAGTTTGTAACTTAGAAAGTTTACGAACATTCCCCATCCAACATCGGATATTGCTTTGGCTAATGTTGGCGAGCGCACCATGCCTTTTACGTTGAGGTTTTCTACTACAACGACTTTGCTTTCGTTAGTCAGTTTCCTACTCAATTTATGTAAGAAATCCTGACGGGCATTACTGATACGCGCATGAACCTTAGCTACTAATTTCTTGGCTTTTTGTCTTGTTTTACTACCCTTTTGTTTTCTAGCTAATTTTTGTTGTTTTCGAGCTAGATTTTTCTCGTGCTTTTTGAAGTGTTTAGGATTATCATATTTGCTAGTCTTAGCTCCATCATGAGCAATTGCAAAATCAAGGATTCCTAAATCTAAGCCGATTATCTTGTCACCGTTACCCGAGATAAAACAAGCTTCTAATTCATAAAGAACCGAAGCAAAGTATTTATCTGAAGTATCTTTAGCGACAGTAACAGTTTTGATTGTGCCAAAATAGCGACGGTCAAATACTGCCTTGACTAATCCAATTTTAGGTAGCTTAATCCAATCACCATTGACTATGACTGACTGCGGAAAACCAACAGACTGCTTACCATGCTTGGACTTATATCTAGGAAATCTCGCTCGTTGTTCAAAAAAGTTGATAAAAGCACGAGACAAATTAAGTGATGTCTGTTGCAGTGATTGAGAATAAACCTCTGTTCTCAACCACTCATGCTCTTTTTTTAGATTAGGCAGCAAAGCATTTAATCCTGCACGAGATAAGCCTTTGCCTGTCTCTTTGTAGGTTTCAATACTTTTGTTAAGTGCGAAATTCCACCACCAGCGAGAGCAACCCATAGCACCTGCTAGTTGCTGCTTTTGCTCGTCAGTCGGATAAATTCGTACCTTTTGCGCTTGTCTAATCATTCTATCATTGTATCATATGATGATAGAATTGTTATAGGTAAATAATCCGCACTTTGTGTCCAGTTCGTTGTCATCCCCCACTAAACTCCTATTGTCGCTTTGAGGGGGAATTCTCACTCACAAACGTTAAACATAAAAAACGGCTGAGAAATATATACATATATATTTCTCAGCCGTTTTTACCGTATTTGAGGCTTGTCTAACAAGATATCATAGCTGCCACAATTTATTGCCTATATAATTTTTGAGCAAAATCTATCAGGTTAACCTGGCACCCAAACCGAGACTGAACCTGCTGGACAACGAAATTCAGCCCAACCTTCATCATTGGTAACTATGGGTTCATCGATATGTTCGGTTAAATCGATATAAGTTTGATTAGCTTGACCCACTTCCATCCACTTCGTACCGTCTCCACCGTTGCTTAGCACCACAGCCATTCCTCCTGGATGCGATTCATCGCCAAGTCTTGTCCAGCCCAGAGTATTCGCATGGTCAAAATAATCATACTGCTCACCATAAGCATATTCTTGACGAGCATAGAGAAACTTATCAATCAGCCACTGATGAGAGTCCATAAAGATTTCATATTCTTGCCCATCTTTCCCAGTGTCTTTGTAATGTGTGCCATAGTAATCTGCATAAAAGATACAGGGGTAGCCATCTCTTCGCAACAGAATTAAGGCATAAGCCAGAGGCTTGAACCAAGCTTCAACTACTGACTCTAAAGATTGCAAAGGTTGCGAATCATGATTTTCGACTAAAGTTACAGCTAAAGCAGGTTGATCTTTGACTAATGTGCCATCAAAAATGGAGCGCATATCGAAGTTGTTACCTGTTTTACTGGCTTCGGTGAAGTTGTAGTGTAAAGGCGCATCAAATAAGGCCACATCTCCACCCGTAACATCAATAAAATGATGCAGGGCTTCTATTTCATTAGACCAATATTCCCCAACGGCAAATAAAGGCTTTCCTGAATATTTTCTGACGTGATTTAACCATTCGGGAAAGAATCCTGCCTTAACGTGCTTAACTGCATCGAAGCGGAAACCATCAACATCAGTGGTGTCCATATACCACTCACCCCAGTATTTTAACTCACCTCTTACTTCTGGATGTTCCATATCGAGGTCGCACCCCATGAGGTAGGCAAATGAACCTTTTTCTAAATCTACTTGTTCGTCAAACTGTTTATCTTTAAATAAATAGATTGCATCTTTATCTCCGTCATAGGCATTGTAATCAACAGCGTCAAAATGCCACCAGTGCCACTCTAAGCTAGAATATTTGCCATTGCGTCCAGGGAAAGTAAAGTGTGTCCAAGTTTTGACTTTTTGCAAATCGCCGATAGCCTGATGACGATTATGAGGATCGAAAGGAGTAGCTTCAACTTCTTCCTCATAATCGGCACCAAGTTTGTGATTTAACACTACATCTGCATAGATGCGTATGCCTGCTTCTTGAGCTACCTTAATTGCCTTTACATACTCTTCTTTAGTACCATATTTGGTCCTGACTGAGCCTTTTTGGTCAAACTCGCCCAGATCGAAGATATCGTAAACGCCATAACCTACATCGTAACCGCCGCCAGTACCTTTATAAGCAGGAGGCAGCCAAAGTGAAGTAATACCAGCTTTCGCTAAATCCGCAGCACTTTCTGCCAATTGATTCCAGAGGCTACCGTCGGGTTCGTTGTACCAATGGAAGTACTGCATCATCACGCCATTAAACTCGGACATATTAAACTCCTAATAATCTCCTAATAATCTGGGAAACCAAATACTAATTATCTTCATAAAATTCCTTACTCGATCGCAGGTAGCGAATATTTTAATCTTGTTGATTTTTTAATCGAGCGTGACAATCATATTACGATAATTATAGTTATGTAAATCAGACTTAAGATAGATCTAATAGTGATTATTTTCTGAGCGTTATTTATTTTATCAATACAAAACAATTAATTATTAGGAGCGGTTAAATGTCTTGTAGGAATAACCGCCACATCAAGATAAATCTCGGTTCCAATCAGTTGGGAAAGAGCCTCTTTAACCTGTTCAATTTGCTTTTGCGAAATTGAATCGAGGGGGGCGGCAACTTCTATAGCTACCCGAAGATAGCCTTTTCTTGGCGTGACTACAATTGAGTTAATATCTGTATTGGCGAAGGTATTGGTTTCATAAATAATAAAATCTTCAACTCGCTGACGGACATTCGTTGTGATAATTAATTCTCGCATCGAGAGAGTGAGGGGAATACCCAATAAAAACATCACTGCCGTAGACATTGCTAACCCTTTTTTGGCTCGTCCAAGATTGCCATAGGATTGAAATAGAAATACTAGGCTGCCAAAAAAGACAATGCAAATTAGGTTTGTTACAAATAACAGCAGCGCACCCAAGGCAATCTCAGCTTCTCCTTGTGCCAAGCCAATACCAACCACACTCAGAGGAGGAACTAATGCCACGGCGATCGCCACTCCTGGCATAGCACTAGAGATACTGCGACGAGTATTAGCAAAAGCACCTGCTGCCCCTGCTGCCATGGCAATACCAAAATCAATTAAAGTTGGCTTAACCCGAGACATAATCTCTGCGTCTCTTGTTTCTAAACCGATAATTGAGGTGACAATCCAGGCAACTCCAATAGTCAGCAGAATTCCTTTGAGTACCGTAAAGCTGGAACGACGTAACAGTTTACGATTACCCATCGCTGTCGAATATGCCATCCCGACAATTGGTCCCATCAAAGGGGCAACAATCATCGCCCCGATAATTACCGCTGCACTATTAGCCAGCAACCCTAAAGTAGCAATAATCGTTGATAAACCCAGCATAAAATGAAAGCTAAAAGATGGGACTGACAGCCGCCAAATACTGCGATTTAAACTAACAATCGGAGTGGGCTTTTCTTTTAGCCAGTGCCAGTTGCCATTATCCTGTTCCCAAAGTTTTTTCAGCTTAAGCTGGCGATTGATTTTGCGCAGTACATATTTAACGCGGACAAAGTAGCGAGGGTTGTAGGTCAGTAGAACTGTCATAACGATGATTGATGAAGCAATAAATTGAGGTATAGATGGCTAGTTAGAGCGAAAATTAATCAAAATTAACTACATCATTGGCTAAACAATCGATATTTCAATCATCCTGGAGATATATTCGTTTATTTTGCCAGTTAGAAACTTATAACTACGATTCACTAGATTCGAGATTTTCCTGCAAAATGTTGAGAACAACCTGTGGATCTGTTGCCTGCTGCATAATCTGCGCTTCTAAATCATCGCGATCGCGTATATCAGGCAAATCTGCTCGTAATTCTTCAATTAGTTCAATCAGTTTGGCGATCTTTTGTTCGGTGAGCAAATTAATTTGTAACGTTAAATGCGATCGCTGTTCGGCAAGTTTATCCTGACGGCTTTGTTGTACCAGTACCCCACTGGCAATTAATAATGCAGCAACATCTATGCCCATTTCTCTGGCATCAAAGGGTGGTAGTCCAAAAGGTAATAGTTGCGGTGCTAAATGAGTGCAGATAATCCAGCCGATAAAGAACAACAATTGCAGATACAAAAACTTTGATTTACCAAAAAAAGCAGCTATTTTTTCGATCGCGCGATCGTGTAGCGGTAGTTTTTGTTCTTGTTTGGCCTGAAATCCAATGATGGCCTCAATGTTTTTAACTACTTGTTCTGATAAGGGATATTTCTTACCGTCAATATAAACAGACTTGGCTGAAGGCGGAACTACCGACAATGATTTATCTAGAGAAACCATATACTTAACTTTTACTTAACTTTACAATAAAGGCTATCTAGATTTTAATCTGCTTATTGTTTTTGAGATTTATTAGCTCTTCTGACTTCTGACTTACCTTAAAATATTCTATCCGAACAGTATTTAGTATCAGACAGTCGCCCGTCTTCAATCCGAATAATGCGATCGCCTGCGCTTAAAATTCGATTATCGTGGGTAACAATCAAAATAGCAGCTCCTTGTTGGCAGGCTAGCTGTTGCAATAAGCGAATCACGTCTTTGCCTGTTTTGCTATCTAAAGCGGCGGTGGGTTCATCGGCTAGAAAGAGCTTAGGATGACCGACTAGGGCGCGGGCGATCGCAACTCGTTGTTTTTGACCACCCGATAGCTGTTGTGGATAATAATCACCATGATCGCCTAATTTAACCGCGTGTAGCATTTTTTCTACTCTTATTTTGGCGGCTCGCTCCGAAATTGTTCGATCTAATTCCAGAGATATCTGTATATTTTGTCTAACTGTCAGAAATTCTAATAAATTATGTCCTTGAAAAATATAGCCAATTTTACGGCGTATTTTTACTAGTTGATTTTGGTTAGCACCAAGTAGTTCCTGACCAAGAAATTTAAGGCTTCCTGCCTGCACAGAACGTAATCCACCTATCAGAGTTAGTAGTGTAGTTTTTCCCGATCCAGAAGGGCCAGTTAAAATTACAGTTTCTCTGGCTTTCAAGTCTAAGTTGATATCGATTAATATCGGTTTTCGTAATGATTTTTTGCCAAAATAATGATTGAGATTGTTGATTTTAACGATCGAGTTTTGAGCAGTTAAGTAAGCTGATTTCATTGGTTTGATGACCGTTTGCTCTTGGCAATTAATTGTTTGATTAAATAAAAAAATTAGTTTGCTAACGGTGAGAGGGAGCATAAAATTGCTGAGCAATATTGTTTTTCACTAGCTAAAATTTTACCAAGAATGTTTTACTCAGAAATACTCCCCCTCCTCGATCTGTTATTTAGCTTTAGCAACTACAAAATAGTTGCCAAGACTAGTCAGTCTATCTACTTTAGATATCTATAGCAGTAGGAAGAACGATGCCAGATTCAGCTAAAATATCTGTATTAATCACCACTCCTTCGATTAAGTCAGCAAATAATAATTCTTCGCCAACACCTACTAAAACTCCTTGGGTTAAATCAACCTCTACTGGTAATCCAGCAACTTCTACGGAAGCAACTCCTTCGGCTAGATCAACACCGACAACTTCCTCAGCGACATCAACTACAACTCCTTGAGTTAAGTCAACACCGACAAATTCGCTACCTGAAATATCGACAGCAACTCCTTGAGTTAAGTCAACGCCGACAAGTTCGCTATCTGAAGTACCGACGCTTGTACTACCGTCAGGATTAACTTCTACCCCAACGACTCCACTATTTATTTTGACACCTGTTAGAGGATCGCTCTCCAAGCCTACACCAAATAAATCAAAGCTAGTATCTAATGTCATTTTTTTTGCTCCATTTTGAGTTTACAGTTTGAGAAGATAAATTGAGCCAAAATCGCTAATTTGTTTAAAACATATTTACCTCCTCTTTTCAATAAATATTGCTAATTCAAGATTAAAAAATATCAGCAGGATCGACAGAACGTAGTTTTTGAATAGCTAATATTCCTGAGATAGAACACATAGCAATTACTGATAAAAAAACATTAAAAGTTTTATTAATATCCATAATTACTGGTAAATGAGTTGCATTTTTAGCCAGGTCGTATAAGCCAAAAGAAACAATAATTCCAGGAATAAAACCTAAGAGTGCTAGTAAAAGAGCCTGTTGAAATACAGCAGTTAATAAATATCTATTAGTAAAGCCGATCGCCTTTAAGGTGGCATAAGCAACTAAATGATTAGAAATATTGCTATAAAGAATTTGATAAGTGATCCCAATGCCGACAACAAAACCCATAAAAACCATGATTTTAAAAATAAAGCCAATGGGCGTACGTAAGTCCCAATAATCTTTTTCTAACTTAATAAATTCGGCTAGAGTGAGAATTTGAATATCTTGTGGTAGACTGGCAACCAGGCGATCGCGAACCTCTTTGGCTTCGTAGTTGTCAGCAAGCGTAATTAAACCCAAGTCAATATTGGCAACTTGGCGATCGGGAAAAGCTTTGAGGAACGTAGTATAATTGGTAATTAAATTGCCATCAACACCAAAAGAAGGACCGAGACTAAACAAGCCTTTAATCCGAAATCTTTTGGCTCTAATAATTTGGTTAAATGAAGATATTTCCAGATCAACCTGTTGGTTTTTTTTGAATTCAGCAGCGATTGGACCAAATTCTGGTCGAGAACTAAGATCGAACAGTGCAGTATCAGGTAGTTTTATTTGATTGATATTTTGATTTATTTGAGCTAATCGAAAGCTAGTTTGACCAGGGTCAACTCCCATGACAAAGATGGAATATTTTTGACCATCAAGAATATTTCTTAATTTGCCAAATTGAAAGTACAGTGGACTGACAGACTCTACCCCTTCAAAAGCCAAAGACTGATATAAACGAGTACGCGGAAAACTTTGTTGAGCAGTTAAAGCTTTATATTGAGAACTAGTTATAAATAAATCTCCTTGTAGGACTTGATGTACTCTTACCGCACTATCAAATAAAGCATCTTGGAATCCTAATTGCATAAATAAGAGTATGACAACAAAGGCAATTCCCGCTAAAGTAGCCAAGAATTTAATTTTTTTATGAACTAATTGCAGCCAAGCTAAAGGAATAGATGAAATCATACTAAATCCTGTTTGGATAGAACACTTTAAGGTAAGTCAGAAGTCAGAAGTCAGAAGTCAGAAGTCAGAAGAGTTGTAGCTACTTTAAAAAAAGAGTACTTTATCAATCGGATTTAGTATCATTATGTAAAAATTTTTATTAAAGAATTTCCCAAGCTTTGATGAATCACAGGGCAATAACTACCTGCACCTGTAAATTGCTTAATGCCGTAACCCGTTTACTAGACTCAGGAGAAAGGCGAATTTTGACTTCTACTACCTTGTTGTCGGTATTAACTAGAGGATCGGATTCAAATACATCTTGTTGTTTTACTTCTAGGCCAACTTGAGCTATTGTTCCTTCGAGTTTTTCGTCAAAAGCCGATCCAGTAACGATCGCTTTTTGCCCCAACCGTACGCGATCTATATCGGTTTCATAGACTTCTGCTACCACATACATCTGATCAGTTTGTCCGATCGCCACAATTCCTCGATTACTCATCACCTCACCAGGGCGGACGTTAACTGTTAAAACTTGACCATCAATTGGCGATCGCACTTCCGTCAGAGCTAAAGCTGCCTGTGCCTCATCTACAGCTGAGTTGGCTTTGGCTAATTCGGCTTGTGCTACCTGTACATCTACAGGTCTGACTTCGGTGATACTTTCTAGTCGGGCAAGGGCTTCATTACGCTGGACTTGGGTTGTGGCAATAGTTCGATTTAAGGTTTCTTGGGCTTCGGATAATTGCTGTTGAATTGTATCTACCCGCAACCTTCTAGTATCTCTGGCTTGTGCTGAAATTGCCCCATCTTGAAATAGCTGTTGATAGCGTTGATTTTCTACTTGCGCATTATTTAACTCTGCTGATAAACGAGCGATCGTCGCTTCTTGAGTCGCTATTTGTCCTTCAAGCTCAGCTGATAAACGAGCGATCTCGGCTTTTTGAGCGTTAATATCTCCCTGTTTTGCCCCTGCTTCAACTCGTTCTAAATTAGCTTGGGCTGTCTGAACATCAGCTTTGGCACTTTGTAAAGCCGCCAGCCTAGAGCTATGATTATCAAGAATCGCAACTACCTGCCCCTGTCGCACCCGATCGCCCCGTTCAACTAATAATTGTTCGACTTTAAAACCTTCGGCAGCTGCTGAAGCCGATAGCTGAATAATTTCGCCTTCGGGTTCTATCTGTCCTAGAGCAGAAACCGCCGTTGGTTCAGGCGGTGGCGAGGGGACTGGTGTTTCTGGCGGGGCAGGATTTCTAAATTGACTATAAAGACTGGGATTGAATCTAGCTAGTACCAAAGCAGAAATTGCCACAGCAGAAATTGCTAAAACTGTCCAAATAGCTATTCGCCATAGCAACGGCTTTTGTGGAAAAATAGTCGGTTTGGCAAGCTGGGTTTCTGTTTCTGTTTCTGTTTCTGTTTCTATTGCTTCAGTTTTACTGGTGACAGGAGCAATAGAAGTTGCTTCGCCTTCTAGAAACAAATGGATATTTTCAGATGGCTCGCTTAATTGAGCAGTTTGACGGATATAATTTTCCAATAATCCTGGACTAAATTGACAAAAGCCTCGATGAACATTTCTAATGCCCTGAATGACTTCCTCGGCTGGCGTTTGCTTGAGGAAATAGCCTTTGGCTCCCGCTTCAAGAGACTGGTTAATGTAGCTACTTTCTTCATGGTCGCTAAAGACTAAAACTTTGCTTTGGGAGAACCGTTCGCAAATAATTCTGGTGCTGCTAATGCCGTTAAGTTTGGGCATTTCGATGTCCATGATTACTACATCTGGCTTTTGCTCTTCGACTAACCTAATACCTGCCTCGCCATCATTTGCCGTTCCTACCATGTCAAAATCTGATTCAGTTTCCAGCATCAGCTTTAAACATTCGCGTATTACTCGCGAATCATCGATGATCGAAATGCGAATTTTATCAGTTTGATTCGAGTTAAAATTTGTTTTAGGAGTTAAATATTTACTTTGAGTGCCGTTTGTTTGTGTCATCATAGTGATTAACCGATTAACGAGTGTTTTGCGATTGAGGAAAGATAGTTGTTAGTGCTTGTCTGAAATTGGCGAGAAACCGACTGATGATTTGACGGAGAACTATAAACGAGTCTTTGATTAACAAAAATTCCCTACCCTTCAACTGCTCGAACATACTAAAGTAGCAGCGAATTTTTTCTGGGGTAGAAAGTGATGCTCGCCAGACACAAAGACAGTACTCCCAAAAAATTCGCCAATGAGGAAAAATAATCTGCCCTTTTTTGGCAGGATCGAACCAAACTGTATAAGCGTAGTAGTCGGGAATTTTACTAGCTGAGATGGCAGAATTGTTGGAAGCTAAAGTGAGATAGTCAGGAAAGAACAAGCTCATTGATTGTTGTGGATGTTTTCTGGCAAAAAATAGCGGTTCGGGAATTTCATAAAATCTGCCTTGCAAAGCAATGCTGGCTAATAACACTCCGTCTGCGTGTCCGTAATTACCGAGCAAGGATGTCTTTTTGAGCGTGCTGGAGCGAATTAGCCCAAAGATTTGATAACAGAGATGCCAGCTTAAGAGATCGTGAAACCGCTTCTGGGGTTCGGGGAGATCGGTATCAAGCTTGATATTATAGTTATGGAGAAACTGCCCCTGTTCATTAATAATCTGGACTTGGGAATGACACAAAACTACCGAGCGATCGCGATCTAGTACCTCAACACATTCTGCGAGATAATCTGGGGCATAAAGATCGTCGTGTGCTGCCCATTTGAAGTATTGTCCTGAAGACAGTTCAAAAACACGATTAAAGTTAGCACTAGCACCAATATTTTGCTGATTGCGAGAATAACTAATACGTCGATCTTTTGCAGCATACTCTCGGCAAATTTGCTCTGTTGCATCTGTCGAAGCATTATCGGAAATAATCAACTCAAAATCTCTAAAAGTCTGAGCTAAAATTGCATCCAAGGTTTCTCGTAAAAATGGTTCGCCGTTGTAAACGGGCATTCCTATATTTACTTTGGAATTGTTCATTAGTCTATTGGTTGTTTGTTATTAGCTTCTCGGCGTTGCATATTTTGCAATTCACTCAGTTTGCTTATCTTCTACAAAGATGCTTTCGGGTTGGTTCGCTTGAGATAGCGATAGGGAAAGTATTCTAGTAGTCGAATTTCCCAAGGACCTTTTATTTGATAGGTAATACCGCGCCACTCTACTTGTCGGGTTAACACAGTCTGCCAAAGTGCGATCGCCAGTATGAACTGTGTTGCGGGAATAGCTAACACCAGTTTGCCAAAAGCGATCGCTGATATTTGAGGCAGTACTTCTTGGCGCATCATTAGTTTTCGTCGCACTGCTCGTTCCCAAATGCCAATGAGGATCAGTAATATGACGATATAAGTAACTAAACTGCCTCCCAGTAAAATTGCCGTATTTCCTGATTGATTCAATAAAGCGATCGCAATTAATAATGCAGCAGTGGCTGGAATTAAACTAGTTAGAGTTCCGTAAATTAGAATTGCCATCCAGCCTGGATGATAGAGTTTGGCGTTTAATAGTTGACGGTTTACCCAGCGTCTAAAACTTGGTAGGGTACACTCTTCTTGATTTACCATCATCAGAGAAGCCACAGATTTAATTTGTAATCCTTTTTCCTGCAAGACACGACTCAACATGGTGTCTTCACAAAAGGCGTGTTCCCACTTCTCTAGCAGTTGTGCTTGACGAATTAATTCTGTTGTGATCGCTAAAGATCCCCCCCAAGGAATTCGATAGAGATACATTTGTCCGACAGCGGCAATATTCCAGAGATAACGGCATAAAGTTCCCCACTGATTACCTGGAACGTACCAGCGATTACCCGTTGTCACGCCGATTTGGGGATTTTTTAGGGGACTGACTAATTCCCGCAGCCAGTTGGGATGAGGAATCGTATCGGCATCTACCAGGGCAATTATTTCGCAGTCTAAGTTTAGTTCTGATACGGCTTGAATTAAAGCACTGCACTTGAGACTACAAGTTTCTCGTCGTATTTGCAAAGTATCAATCTGTGCTGGTATTGCTGTTTGATTTTCTAGAGTTTTGATGGCGATCACCCAAGCAGGATCTTCTTCACTATCGACCACGATACGTAATTCATATTGGGGATAATTTTGATTTAATAGTGCTTGTAAACAATCGGTCAGAAAAGGATCTGCTCCTCGTAAACACAAGGCGATCGCCACTTTTGGTAATTCGTTATCTTGATACGAATCTCGCGATTCTTGACGAAATGAAGTTATAAATATCTTGGTAAAAGATATTTCAAAAAGTGCTAGTCCTACCAAACCAAACATTATTATTAAGGTTATTGTATTCATTTAGTTATATTTAGTTGGTTAATTTTGTCAGGAAATTTTAGACATCTAGAACGCCATATCTCCCAATACAATGTTGCAAACAAAAACTAGTTTTTAAGAATCAAGAGAATATTTCATCGTAATATCAATGGTTTGGTTTTCTTTTAGTAGAAAACTAGCATCGTGAAACTTTGGTAATCCTGTTGCTACTGATACTTGAGGATTATTAGAGATGCCAAATCCCTCTTGGGGAATTCCTAATATGTTTCGGTTTAGCTGATAATCGCGATTGCGATCGTCAACCACTGATACGGCATAAGTACCTGGTTTCAAATTAGGAATTTTCATGGTGACAGAGTTTTTAGTTGTTTCAGTACATTCGCTGTGGACTTCGCTTTGAGCGCTGAGAGGAAATCCTTGTTCGCTGGCATAAACTCTCAAACAGATTTGGCTATTTTGATTTTGTAATCCTAAAATTGTTACAGTCAATGTAGAAGTTGATTTTTCGCGTGCAGCTAAAATAAAACTCGACGCAGTAGCAATTAAAGTGTGATGTAAAAATTGTGTAATACCTAAAATCATCTTTATTTCTGTGTATAAATTTATATTTTTATTGATTGAAAGTTAGCTTTCAGGTATAGATCTTTTAGTTTGATAAAATAGATTTATGCTCTTAGTTTCCCTTTCTTTTGTATGCGTTTTTTTCCAAAGAACTAAAGTATTTTCCGCCTAGTTCAATTTGTTTTTGCTGACATCCAGCTTTTAATCTTTCAATGAGATAATTCATGTCTGAAGCGATGATATTAGTGCCATGATCGGGTTCGATTAGGCTGGCTAAAGAAATCTTTTGATCAGCGCGATCGCTAATCTTGCTGATACCAAGATAATTAAACACTCCTGATTCATATGTACCGCAAGGAACAGAAGGATGTTCTACCCCAGAGTAATATTCATTTTCCCTAAACCAATCTACTGAAGGATAGCCGTGAAAATGAACCAGAGGCGCACCGTTACTAACTAATTCGGGGGTATACAATGCAGTTGATAGGGCGATCGCCAGCATGACGTAAATATCATAAGAGGGTTTGAGATCGGTTTTAGCTAAGTCAACGCCTTGAGGTAATTGAAGCAGTAATTTGTTTTTGTTAGTTAAACCAATTCTGACAATATCGGTTTCTAAATTGAGATTAGTTTTATTTGACCCCGAACGAGAACTAACTAACCAAATATCGGGAATCTGTTGATATAGAGCTTGAGTTTTTAGGTAGCGTCTGCCGAGGTGATTTTGACGAACTTCATCGCTATTAAATCCCTCTACAGGTAATAATTTTGACCATTCTGTTTCACTTATTTGGCGATCGCCTATATATTGTGGTGGTTCGATGTATGCCACAAAGCCATAGGAGACACCAGTTCTACCATTGACGATCACATCGACAATATCGCGATAAGACTTTCTCGCGATCGCCTTAGAGAGTTTAAAGCCAGGAGGAAATAATCCTGTATCGGCGAGAGAGTGACCTAATTCTACTAACTTGACTGCACAATCAGATTTTGCTGGCTGATATTTTCCTACTTCAAATCGACTCATCAATAAAGGTGCGATGGGAACAAATATTTTGGGAATCAAGGATTTGCCGACAAACTTATCGAACTCTTTTTTGGCAAAGAGAGAATCAGAAAGATTCATATTGAGGATGGAAATCTGGCGATCGCTAACTCCAATGACAATTTCGGAGAAGGTTCTAATCAGAGTATTGATCCCGATATCAATTTTTTCTTGGTAGGAGATTTGAGGATTAATAAAGTCTCGATCTAGGTCAGTTAGGACGATCGCTTGAGTAGTAGTGGGGTTTTCAATATACTTGGCTACCGATTCTTCGGCCCAACCAATCAACAGAGCAATTTTAGCGATCGACATCTTTTTACCCCTAGCCACAAAGTAAGAATAAAGTTGATAAATACTTTCGGCGATCGCTTTTTTTGCTTTGGTAACTAGAGATGCTGGTCGATCAACATCAATGACAGCATGAATTTGACCTTTAACGACTCTGGTTTTAATCGTGGGTTTCCAGTTAAGCCAGGGAAGATCGATCTGATAGTAAAAGTCTTTAGTTGCCTGTTGCCAAGTTTTGACCGTAACTCCGTATTGTTCTAACTTATCTTTTAATTCGCTTCTAAATTTAGCAATAGTGCCATTGCGATATCCTTTTGGTAGAGGTCTAAAAGTCACCGTCAGTTTTTGAGCCATCATCTGCGGATCGACGATGGGCGATCTAAACCCAGTCCGATTCTGGTCAAAACCGCTAATCAAAAGACCTATGGTAGCAACACTAATCCCCTGGCTAGTTGCGCAATCTCTTTTTGGTTCTTGGAGATAATCAACAATCTTGGTTTTATGAGTATTAAGTTCGAGTTTTAGTTGCGGTGTTAGAACTCCTTTCGGGGAACGAATCCCCAATTTATCATCATTTACCCACAACTTAACTCCTTGCTGGGTAAGGTTATCCACCAGTTCAGATATGTTCATATTTTGCTCCTAGAAAATTAACTAATAGTTTTGACTAAATTTCCAATACTTCTAAATCGGACTCGGTCAATTCTTCGCCTAAACGTTCGGCAAGTGCTTCAATTGTGGGGTAATACCAAAGAAGCATCGGCGAGATCTCAAAACCAAATTGTTTTTCGGCACGACTGACAATTATCATTCCCTGTGCCGAATCTAAGCCATAGTTTTCTAAAGGTTTGCACTTGTCTATTTCATTAGGTTCGACTTCTAGCTGTTCGGCTAAATTATCTACTAACCAAGCCGCAACTACCTCTGCATTAATTTGGTCGGGTTGGGAGTTTAAAATTTGCTGATCCATCTTTAAATTACTCGTCTAGGGTTGAACTATGAAGCTTGTTCTCTCAATTAGAATTTACAGCGGATTTCAGTTGAGTAGAACTTATTACTTATTACTTATTACTTATTACTTAGACAAATCAATGTGGTCTACCCAATCAAAAACTTCTGAGTAAGTTTTAGCGTCATGGAATTGTTGTTCGGCTTTGGGGAATGCTATATTGCCATTTATCTAGAGCAAAGCTCCAGTGTTTGGCTACTTTATCTATATCTTCTTGACTCAAATAATATTGATTATTTTGATACTTGCTTTGAGCATTAATATAGCGAACGAAGTTTGTTTTTTGCTCAGAAAATTCAGTTAGCTGAAATTTTTTATAGATATTTTCTAAAGTATCGCTCGGATTGGCAATAAAATCTTCGTATTTTATCTCAATCAAATTTTCTAGAGGAATTAGTTGTTTTTCCATAAAGAACTTTGACATTATTTGACGATAAAACCACAAAATATTTGACTCAATTTCTCCCTCATCAATTTTTTGTAAACTTAAAAGAGGCAAGAGTTGGCGATAAAGATTTTTAGTCGAAATAAACACCAAATAAGGATTGCGATAAATATGAATAAACTTGGCTTCGGGAAACATTTTTAAGATAGTTTTAATTCTGCCAGTATTAGCAGGATTTTTAAGAATGAGCCTTTTACCATTCATCTCCAGAGTAGCTTTTTTTAAGATTCTTAAATAAGTTTTGCACCACTCTTGCTGTATCTCTGTACTTGATTCAAACAAAATAAATTGCTTAAAATACCTTCTCATATTTTTGGGAAAATACCAGCCATGATAAAAAGAATAAGGAGAAACATTGCCTAAAGCATATTCTTCTTCTTGCGGTAGTTCACCAGATAATTTGATATTGTCCATCGGTCTATTTTCTGGTAAAAACCTTTTCAAGATGTATTGAACAATAGGTTTACTACCCAAAAATAATTCGGGAGTCCAAGCTTGCCAAGAAGATACATATCCTAAATTCTCATCTTGTGTCATTAAGTAATGAAGATAGGTTGTGCCACTTCTCCAATGTCCAACTATAAAAATTGGCGATTTTACTGCTATTTGTTCAATTTGGCGATCAAAGATAATTTTCTCAAGCATTCTATTTGGTATTCCAGAAATGCTGGCTAAATAAATTAAGCTTCCTTTCAGCAAATATTGACTATCTATGCCTTGATTTGCTCGCAATAATTTCAGCCAATTAATCGAAGAACCGCCTGCTAAAGGGTGTAAAGTTAATGTCATTGTTAGTCATTAATAGTAGTTTCTCGCTACTTCTGATAAATTAAGCAATTAAGCAACCTGCAAAAAGCCACTATCGAGGAAACGCTGAAAGTAGTTGATCAGCAACTTATGGTTAATGGGAGGGCAGGAAATTCCCGAACCTTTGAGGGCGATTAGAGTATCTTTACAGCTAATTTTGGGTCGATTTTGCTGTAAATAAAGCTCAATAATTGTTAACTGTACTTCCGAGCGTTTTTCTAGTAGAAAAGGTTGGAGAGTAAACAGAGGATTATCTGGCTGTACCGTATCTTTTAAGTCAGCTTGCCACTGTTGATAGGGAACTGTAGCAATTTTGTAACCGACAAGGCGGAGTAATCTAACTATCTTATTCAGTTGTACTGGCTGGGGATGTTGCAGATGAAAAGCTTTGCCGATAGACTCTGGCTGCTGAGATAAGTAAACAATACTTTGACTCACATAGTCTACAGGAGACATATCTAGTAGATAGTCAAGATCGGGGAAACTGCCCATTTGGATGCAGCCTTTGAGCATGAGGCAAATAAAGTCATCAGTGTTAGAAACACCCGTCTTGCTGTGTCCAGCGATCAAGGGGGGTCGATAAATTGAAACAGGCAGTCCTCTTTCTCCAGCCATTTTGACTAATTTTTCCGCCACCCATTTAGTCTGCGAGTAACCTAGACTAATTCCTTGCCAATGATCGAAACTATCTTGTTCGCTGACGACTTTACCTGCATAGGCAGCATTCTCAAACACTGCCACACTAGAAACATAATGAACTGGTTTGGTTTTCCCCAAACAAGCCAATCGCAGAACTTCTTGTGTTCCCAAAACATTAGCAGCTTTCATGGTTGAATAAGGATAAACATAGTTCAGCATCGCTGCACTGTGATAGATAGTATCGATCGCTCCTGCTAAATTCTCATATATATCTGCATCTATGCCTAACATCAGCTTAGATAAATCTCCCACGACAGGAATAATCCGCGAAGCGATCGCTTTATTCCACAGTGAATAACGTTCAAGATTGCTTTTTAATCTTTCCGTTGCCGATGTGCGATCGAATGCCCTAACCAAACAATAGATGTCGGCATTAGTTCGCTCCAGGAGTTCTTGGAGTAAATAAACTCCTAAAAATCCCGTGGCACCAGTGAGAAAGATGCGTTTTGGTTGTTTGGCAAACTTAAAAGTTCCTTGAGGAACAATAGCAGGATCGAGAACAGCTTCCTCAGCTAAATTAACCTCGGGAGTATGTTTAGTTTGTGTATCATTCTCTTTGGCTAAACGCTCAGAGAGTGCTTGAATTGTCGGGTAATGCCACAGCAGCATTGGTGATATTTCTAAGCCGAATTGCTTCTCGGCTCGACTCACTACGATCATTCCCTGGGCTGAATCTAAGCCGTAGTTCTCGATCGGTTCACAGCGATCTATTTCGGCGGGTTCGATTTCTAGCTGTTCGGCTAGATTATTGACTAGCCAATTGGCGATTACTTCGGCATTAATTTGATTGGAATTCATAATTACTGATGATTGATTACTGATTACTAAAAGCTAATAAAGAACCTTAATCGGCTTGTATTGACTATAAAAATCGCCGAGATCTAATCCCTGTAGCTTGAGATTCTGAACTCGGTAGAGATAGGCTGCGCCAGTCAGAATTTGTTGTGCGACATCGACAACATGGCGATCGCTTACTGGTTCTAGGTAAGATCCTTTTACCCAGTTGTTAAAAGCACCCATGGCAGGGCCACACCAAATTTGATAGTCTAGTTCTCTACCTCCTTCGCCAGTGTTTGACCAACGGGAAGATAAACCGAGATACCAGCGGAAGATGAGAGCCATTTTTAGTTTGGGGTTGCTGTTGGCTTTTGCCAGTTTTTCAGGATTACGTTGGGATAAATACTTGACGGTGTGTTGCCAAACTTCATCTAAGCTCATGCGGAAAATTTGTTTTTCGATCTTGATTTTTTCCTGGGTGGGGATGTCTGCAATCGAATCATAGTTTTGATAAAGTTCGTAGAGCTTTTGAGCGCGTAAGGCAAACATTGTGCCTCGTTTAAGAACCTGTAGCTTAACTCCCATCTCAAACATATCAGCAGCAGGAGCCATCATGACATCGTGCATTTCGGCTTCGGCAAGTAGCTTTTTGGCGTGTAGAGAAGTTCCCGCTTCCACACAGGATTGATTTACCGAACCTGTGACTATATAGGCTGCACCCATGACGTAGGCTGCTAGAGCTGCTTGGGGAGTGGAAATTCCTCCCGCAACGCCAATTCTCACGGGGTTTTGATAGTTATACTGACTTTGAATTTCGTCTCTCAGTTCGACAATTGCTGGGAACAAGCAGATTAAAGGACGATTATCGGTATGTCCGCCAGAATCAGCCTCTACGGTAATATCATCAGCCATCGGCACTTGTTGAGCTAAATCTGCCTGTAAGGGGGTAATTTTTCCTTGGGCGACTAGTTCTTGCAGAATTTTGCTCGGTGCAGGTTGGAGAAACTTGGTAGCTACTTCCCGTCGAGAAATTTTGGCGATGACTTTATGCTCAATCTCAATTTGGTTAGCGGCATTTAATTTTAGTCCCGCAGCGCGATAGTAGACGATATTGGGAGTAAGATTGAGAAAAGCCGAGGCTTCTAGGGTCTTAACCCCGTATTTAAGATAAAGCTCCACGGCATTGCGCTCAAGTTCGGGTTCATTAGGGCTATGAAGCAGATTAAAAGCATAAGCACCATGGGGAAGAGCCTGTTGAAGGCACTTGATCGCTGTTTCAACTCGCGTCAGACTCAAGCCACCCGCCCCAAATGAGGCTAAAATACCTTGTTTGCCTAGGGCGATCGCTAATTCTTCTGAGGCAATTCCTCCCGCCATTGC
>JBHJNW010000085.1:0-7637 GCA_050330395.1 Pleurocapsa sp.
TAATTTTGTCGTTAATTTGCTAGCTGGTTTGATTGCCTATTGCCATCGCGATAAAAAGCCGTCTATTGCTCTAGATGACTTTATTTTATGTGCTTAACTCTTAAACCGAACTCACGTTACATATATTCACACACTCATCACATATGTAGATAGAGATAGATGTATCTCCTAATGGTGATCCAGCAATTAAAAATTCAACCTGTTCTTGATTTTTACTACAAAATGAACAGCAAGGTAGTTTAGTTTGGGTAACAATATTACTTGTCATTGTCTGCTTCTGAGGTGAAATAAATTGAATTTGATTATTTTGGATCGCGAAGTTTATCCAGTGACAAATAAGCTTGAAGCATAGCCTCTTGCACAAGCTCTTGAGCCAAATCTTCGTTACTAATTATTCGATTGGCAATATGTTGAGCCATTGGTTGATAACGCCACACAAGTTGACCGAATGCAGTTTTATCTCCCTGTAGTGCTAAAAAAATTAATTCTGTATCACTTTGCTCCAATACACTTCCCTCTCTAAAAAACCTTGCTTAATAGTGGCAAAGCCAAGAGAAAAAGTTACTTATTTATTCAGGCTTTGGAAAAACTCAAACGTACATATTGACTTGAATACTGTAACTACATATAGTTACAATATGGGAAAGAAAGAAAAACTACTGACTAAAGCACAGCAAAATCCAAAGAGTTTATCATTCTCAGATTTTGAGACGCTTTTATCGTTGTGTGGCTGGACATTTAAAAGACAGAAGGGGAGTCATCGGCTGTGGTACTCACCACAGGGTTATAGACTTTCAATACAGCCCAAAGGTAGTAAAGCAAAGGATTATCAAGTAGCACAATTTTTAGAGGCTTATGGAAAAGAAACCTAAAGATTATGATTGGGATGGTTTTACCATCAATCTATATGTTGACGATGAGCAAGACTGGATTGCCCATTTGGTAGAACTTCCAAACGTATCTGCTCATGGAAGCACGGCAGATGAGGCATTGGAAGAGCTTCACGTAGCCTGGGAAATGGTTAAAGAAGATTATCAAGAAGACGGTGAAGAATTACCAGTTGCACCATCTCGTAAAAATTACAGTGGATGTTTTAACGTGCGTATTGACAAACGAATCCACAGAGCTTTAGCTATCGAAGCTGCGCGGGCAGGAATCTCGCTGAACGCTCTGGTGAGTGCTAAGTTAGCAGGAAAGTAATTACTTGCTACTTGCTACTTGCTACTTATTCATTCATACTCTGGAAAAACTCAATCGTACTTTTCAAAGCTACGATAAACGCATCAATTTCTTCGCGGGTGTTATAAAAATATAGACTTGCTCTAGCGCTACCAGAAGCATTAAATATACGGTGTAGTGGTTGAGTACAATGATGTCCCGAACGAATGGCAATACCATCATGATCTAGTAAAGTGGCTAAATCGCTGGCATGGATTCCTGGCACGTTAAAGGCTGCTAATGCCGCTCTACCTTTGCCGTCTGGGGTGGGTTTATTACCGTAAATTCTCAGGTTAGGAATGGTTTCTAGTTGCTTGAACAAGTAAGCGGTTAACTCTTCTTCATAGTCATGAATCTTATCCATGCCAATACTATTAAGATAATCTACTGCTGCACCAAGAGCGATCGCCTCACCAATAGCAGGTGTCCCCGCTTCAAATTTATGAGGTAAATCGCCGTAGGTAGAATGATCGAGAAATACTTCATCAATCATTTCACCACCACCCATAAAAGGAGGCATTGCTAGCAAGATATCTTTTTTGCCGTAAAGAAAACCAATTCCTGTTGTGGCACACATTTTGTGTCCTGAAGCTACTAACCAATCACAGTCAATTGCCTGAACATCAATCGGCATATGGGGAACACTTTGACAGGCATCAATTAGTACTTTTGCACCGTATTGATGAGCTTCTTGCGTAATCTCTGCTACCGGGTTAATTACCCCAAGCGTGTTGGAAACATGAACAATAGATACTAGCTTGGTTTTGTTAGACAATAAAGACTTGTACTGTTCAAAATCAAACTCTTCAGTAGGAGTTAGTTCAACATATTTAATTACCGCACCAGTCTTTTGTGAAATAAGCTGCCAAGGAACAATGTTGCTGTGATGTTCCATTACCGAAAGAATGATTTCATCCCCTGGGTTGAGGTTAGCTAAACCCCAACTGTATGCCACCAGGTTGATCGCTTCACTGGCATTGCGCGTAAAGATAATTTCCTCGCGGCAAGCAGCATTAATAAACTGCGCCACTTTATCCCTCGCGCCTTCATAAGCATCGGTAGCCCTACCGCTAAGAGTATGTGCGCCACGGTGAACGTTGGCATTATCTCTCTGGTAATAATGTTGCAGCACATCTAGCACTGCCTGAGGTTTTTGAGAAGAAGCAGCACTATCAAAGTAAATTAAGGGATTATCGTTAACCTTTTGATGTAGAATCGGGAAATCGCCTCTGACGCGATCGCCTAAAGTTTTTGATTGGGTAAAAGTCATATTATTGGTTACTGTTTAATGCTTTACTTTCTGCTCGATAGTCTGGGTAATTCTGGTTCTCAAAGATTTTAGAGGAATGCGATCGATAATCTCAGCCGCAAAGGCATCGATTAATAGCTGGTTGGCATCAGCTTCGCTCAAACCACGACTGCGAAGATAGAAAATTTCTTCTGCTTCTAACTGGCTTACCGTCGCCCCATGAGCGCACTTAACGTTATCAGCAGTGATCTGTAGTTCTGGTTTAGTATCTACCCTCGCTTTCGCAGAAAGTAATAAATTGCGGTTTAACTGAGTCGCATCAGTAAGTTGGGCTTCTTTGGGGACAAATACCTTGCCGTTAAAAACTGTGTGAGCGCGATCGCCTACAATACATTTATGCAGCTGATCCGCCGTGCCATGAGGTTTAGTCAGGGCGATAATACTATGAGTGTCAGATGTTTGCTCTTTTGTAGCTACCGTTAAACCATTCAGGTTAGTTTCCGTTTGCTCTCCCCGCTGCCATACCTCTGGGTTATGACGCGATAGCTTTGCCCCTAAATTAATCTCATTAATAGTGTAGTGACTATCTCTCTCCTGAGAAATGGCGGTTTTCCCAATATGATAGCTAGCGTCTGATTCTTGCTGGATGCGGGTATGATTTACTCTCGCGTTACTTTTGACAAAGACTTCGGTAACGGCGTTGGTAAAGTATTCTCCTGTACCAACATATTCTTCAACTAACGAAATACTAGATCCTGTTTCTGCTACTACTAAGGTGCGAGGTTGAGTAAAGTTAGCCTCTAATTCACCATCAGCAATAAACACTAGCTGTATGGGAGTTTCTATGACTACATTTTTATTTGCCCAAACTACCGCAATATCTCTACCACCTGCGGTATTTAAAGCAGTAAAAGCATCTTGTTGACTATGTTGTTGGGCAAAATATTTTGCTGCATTAAGTTCTTGAGGCAAATTACTTAAACTACCGACAAAAACTCCTGGAGGTAATCCAGATAAATCAGACAGTTGTTGACTATAAAACCCGTTGACAAATACTAAACGGCTATTTGTTGCTTCAGAAAGTGATTCACAAATCGCATCAACATTTTTAGCCGTAACAAATTTGGCTGCCGTCAGAGACGATAGATCGATAAAACGCCAGTCTTCATCTTGGCGAGTCGGTACTGATAATCTAGACAACCAGCTTTTCGACTCTTGACGAATATCTCGTAGCCATTGAGATTCTGATTGATTTATCTGGCATTGCTGAAGTAAGCCTGTGAAGAAAATATCTTCTACTACAGTAGCTTGATGAACCTTAAAATTAGAGATAGTTGTAAAGGGAATTTGTACCGCCATTATATTCCTACCCCCGCCGTAGATTTATCATCCAAAAAGTCGTAACCCCGAGATTCCAATTCTAAAGCAAGTTCTTTCCCGCCACTGGTAATAATTTTGCCTTCCTGCATGACATGAATAAAATCTGGTTCAATATAATCTAGCAGGCGTTGATAGTGAGTAATCAGTAAATAAGCTTTTTCAGGAGTTTTCAGTTGGTTGACTCCATCCGAAACAATTCTCAGCGCATCAATATCTAAGCCTGAATCAATCTCATCTAAGATAATTAAAGTTGGGTCAAGCAATGCCATCTGGAGAATCTCGTTACGTTTTTTTTCGCCACCAGAAAAACCTTCGTTGAGGCTTCTTTCTAAAAAGCTGGACTTCATTTTTACCACTTCTAGCTTCTCTTCAATCAAATCTTCAAAATCAAAGGTATCAATTGCTTCTAAACCCTGATGCTTACGCTTGGCGTTGTAAGCAACGCGCATAAAGTCTAAGTTACTTACCCCAGGAATTGCTAAGGGATACTGAAAAGCTAAAAAGATGCCATTATTAGCCCTTTGATTGGGTTCTTGCTCAATAATATTTTGACCCTGATAAATAATCTCTCCTCCCGTGACTTCATAATCTGGGTGTCCAGCAATAATTTTCGATAGGGTGCTTTTTCCTGAGCCGTTGCGTCCCATAATAGCGTGGATTTCTCCAGCTTTGATCTCTAGATTTACACCTTTGAGGATAGGTGTTCCTTCTACATTAGCGGTTAAATTGCGTACTGATAAAATTGTTTCGCTCATTGTTTGTTAAATAAACAATTTTTGACTAGGGGTTTAAAGACTCTCAGACTTAGATAAATCAAGCTATACGCTGAAGAGAACTAAGTAGAACTTTACTACTTAAACAACAAAAATATTGTTTAAGTTTATTGTAGACTACATTAACTATCAATACCTTGTCAAAATTAAGGAAAATCATGAATTTGGTTGGCAAGGCGATCGCACAATGTAACTTGCTCGGATCAGGAAATGTGAAGTGGAATTCAAGAAAAAAAAGTTTTTTGTCAAGATTTGAAGTGATTACTCACTCTTATGATGGTTATTTAAAGTATGTATCGAATTTTTGTTTCGCTTGCTACATCATTACTGAACAATAGAAGCTACATATAGTATTGACAGGATAAAACACTTATGCGCTTCCAATTCATAAGTAATCATCAGTTGACATTAATTTACAGAAGTTAATATTGGTATATAATTGCTAAAAAATATTTCTGCATTTTATAAGTTCTCTATATCTATTTAAACCAATTTATTAAGAGCAGTATTTCTACCCTCAACCCTCATTTCACTATGAAAAACACTCAAGCTAATCAGACAGCCCTGCCTCATGTAGTTATCGTCGGTGGTGGTTTCGGCGGACTTTATGCAGCTAAATCTCTCAAGAATGCCCCTGTGAAAGTAACGTTAATTGACAAACGTAATTTTCATTTGTTTCAACCCTTACTGTATCAAGTAGCTACTGGCACGCTGTCTCCGGCAGATATTGCTTCTCCTTTGCGTGTGGTTCTAAGCAAACATAAGAACACCCAAGTGTTGCTAGATAAGGTTGTAGATATCGATCCCGAAGCCAAGAAAGTTTATTTAGAAGAACGAGAGGCATTAGACTACGATGCTTTGATTGTAGCAACTGGAGTTAGCCATCACTATTTTGGTAACGATCAGTGGCAGGATGACGCACCTGGTTTAAAAACCGTAGAAGATGCTTTAGAAATGCGCCGTCGAATCTTTATGGCGTTTGAAGCAGCCGAAAAAGAAAGCGATCGCGAAAAGCGCGAAGCACTGTTGACTTTTGTAATTGTGGGTGGTGGGCCAACTGGCGTAGAATTAGCGGGAGCGATCGCCGAAATTGCTCATCAATCAATCAAAGATGACTTCCGCGATATTGACACAACTCAAGCGAAAATATTGTTGTTTGAAGGCATGGATCGTATCTTGCCGCCCTATCCAGAAGAATGCTCGGTAGAGGCTCAAAAGTCTCTGGAGAAGCTAAGTGTCGATGTCCAGACTAAGACATTAGTAACCAACATTGCCGACAACTGCGTAACTTTCCGTCAGGGTGATGAAACTAAAACTATTAATGCTCACACTATTCTTTGGGCAGCAGGGGTTAGAGCCTCTTTTATGGGTAAAGTGCTAGCAAAGCGCACGGGAGCAGAATTAGATCGGGTTGGCAGAGTAATTGTCGAACCAGACTTAAGCCTCAAAGAACATTCTGATATTTTTGTGATTGGAGACTTGGCTAATTTTCCTCATCAAGGGGAGCATCCATTGCCTGGAGTTGCTCCTGTAGCGATGAAGCAAGGAGAGTATGTAGCCAAATTACTGGCTAAAAGAGCGATCGGTAAAACAGTTGAGCTATTTAGCTACAAAGACTTTGGCAGCATGGCGGTAATTGGACAGAACAAAGCAGTTGCCGATCTCAATTTTGGCCGCTTTTCTGGTTTTGTTGCCTGGATAATTTGGGTATTTGCTCATATTTACTACCTAATCGAATTTGATAACAAATTAATAGTTATGATTCAGTGGGCGTGGAACTACATTACGCTGGGTAGAGGAGCGCGCTTGATTACCGAAAATCCTTCTGTGCAATTAGAAATTGATTCTCCTCAAAAGTCGTCAGAAGCTGCGTCGAAATTAAAAGAGCCAGTATCGGTTTAAAGTTATTAATTATTAGCTCTTCAGATATTTTTCATTAATCTGAGTTAATTCACATACATAACACACTGATCGCCCCGAAGGACGACAGCAAATGCTTGCGGTTGCGTCCTTCCTTGGTTTCGGTATCCACATCATAAGTAACTAAAATATCCATAACTTACCCTCGTAAAATAAAAGGTTGATAACTTGGTACATCTCCTCGTAAATGCCTTGCCAGCAAACGCTCCTGTACATGAGGAACTAAACCCAGCTGAACTTTAGAACCAATAAACGAATAAGCTACTTCTTCTTGTTTTCGTTTTTGATATTCCGTAAGAATTGTTTTTCTACCGTCTTCAGAAAGAGTTCGGTGAAATCCTCTGGTTTAATTTGTCCCCGATTGATTAAGGTTAAAACCAGACGATCTGTCAAAGGCGATCGCAATTCTTCCATCAAATCTAGTGCTAGAGATGGTTTACCTGGGCGTAGGGCGTGCAAAAAGCCCATTTGCGGATCGAGTCCAACGCTTTCGCAGGCGGAAACACATTTATTAGTAAGTAATCTGTAAACAAAAGATAATAAAGCATTTATTGGATCGCGAGGTGGATTTTTTGTTCTTTCTGTGAGGGTAAAAGCTTCTCGATTTTGGCGAATCATTTGAGTAAAACTACCAAAATAAGCTCTAGCGGCATAACCTTCAATTCCCCTAAGCTTGTCTAAATCTGAAACTGTTTCTGTATTTATAATTGAATCGGCATGAATTTGAACAGTTTTTGCGAGAATTTCCTTATTCAGTTAACCAAATTAAATTTCGTCCATCTTCGGCGCATTTATTTATGGATTAAAAATGGACTCAGCAAGACATCAGGGCAAACGCATACTCGAAAATTAAGAGATACTGACAAATAAGGAATAAACTATTAGTTAAAATCACTTAGAAACAGTCAATTAAATTACATGAACAATTCTCAAAAAACAACTACCAAAGCGATCGCTTTATTTCTTTCTTTGGGCATAATAGACCTCTTGCACGAATCAGGCGATCGCTAAATCAAGCCCGCGATTATACAAGCCAGCAATAAGATTAAAGCGCAACCCAAATCGTCGTCGTCTATTACGGTAAGGCTGTCCCAGAA
>JBHJNW010000086.1:0-71659 GCA_050330395.1 Pleurocapsa sp.
TATCACGGTTTATAAGAGTAAATGCGATCGCTTATGTAGGGGCGAACGGCGACGCGAAGCTTATGCGAAGCGGTATGGTAAACCATTTGCGAAGCTTATCCTTTAGGACTAGCTTCTTATAAAAGTTGCTCATGGGGGAAACCCCCAAGACCGCACTTTTGCGCTTCGCGTCGTCCTTTAGGAGTCATTTAGGGTTCAACAGGCGGAACCCTGCGACGCGACGCGAAGCTAGTCCTTTAGGGCAACTGTCTTACTATTAGCTTTTTCAAGATATATATCAAAACCAGTAACTTTTAAATGAAAGCCAATAATTAAAATTATGGTTGCAATCTTAGAAAATCCCTTACGAATGGGTCTACAGCAGGAACGCACAGCCGATCCTGCTATTATTGTTATTTTTGGGGCATCAGGAGATCTAACCCAAAGAAAGCTAATTCCTGCCATCTACCAAATTAGAAGAGAGCGTCGTCTTCCCCCAGAAATGACCATTGTGGGAGTTGCTAGAAGAGATTGGAGTCATGAGTATTTTCGTCAACATCTTAAAGATGGGATGGAAGAGTTTAGTGGTGGAGTAGGCAACGAAGAACTATGGAATGAATTTGCTAAAGGCATTTTCTATTGTTCGGGTAATATGGACGAAGCCGAAAGCTATGAGAAATTGAAAAACTTTCTCGCTGAATTAGACGGCAAAAGAGGAACTCGCGGCAATCGAATTTTTTATCTGGCGGTATCGCCCAATTTCTTCAAACCAGCCTTGAAACAGCTTGGTGCTGCGGGAATGCTTGATGATTCGATTAAAAGTCGGGTGGTCATTGAAAAACCTTTTGGCAAAGATTTAAGTTCAGCCAAGTCGCTTAACCGCGCTGTCCAAAAAGTTTGCAAAGAAGAACAGGTATATCGTATCGATCATTACCTAGGGAAAGAAACCGTTCAAAATATTTTGGTATTCCGTTTTGGTAATGCCATTTTTGAACCGCTATGGAATCGGCAGTTTGTCGATCATGTTCAGATTACCGTGGCCGAAACCGTTGGAGTAGAAGAACGCGCTGGATATTATGAAACCTCTGGCGCGCTGCGGGATATGTTGCAAAATCATCTCATGCAGCTATTTGCTATTACGGCCATGGAACCTCCTAATGCACTAGATGCTGATAGCATTCGGAGCGAGAAAACCAAGGTACTTGAGGCTACTCACATAGCAGACTCTAATAACCTAGAACAGTCGGCAGTAAGAGGGCAATATTCGGAAGGTTGGATGAAAGGTCAACCTGTTAAAGGTTATCGCCAAGAAGAGGGGGTAAATCCTGAATCTACTACGCCAACTTTTGTCGCGTTGAAGCTGGAAATCGATAACTGGCGCTGGAAAGGAGTACCGTTTTATCTGCGTACGGGGAAACGGATGCCGAAAAAAGTTAGTGAAATTTCGATTCATTTTCGCGAAGTTCCTTTATTGATTTTTCAGTCGGCAGCACAACAAACCAGTCCTAACGTTTTAACGATGCGGATTCAGCCTAATGAGGGTATATCTCTCAAATTTGAAGCCAAAACACCAGGGCCAGATCTAAGAACGAGAACCGTTAATATGGACTTTAGCTATGGTTCATCCTTTGGTATGGCTACTGCGGACGCTTACCACCGTCTGTTGCTCGACTGTATGCTGGGCGATCAGACCCTATTTACCCGTGCTGATGAAGTAGAGGCAGCTTGGAATATTGTGATGCCTTTAATCAATACCTGGGAAGCCCCGAGCGATCCTAGCCAAATGCCTCAGTATGAAGCGGGAACTTGGCAGCCACCAGAAGCCGAAATGATGCTCGAGCGCGATCGCCGTCGCTGGCGTAGACTTTAAAGGAATGAGGAATGAACAATTTTTCCTCCCGATATCTGATAGATGTTAAATGTTAAATATTTAATGCTTAATGCTTAATGATAAATAATTATGGTTTCACCAATAGTATCGCTACAAGCACCCAAAGACGTATCCATTGACGAAATTGAAGCCGAATTGCGATCGCTTTGGCAAACACAAGGTTCAGACGAAGATGCTACAGCCGTTACCAGAGCAGCAACCTTTAGCTTAATTGTCTACGAACCCGATGATACCCAGCAGTTGCTGGCTTCTTTAGGATTTTATACTGGACCAATTGACGGCATTGTCGGGCCAAGAATTAAAGCGGCAATCAAAGCAGCTCAAAAAACCTACGATCTTGAGGTAACGGGCAAATCTAGTGAAGCCTTGCTGAATAGACTACATACAGAGTTTGTCCAAGCTAAGGCAAAAGATAAGCTAACCCCCGAAAACAAAACCGCAGCAATTAGTTACAGCCCCGATTCCGAAGGGGCAACAGCAGATGCGATCGCCTCTTCCAATCCTTGTCGGATAATTACCCTTTGTCCTATTTTTGGCGAAGATACAGGAGTTACCGCCCAAGTATCAGCATATTGCCCGATCAATAAACAGAGCCAAAATACTCTAGTTTGCTGTGAATACATTACTTTAAGTGGTACTGCGGAAGCTTTAGATAGAATTGGCGGCATTATTGTGGAATTGGCGATCGCCGATTTGCCCAAGTTTGTTTGGTGGAAAGCCACCCCCACCCCCGATCTTCCTTTGTTTCAACGTTTAGTATCTGCCAGCGATACCGTTATTTTCGATTCGAGTAGCTTTATTGAACCCGAAACCGATCTAAAATCCTTGGCTGAATTACTCAAACAAGACACTGCTTTAGCCGATATTAACTGGCGCCGACTTGCACCTTGGCAAGAACTAGCTGCTGCTGCTTTCGATCCTCCCGAAAGGCGATCGGCAATTTTTGAAGTAGATCGGGTCACGATTGATTATGAACAGGGCAATCAGTCTCAAGCTTTGATGTTCATGGGTTGGTTAGCTAGCCGTCTTAAATGGACTCCCGTTGAATACAAACTTGAAGGAGGAGATTACGATATTCGTCGGGTCAATTTTACCGATGAAAAACAACGCAGTATTGAAGCTGAATTAGCGGGTATTCCTACCGCCGACTGGGGAGACATTCCAGGAGATTTAGTCAGCTTGCGTTTGACTTCAACTAACCTAAATGCCGACTGCTGTACAGTTCTTTGTTCTAGTACCACAGGCTGTATGCGTATGGAAGCTGGTGGCGGAGCGCAGTCTTGTTATATTGAACAAGTAACCCCTCTGTTCGATCAAAAAAGTGAAGATTTGCTTGGTCAACAACTACAGCGATGGGGTCGAGAAATGCTGTATGAAGAAAGCATGGTAATTACGGCTCAAATTCTTAAGCTGGCTGAATAAGCTAAATAAAAACAAAATACCTTTAATTAAGTTTGAATTGGGTTTGGCAATGCCAAGCCTTTTTTTTTGTCAACTATTATTGAACCCTATTTTATTTAGCGTATCTTTAAGAAGCTTGTCTTTTATATGAGAAATAACGATTTAAATCTTGGCTACGGACGAGATAAATCGCAATAATCGCACTAAGAACGGTCAAGATCGAGCTTCCAACAACCAAAACGGTAGAGAGCTTTGAATAAAGGGCAACAACCAATGCTATTAGAGCAACAACCAGAAAACTTAAGATACCGATTAAAGCCCATCTAGCCCATTTGCGCCCTTGTAAAACACAGTACATCACAACAATGGTGACTAAAATGCGACCAATAGCCCATAGATCTTTGGAAATAGCCACGAGCATAGCATCTAAGACAATATACACCAAAAACATAACCAGCAATTTATTTCGAGCTTTCAGGGCAGATTGGTCAAGCTGATGCATGGGTTCAATCGGAGTAATAACATAACCTCAATATATACTGTGAAATGGCTTTTATACTCACTCCAATTAATTTCCGTGGTCACAAATTATCGCGATCGCCTCTTCACATTTCTCTTTCGGCTAATTCCAGCCAACGTTCGGTATTAGTATCGATCTCTCTGTTTAACCTGGCTAATTTCTCGGAGAGTTCTTGCACCAAATTGAAGTCGCTACAGTTAATTGCCAAATCGGTTTCTAATTTCTCTTTATCAGTTTCCAACTGAGCAATTTTGGTTTCTAGCTTTTCATATTCTCGTCTTTCAAAATTAGACAAGGGTTTATTGGTTTTATCATTAGATTTATCGGTGCTAATATTTTTAGACTTGCTTTGGGGGGATTTTGACTGAATCTGTTCACTTTTGGCATCTTTGTCGGCTTTCTTTTTATGTTCGAGATAAACAGAATAGTTACCAGGATATAGACGCACTTCACCTTCAGGCTCGATCGCCAAAATAAACTCAACAGTGCGATCTAAAAAATAGCGATCGTGAGAAACTACAATGACGCAGCCGTTAAAGTTCTCTAAATAGTCTTCTAAAATTGCTAAAGTCTGTACGTCGAGATCGTTAGTCGGCTCATCTAAAATCAGCACGTTAGGAGCTTCCATCAATACCTGCAACAAAAACAGACGACGCTTTTCACCCCCAGACAGCTTATGGATCGGCGCATATTGCTGTTCAGGCGGAAAGAGAAACTTTTCCAACATTTGAGAAGCAGTAATTTTATTGCCATCGGCAGTGGTGACAACTTCCGCTACTTCTTTGATATATTCAATAACCCGTTGATTTTCGTCTAGGGCAGCTAAAATATTATCTGAATGCTGATCGAAATAACCAATATGAATTGTCTTGCCAAGATCTACTTTGCCTACATCTGGTTCGATGCGCCCCGTAATGATATTCACCAGAGTTGATTTACCTGCACCATTGCCACCAATGATGCCAATGCGATCTCTAGGCATAAATTCATAGCTAAAATCTTTAAAAAGGATACGTCCGTCGTAAGATTTGGTAATGTTCTCGAGTTCAATTACTTTTTTACCAATCCGCCTACCTGGAGTATCAATATCGACCTTTCCTTGCGCCTGTTTGAACTCTTTCTCCTGCATATCACCAATGCGATCGATGCGCGCTTTTTGCTTGGTGCTACGGGCTTTGGGACCTTTTTTGAGCCATTCTAGCTCTCGTCGCAATACCCCTTGATGTTTGCGTTGACTGCTGGCAGCCGACTCTTCCTGTAGGGCTTTTTTCTCTAAGTAATAGGAGTAGTTACCAGCATAAGTATAGAGGTCAGCGCGATCAATTTCTAAAATCCGATTAGTAACATTATCTAAGAAATAGCGATCGTGAGTAATCAGTAAGATCGCACCTCCAAAGCGATCGAGATATTCCTGTAACCACTCTACCGATTCTGCATCTAGGTGGTTAGTCGGCTCATCCATCATCAACAAATCTGGTTCATTAAGCAAAGCAGCAGCCAAAGCGATCCGCTTGCGATATCCTCCAGAAAGGTCTTTGACCATGGCATCAAGGTCTTCAATACCTAATTTGCTGAGAATAATCTTGGCTTTAGTTTCTAAGTCCCAAGCTCCGACTGACTCCATTTGCTCGCTCACCCTTGCTAAGCGCGACATCAGAGTATCTAAATTATCTCCTTTGGCGTGAGCTATCTTGTGGGATAAGTCTTCATACTCTCGCACCAGCTTCATTTGCTCACCACTATCAGCAAACACCTGATCGATTACGGTCAAGCTTTCATCTATTTCTGGCTGTTGGGGTAAATAGATAATCCTCGCTCCACTTTTGACCAAGCGTTGACCACCATCTGTAGGTTCAATTCCCGCAATCATCTTGAGCAGGGTAGACTTACCAGAGCCGTTGACCCCAATTAACCCTACCTTGTCATTTGGCTCAATGCTAAAGCTAGCATCACGAAGAATTTCTTTAATGCCAAAATCTTTTTTAATATTTTGGAGAGTTAAAATGCTCATTTATCGGACTTTTATATTTTATTTTGCTTACTTAATGGTTGATCGAATTCCTAGCTAATAGCTACAAATAATATTATTATCAACTTTCTCCTAAAAATTACCACCGTCTTAAATTATGCTCTGTATTGGACATCGAGGGGCAATGGGACATGAGCCAGAAAATACTTTGTTGTCGGTTAGAAAGGCACTAGCTTTAGGTGTTGATGCGATCGAAATTGATGTTTATAACGTCGAAAATAATTTAGTAGTCATTCACGATCGCGATTTATCTCGAACTACTAATGGTACTGGCTACATTGAAGAACAAAGCTTTGCTTATTTGCGATCGCTTGATGCTGGTAAAGGTGAACAGATTCCCACCTTATCAGAGGTTATTGAGACGGTAAACCGTCAAGCAATAGTGAATATTGAATTAAAGGGCAGCAATACCGCTGGGTTAGTTGTTGAATTAATTCAAACATATATTAGACAAGGATGGGTTTATCGAGATTTTGTGGTTTCTTCTTTTAATCATGATGAGTTACATCGGCTTAAGACAATTTGTGACCAGATTAAAACTGGGATGTTAATCTATGGATTACCTTGGCAATATTTGGCAACCGCCAAAAAACTACAGGCAGATATTGTGATTTCTAGTTTAGATTTTGTCAGTCTAGAACTAATTAACTCAGTGCATCAGCATAGCTTACTAGTCTGGATATATACCGTTAATCAGCCTAATGACATTAAGCGTCTGAAAGCATGGGGAGTGGATGCTATATTTACTAATTACCCTGAAAGAGTTATTTCTAATTAAAACTATTAATGAATCGCGATCGCTTGCTTCGCTGGCTATATCCAACAGTGGGATTTCTGCTGCTGATTTTTTCATTGTATATACTGCGCCAAGAATTAGGTCGCTACAATCTCAATGATCTTGTAGATAGTCTATCTATGATCGATGGTTGTCAGCTATCTGCCGCTTTTAGTTTTGCTTTCTTAGGCTACCTGGCAATTAGTAGCTACGATCTGGTTGCCTTTGGCCATCTCAATCATTATTTAGACAGCAAACGAATTATTTTTACAACTTTTGTTACTTATGCTATCAGTAATACAACAGGTTTTACTTTACTAATTGGTGGTGGAATTCGTTATCGTTTTTATTCCTTGTGGGGTGTCCCTACAAGAATAATTGCCAAGATAACTGCCATGGGGAATCTTACCTTTTGGCTAGGATTACTTACTCTTAGTGGAATTACTTTTGTGGTCAATCCTGTAGAGTTACCTAGTCCTTTAAATCTTCAAATATCTATTGTCCGTTATTTAGGAATTATCGCTCTCATCTTAGTGGTCACTTATCTTTATTTTGGTTGGCGACGAAAACGTTTAACAATTAAAGGCAGAATTGTTTATCTTCCCAAACCAAGCACTTCTATGTGGCAAATTGCTGTTTTTTCTCTAGATTGGGCATTTGCCGCCGCAATACTATACAGCCTGATTCCTGCTGATCCTAATCAAACATATCTCAGCTTCTTTAGCATTTATTTACTAAGCATGACAGCTTCGATTATGAGCAATATTCCAGGAGGAATTGGCGTATTCGAGTCTTTTATACTATTTCTACTGCCAAACAGTATTTTTACGCCAAATATCTTAGCTTCGCTATTAGTTTACCGTTCAATTCGCTTTTTACTTCCTTTAGCTACAGCTTTAATCCTAATTTTTATCTTTGAACTGTATCGGCGATTAAATGCCAGTAGTTAAAAATTAGCCCCATTGAGCATCTAGCCGAAATATTCTGGCTCATTTCCTGGTTTCCACTTGATGTTACAGCCAATACTAGGTTTTTGTTCAAAGTCAATTGCTTGGTCTTGTAACACAGCATCGATCGCCTGACGCAAATCTTTACCCGTTACAGGAATATCAGTACTAGGGCGACTATCATCTAGTTGACCACGATAAGCTAATTTACCATCCGCATCAAACAAAAAGAAATCTGGCGTACAGGCAGCAGTATAGGATTTACTTACCTCTTGGCTTTCGTCGTAACATACAGGAAAGTTAAAATGGAGAGTCTGTGCCATCTCCTTCAGCTTTTCGGGGGAGTCATCGGGATAGTTGGCTACATCGTTAGCACTAATGGCTACAATTCCTAGAGGTTTTTGACTATAATCATGACCGATTTTAGCCAGTTCTAATTGGACGTGCTTTACAAAAGGACAATGCTGACAGATAAACATCAACAATAAAGCTTTGCGATCGGCAAAAGTGGTTAAAGAAATAGTCTCGCCAGATACGACATCAGGAAGTTGAAATGCTGGCGCAGCAGTACCTAAAGGCAGCATAGTCGAGGCAGTTTTTACCATAATAAAAATCCTGATCGTAAAATCTCATCAAAATTCATCTTAGATCAAAAACTAGAGTCTAAATTGGGCTACGCTCAAATTCAAGACCACGCAAATTGTTATCGATGCTGTTATCAAGAGGAAAACGATAAAATATGAAATAAGTCAGTATGACTATTATTTATCACTGTGACCAAGAATGACCCCCGATCCTAAAATTGTTAAGTCAGTTGAAAAGCTAGATTATCGCGTTACCGTGGGTGATGTGGCAGCGCAAGCAGGACTAGAATTAAACTTTGCCCAACAGGGGCTATTAGCCCTAGCTAGTGAGGCTGGGGGGCATCTTCAGGTGGCAGAGTCGGGAGACGTGGTTTATCTGTTTCCGAAGAACTTCCGTTCGATTCTGCGTAATAAGTATTGGCGACTGCGCTGGCAACAAACCTGGGAGAAAGTCTGGCGAGTTTTATTTTATTTAATTCGGATTTCTTTCGGCATTATCTTAATTGCTTCTATTTTGTTGATGGTAGTAGCAATTATTGCCATTTTTATTGCCATGAACTCTAGCAATGATGAGAGAAAAGGTGGGGGTAATCGAGGCAATAGCTATGGTGGCGGGGGCGGATTTTTCTTTGTACCGCGTTTTTGGTTGGGAGATATCTTTTTGTGGTTCGATCCTGGCTACAATCGTCGTCGTCGTCAGCGGAGAAGGCAGGCAACTGGCAGCTACCAAATGAATTTTTTAGAGTCAGTTTTTTCTTTCTTATTTGGCGATGGTAACCCCAACGCTGATCTAGAAGAACATCGCTGGCAGACTATTGGAGCGGTAATTCGCAGCCATAAAGGGGCAGTGGTAGGAGAACAAATTGCGCCTTATGTAGATGAGACCGATCGCGATGAAGATTATATGCTGCCCGTTTTGAGTCGCTTTAACGGCTATCCCGAAGTGTCCCCCCAAGGAGAAATTATTTACTATTTTCCTGAACTTCAGGTAATGGCAAGCAGTAGACAACTAGAACCAGTAGCTTCAGTGGGCTATCTTCAAGAAAAACCCTGGCGTTTTAGTCAAGCTACGAGCGGTCAAATTACTATGGCTGCTGGTTTGGGGGCAGTTAATATTATTTTGGCTTTTGTTTTGGGGACTCTCTTACAAGACGGTACAATTGCCGCAGAATTGGGCGGTATAGTTGCATTTGCTGCCTCAATTCAATGGCTATTACTCGGCTACGGTAGTCTATATCTGCTAATACCTTTGATCCGCTATTTTTGGATTCAGGGGCGTAATCCGAAGATAGTTAAACGCAATCAGTCTCGCGAACAAAGAGCGATCGCGCTGCATCAAAGCGATCCATCTTTACGTCAGAAAATTGCTTATGCCAGCCAGTTTGCTCAACAAAAAGTAATTGGCGATCGCGATATTACCTACACCACAGAAGATGATCTGTTAGATCAAAATATAAAAAATGCTGATCGCCTTGATCGCGATTGGCAACAAAGAATTGACCAAGGAATCAAAAATCAGGAATAAACTTTGGCACTTTAGTTACGGAATTACGGAAATTATTGTAAATTGAGAATCGTATTGTCAAAGTCGTAGATATGAGTGAAGTTAAAAAAATATCAGGTAAAGCGATCGCCGTTGTGGGCAATGATATTGATACCGATCGCATTATTCCCGCTCGTTTTTTGCGTTGCGTTACCTTTGATGGATTAGGAGAACACGCTTTTGCAGATGATCGCGCACAAACTGCTGGGCATCCTTTCGATCAACCTCAATATCAGGGTGCAAATATTCTGGTAGTCAATAATAATTTTGGCTGTGGTTCATCTCGCGAACACGCTCCTCAAGCCTTGTCTAAATGGGGCATTAAGGCGATTGTCGGTCAAAGTTTTGCGGAGATCTTTTTTGGCAACTGTGTGGCAATTGGTGTTCCCTGTGTCATTGCCTCTCCAGAAGAAATTGAACAGATACAGGCTTTAATTAACGAAAATCCCGAAGTAGATCTAACTGTGGATTTGGCAGCGATGTCAGTAAAAAGCGATCGCTTTTCTATACCAGTTCAGATGAACGAAGGTTCAAGACAGATGTTTCTTAAAGGAACTTGGGACAATTGTGGACAGTTGATTAGTAACCAGGAAAGTATTAAAGCCACAGCAAGCAAATTGCCTTATATTAACTGGCAAAGTGTTTAATGTTTTTTTCAAGACTGTAATTATTTAACATAGCAATCCTAAATGAAATAAGAGATTTAGTGCGACTACCTTGGTCGCGGTCGAGACGCTCGCACTGCAAAAAATTCTTACAAATCAAATAGGATTCCTATACCTACTACCTTCGAGCCGATCAACCTAATTGTTTATCGTTAATTTTGTACGGTAATATCTCAACAAGATCGTTCATCGAATCTAGTATAAAAGCCACCGTATTTAATCCAGTATTGTTTTAGTTCATGATGAGGAGTATGCAAACTAGCTTTGGCTTGATATAAAATTACTTGGCGATGATTTCCGATCCAGACTTTGCGCATTGGTTCAACCGAAATGAAAGTTCCACCTAAACCTTTGACGCACTCTTCAAAGTTTTCGATTGTCGAATATTCTAGCGTTTCAAAAATAAAAAAGTGACCTGAACAAATCAGATGACGGCTTCTAATCCAGGCCTGCATTTTTTTGCGAGCCACTGGTGGTAACATACTTTTAGCTGTTAGCTCCGACGTATTAATCATTTTTATTGGTTTAATTTATATTTATTACAACAAGCTAACCAGATAAAGAAGGCTTAACTTAGCAAAGCTGCTTGAATTTAGATTTTGTTATCAGCTTAGAGTCGAATTAATTCATTTGAGGCAATTCCTCGGCAAAACTTGCTCTTTTAGAAAATTTTAGTGGCCCTACTGCTGAACCCCAAATTTGCTGGTGATTATCTAAATCCATGCCTCTATCCCAGCTAATCCAAGTAGTTTCGTCAAGCTCAACACTGCTGACTAAATAGGTTTGAACCCCTTTGCGATGGATTAAGCATTTGTTGCCAGGCTCAACGCTGCCGTGAAAAGCGTTTCCTTGTTTGTGAAACACCATCGAACAGTTGTAACGACGTTCAATACCATCTGAGGGAATCGTCAGTAAAATATCGCGATTATGACCAGAACCCGCATAGTTTTCAGCCTCTTTAAGACTGTAATTTTCAATATAAATGCGATCGCCTTGGTTTATTAGACGATGAACCCCCTGACGATAAGGTGTCCAAAGATCGTAGTCATAAACTTGTTCAGAATAAAAGCCAATACCTGAGAAAAATTCCCAAGGCAAGGGACGAAAAAAAATCCGAATATGGGCATAGTTTTTCGGATCGGCATCAGACTGTTGACGATTAGAAAAATCACCTGCCATCAGCCGAGCTAGTTCATGCAGAAGGTTGTTATCTTGTGCTGAATAATGTTCTTTAGTCAACATTGTTCTATATTGATAAATTTTTTTTAAACAAGAAATAATTATGCCAAGTTTTTCAAAGCGTCATCCCGCTTAAAATTGATCGAGAAAGTATTAGGGATATCGCTAAATTTTATTAATTTTATTGATCGCTTAATTTTTAAATATTTTTCATAGCAGTCAGATAAATGCTTGACTGCCATAAAAGCGATGTGGTGCATTACTTAAAGACACTTATCTAGGGTATACGAGTCGACTCGTCAAACTTTTAGATCTAAGCGATCGCTATTTAGTCATAAAATATATTTAGTCAACTGCCAATTTATTCATCCAAATTGAGTGATCGAATCTCAGAAGAGAACGAAGCCGTCGTGACACCCTTGCCGTCTCCTGTTTTAATCAAAGAAACCCGAAACCGCAAGTTTTCTGTAGCAAACCAGATTTTTTCTTCTGCTGTTGCTCTTTCATATTTAGTATTAAGAAGAAACGAACCGTCTTCTACTAGCTGATATTGACCAACCGCAGGAACAGTTTCCGCATATCCCTGTTCTCTCAATAGTCGTCCTAAAGCTGGGTTATCTAGATCTGGTACAGGAACTAACACCGTTGAGCCCGAAAGCACCTCATCCTCGTCCCAATCTGATTCTCCCAACCAAGTCATATAAAATGGACTAGCAACCAAATGAGGATCTACCTGATTGGCTTTACAAAGTGCAATTACCCTTTCGTCATTATTTTCTAAAGGGAGGATTTCAATCTGAGAAGTTACTTCTTCAAAATGGTGAAAAGCTAAATGGTGAGCGCTGCGCTGCGATCGCCATTTACCTAAAGAACGTTCGACAAATTCATCAATATTCATGAATTTTTGAGGTCAAAATGTCTATAAAAAAGTTTATGTTATTTTTTACCTAACAGCTCAATGTTAAGTATGAGTTTTTTAAATCCTAGCAGCTGGGTTATCTGCTGCTAGATAATAATCATTAATCTGCTGATTAAGCGACTAATTAAGCCACTAATTTAGTTCGAGTTATTTGCGACTGCGATTCTTTTTGCTGTTAGAACGCTTAGGTGCTGTTTGTTCAGGCTCTTCAGTAGGTGCATCAACAACAGAAGTAGTTCCATTTAAAGAAATGTTAGCTACTTTTCCTCCCATGCGGCTAATATTTTGGATAGTTTGAGACATCCGACTATAGGGAACTTTAACTGTATAGTTACTAGTACGCATTAACTCTTGACGGCACACCCCTGTAACTTCAATAGCCACAGTACGACTACCGTATTCGCTAACATTGTTATCTCCAGTACTAATCATTCCTGTCATATTATATTCTCCAGATTTTAGACAGAAGGCGAATCCAGATTCGCCTTCCAAATGTTTTATTTAGCTTTTAACCGCGTTGACTTTAGATCTCAGTGATACTGAGTATCTTTGCTCCTGTACGATGTAGGCTTTTAATTTTGGCGTTTAGCTGTTCATAGTCAACATTGAAGGTTTGATTACTCAAACGATTTAAAGAACCAACGCTGGCTTTAGTTGCCTTAATGCGGAAACGCTTGTTGTTAACACCGGGAGTTCCCCCAGAGCTTTTGTTAGGAAAGACAATGGGAGTAGGTTTATTAGCTGCTAAATCGGAGATTAGCTTAGCTTTGTTAGTAGTAGTATCGCTGCTGGCGTAACCGCGATATAGAGCGTAGGTACGATTAAAGCCTACATTCAACAAGGTGCGCTGGTTGCTTTCGGTACGGGGACAAGGAACGATATTTTCCCCAAAGGCATTGTTATACTCTTCGCTATCAATATAGGAATCAATCTCAGCTTCGTAACCAAAGTTGTTATAGATTTGCACGTGCTGGGAAACTTCTGCCTGATCCAGAGGCGCGCGTCCCAAAAAGTGCTTACAGTTCATTTCGATAAAGCGATATTGAGAAGAGTTCTCAAAAAATCGCGAACGATACAGTTCAGATTGACCGATCGCACGCACAAAACCGCGTACAGTCAGATCGCCATTTCTAAATAGAGATTCAGCAGTTTCTAGGCGATCGCACTCAAGTAAATAAGCATTGCCTAAAACTTGTGTATACACAGTACGAATGATGATCTCAAAATCCTCATCTGCTTTGCGTTCTCGCAGCTCAATCGGCTGCACGTCTGTCATCCATAGTGACATAATTGATTTCTCCTGAATTTAAATTAATTTGAGTTATGGTTAAGTCAGTTCGGTAATACTGACAATTTTGGCTCCCGTGCGCTGAATTCGCTGAATTTGCGGACTCATGCGATCGCCAGGAACAATATACTCGCTGGTGCTGACTCGGCGAGGGCTGTCGAATTTGGCACCTTTGGCCACGATTTTAAACCGTTTGGCAGTAGCGTCTTGATAAGGGGACATGCGTCCACTGCTAGAAGGACTCTTGGCAGCAGTCGCACTGTTAGTCGCCACGCTATCGACTAAACGTGATTGTTTATTAGCACTATCAACTCCAGCTACACCCTGAAGTAAAGTTAAAGTGCGATTATAGTTAACTTGTTTTTGACCAACTTGGCTAGTTGCTCCAGTGTAAAAAGGAACAATATTTTCGCCAAATTTTTCGGAATATTCGACGCTATCGACATAAGAATCAATTTCAGCGTCGTAACCTTCTTCAATGCAACGGCGAATATGCTCTGACAATTCTGCCTGATCGGCAGGAGCGCGTCCTAAAAGATGTTTGAAATTTAGCTCGACAAAGCGATAGGGCGCACAGCTTTCAAAATAGCGATCGCGATAAAAGTTAGATTTGGCAACGGCACGAACAAACTCTCGCAAGCTCAAGCTACCGTTGCAAAATTGAGATTCGGCATTGACTAAACGCTCACTTTCCATAACGTGAGGATTCCCTAATACCTGTTTGTATACTGCCCGAATGGCGATCGCCTTGTCATCAGCAGTGCCATTAGGACGAACCTCGACTGGTGTATCTAATAAAGCGGTCATGTCTTGTTTCTCCTGAATCAGTATTTATTATTTGAGATACCGATTGAGAACAGAAAAGCCTAGGGGTTGACTGTTCCCAATTGCTATAGCGACCTGGTTCTAATTAACTGGGGTAATACTCGCTATTTTTCCACCTTGCTGATGAATTCGCTGATATTCTTGAGATAGCTGCTCGTAAGGTACTAGATATACCTTGTTACTACGACGGAATTTAGAGAAACTATTAACTGGGAATTTGCCAACTCGGTTTCTTACTCCCGCAGCCTGATAACCAGTTACTTCAATGCGATATACCTTGCCGTTGGCACCAGCACCAGCACCTTGACGGGTACGAGCAGACAAAGCAGGCTCTTGGAAAGACCAACCATTACCAGCAGCTCCCCCTGAAGGAGCAACTATCGATATTGGACTTTCTAAAATAACGTCTTTGTTCAGTACAGGATTTTTACCTGATAAACTTCCTTTGAAGTCGCTTCCCGCAGCGCCAGGCATTAAGGCAAACATATGAGTAAATTCCACCATAGTTTGACCAGGCTGACTCTTGTATCCACGAGGATAAGGTACGAAGTAGTCGCCATAAGCATTTTGATATTCATCGCTATCTAGATAGGAATCAATATCAGCTTCAAAACCTTCTTCGTCTAAAATCGCACTATGAGCTTTCATATCATCGTAATCGTTAGGAGCGCGACCTAAGAAATGCTTGAAATTTAGCTCGGTATAACGATAGCGAGGGCAGGTATCAAAAAAGCGGGAGCGATATAGGTCAGATTTACCAATGGCGCGGACAAATTCACGTACGCTTAGGTTTCCCTGTTTAAATTGCGATTCTGGTATTTCTGCTCTCTCACTTTCCATGATGTAAGCATTACCTAAAACCTGCTTGTAGACAGCACGAATAATTGTTTCTAACTCTTCTTGTGAACACCCTGGTACGTATTCAATGGGAGGAGTATCTTCATATAGGGCCACACCTAATTGTGATGCTGGACCAAATGAGCCAAAAGCCATTTAATAATCTCCTTTGAGAAATAAAATTTTTATCTTTATGTATGGAACAAAAATACGCGGATTTAATCCATCTTGGAGAAAACTCTTTAGATGGCAACCTGTATTACTCCATACATTTTTGACAACTGAGTTTTATGTAAATACACAAACTCGACAAGCAACATTGAACTAGAGTAAAAATACTACTCAAGGCGATCGCTTGCCACGGTGGAGGATTCTAAAATTAAAGCAAATGCCATGCAGTAAAAGATTCAGTACTTTGAAATTTTACTGCCCAACAAATACTACAGATTAAAAATTCCTCTCTGCCAATGTTTAATTAATCTTAATGAAACCAAGCCTTACCTGATTAAGAATAAGACAGTCATTTACAGTTTATTTATACAATGCTGCTTGAACCGTTACTATCAACTTTTGTAAAACTTAATGAGAATTATGTGAACTATTGTTAACTTACAGCCGTCAAAATTAACCTAATACTTTTTGTTCTACCCCAAATCCAGCTAAGAGAACATTTCGTAGTGATTCTCCTGCGAGAGGTTTTTCGTAGTTTAAAATCCGCCGAATTCGTAAAGTTGGATTAGTCAAAGTAATTGAATCGACTGAAACTACGCGGGTGTAGTTGGTTGTCATCAACAATTCTTTGGTATTGGAGTCGAAGCGAAAGTGGGAAATAATTGGTCTGGCTTCTTCGTAAGCGCGATCTCGTAAATAGTCTCCTTCTAGGATTGAATCATGTTCGGATTTAGGCACAAACATTAGATTCAGATTTTGTCTCACCTCTTCTCCCTTTTCCGAAATAGTATAAAAACCCAAATTAAACCCAGGTAGATGCTCTAAGTTATCTAGCTCATGGTAAGCATTATCAGCTAATACTTTAGCTTTTTGTTGGCTGGTTAGAGGTTGGACTTCAAAAGTAGTTTGCGATCGCTCTATTTCTTGGTGAGTCAAATAATGATAAGTGCGATCGGATTGCCAATTACCAACGCAATCCTGAAAAAATTGTTCAAATACGGAAGTATTCATAATTTCAATAACTCTGTATAAAATCTATTTATTAATTGTGTTACACATCCAGATAGAACTTGAGTATTGATTTGACCTGTTTAAAATAGCTGCTTTCTAACTGACCCAAGTATTTAATTAATCTGCCCTTATCAAAGGTACTGGGTTCAATGGCAATAATCGTACTTTCATTATTTAATCCATTTTCTAAAGTAGCGATAGCTCTAACAACTACGGGAGCAATTTTCTTGTTTCTGATAACTGTAGAGGATATAGGCAGTAAAGTAACTTTAGCTCTAACTTGATTAAAGTCTGAAGGGGAAATAATTAAAGCAGGTCTAGTTTTTTTAATTTCAGTACCAACCGAGGGTTCAAAATTGACTAACCAGATACTTCCGCATCGATAATCGCGCAATTTTGTTCCTCCTTACTCCAACCCAAACCTAGTTTATCTAAGGTTTGAGCAGCTTCTAACATCTTTTGTCGTTGCTGTCTAACAACTTCTTGCTCGATTAAATAACTACACAATGCGCTTCGACTACGCTTATTTATATATTTACTGTTTTTTACCAAACCATCTAGTTCTTCAAGCAATTTATCATCTATGTAAATTGATATTTTTGCCATAAAACGAAAAGACTAATGCTACTAGCTGCTCAAAAATTGTAGCATAAAAAGTAAGATATTTTGTAGCTACAAACTAAGCTAGCAATTCAAGTTTAAAAATGCCGTCGCTGGGTTTGTCGGCAATCATTTTTGACCAAGCTATTTCCTTTAAAAAAACTGCGGCTTGCGGCGTTTCTACTACATCTACTCCCCATTCTCCTATTTGTAGAGACGTTGGCGACATAGTAGTGGCGGGAGTGGTTTTTCTACCGCCTAAAATCAAAGTATCTGTCGTTAACCTAGATTCAGGTTGTTGGCTTTTTCTTCGCTCGATTAAAATATCACCGCACATCTGACCAATTTCTTGAGGCTCAAATTCGGCTGTGGGAAAAATAATTTCTACTACCCAATGGGGATTTTTGATATAGCTACATTGAATGTTGTCTTGTCCTTTAAGCCCATCAATAAATACCTGGGCAAATTTTTCACGCTCCAGCGCAGGAAGCTCATTATTGCGTAAATTAAAGTTATGTGAGAGTAGCATTCTCCCGTTAGATTTATCGCTCACAGAATTAAATTTCTTCCAGATGAAAGTCTATGTATAAACATATCAGAGCCTGGAACATAATCTCTATTTAATCTGTGGTCAAATATTCTCCAAATTTTCACCCAAATTTTCACTTAGCGATCGCCCTCGCCATTAAATAAAATCAAGCAATGATATATTGTTAGCCTGATTAGTCCCTAGCTAAAACTGTAAGCACCGCCCTGTTCTAAAGCTTGTTGGTAAGCTGGTCGTGCGTGGATACGTTCTAAAAAAGCTTTAAGTTGCGGATGACTCGCATCTAAATTACCGTAAGCAGCAGCAGCTTCTAAAGGAAAGCTTAGTTGAATATCGGCGGCGGTGAATTCGTTGCTCACAAACCAGGTATTTTTTGCTAGTTCCGCTTCTAAATAATTAAGGTGTTGGGCAATTTGAGGCTTGATATAGGTCTGTTTGACATTTCCAGTGATAACTTTGGCGATCGGACGTAAGAAGAAAGGTGTTTTCGGCTCGATCTGATTAAAAATAAGCTGCATGACTAATAACGGCATTGCTGACCCTTCGGCATAGTGTAGCCAGTAAGTGTAGCGTAATCGCTCGGGAGTTCCAGTTGCGGGGGCTAGGCATCCATTGCCATAACGTTCGACTAAATATTCAACGATCGCACCAGATTCGGCTAAGGTTAATTCTCCGTCGGTAATCACGGGAGATTTGCCCAAGGGATGAACTTCTCGCAATGACGCAGGTGCTAGCATGGTTTCTTGATCGCGTTGGTAACGCTTAACCTGGTATTCTACACCAAGTTCTGATAGTAGCCACAGTATGCGCTGAGAACGAGAATCGTTTAAATGGTGAACAGTTATGGTCAAATTATTTCTTTTAGCTATTAGTCTAATTTAAACAATGATACTAAAGTCTTGAGCGGGAAACTATCTAGCTATAGTTAGGTATTTTCCAGATTTTAAACCAAAAAAATCTCAGCTTGAGCGGAAAAAACGTCGGTTCATTCAACTCTTATCCATCTGTTAATCATCTTTAGCTATATTCAAATTCTCTATCTACTGTTACTGGTAAAGCTGATGTTTAAGTCAATTACTCACGTTATCTATGACCTAGATGGATTGCTGTTAGATACAGAATCTCTACATGAGCGAGTAAACAGGGAAATTGCTCGGCGTTATGGCAAGATATTTAATCAAGATGTCAAAATGGCGATCGCTGGTAGACCAACCTTAGATTCGGCGAAGATTCTGGTCGATCTTCTCCAGCTTCCCTTTACCGCTGCCGAATATTTAGTCGAACGCAATAAATTACTCTATCCTCTATATGGCACGGCCAAAACTTTACCAGGAACAGTAGAGTTAGTTCAACATCTAGCTAATCATCATATTCCTCAGGCGATCGCCTCTAGTTCTTCTCGTCATCATTTTGAGATGAAAACCGTTAATCATCAGCAGTGGTTACAGATATTTGACCTAACTACTCTCGGGGATGATCCAGAAATTGAACGTGGGAAACCATCACCAGATATATTTTTGCTGGCAGCCAAGAGGTTAAATGCTGTTCCTGAACGGTGTTTAGTGTTTGAAGATTCTTTAGCAGGGATGAAAGCAGCGATCGCAGCAGGGATGTCTGTGGTAGTTATTCCTGATACAGTATTTAACCCCCAATTATTTCAAGCAGCAAATCAGGTTCTTAATTCCATGACAGAATTTAATCCCCAAGACTGGGATTTACCAGGAAATAGTTACTGATGAGTAATATCACTCTGAATCATCTTGCTCCAATAGAGCTTTTTTAGTAGTCTTTAACTGATGCCATAATTTCTTAATCTGATTGTAGGCTTCTTCGGTAGATATTTTGCCATTCGTTTCCAGAGCGCAAATATACGCTACTTTCTGAGCAAATTCTTGTAAATTGGCGTTGAATACCAAATTATTCGGTTCATTAGGTGAAAAATCACCATGATAGCTTGCTTTGGGATACAAAAAATTGTTTTTGCCGTTGTCTGATTCCTGAGTCATATATTTATAATTTAATAAACTTGCTCTTAGCTTTAGAACTAAAGCATCAAGGTTAAGAAAATAATAATTAATGATTAACTTTCGATTTAGATGAATGGCTCAAACTCAATACTGGCGATCGCTTATCTGGCTAAAAATAGCAAATTGCTATGCTATGATTGTGCCAAATTAGGCTGAAATAATCGATGTTAGCTGCGACTAATCCGCCACAAATTAGCACTATTACCACCAATAATTTACTGGTGGTTTTTGCGGAGTTTTTAGACATCGACGTGAGCGCGGGGGATGCCTCGGTAGATACTCTCAAGACTTATACCAGGCAGCTACAGCAGTTTCTGCAATGGTGCGATCGCCGCCAGCTAAACCCAGTCATAATTGTCAAAGATGACGTTAAAAAGTACCGGCATTGGATGATTAAGCAGAAGCAATACAAGCCAGCGACGATCGCTTTAAAGCTGGCGGTGGTGCGACGTTTTTATCAGGCTGCGGTAGAGAAGGGTTTAATTTCAATTAATCCAGCGGCGGGAGTCAAGCCACCACGAGAAAAATCTGACCCTGGCGAAAAAATTACCTATTTAGAACAGGCAGAAGTAGAAACACTACTGGGAACAATACCTAATGATGGTACGCTAAAATCCGCCAGAGACAGGGCAATGCTAGCAATTATGGCATTAGAAGGCACACGCACCGTTGAGTTACATCGCGCTGACATTTCCAGTCTAGTTAGACAAGGCAAAAACTTAGGTATTAGAGTAGAAGGCAAAAGAAACATTCGAGTTGTTCCCTTAACTCCCGACATTGCTCATCTTTTGGTTAATTATTTGCATCGCAGGGAAACCAGTGGAGAAATATTAAAACCAACTAGACCTTTATTTATCGCTGTTGGTAACCAGACAAGGGGTCAAAGAATCTCTCGTCGCGGAATTAGATCGATTGTCGATTCCTATTTAGAACAGGCTTCACTCAAACATACTCCTGGTAGAACTATTTCAGCTCATAGTCTCCGACACACGGCTGGTACATTGGCTCTTAGATCGGGAGCAGATTTACGCCAGGTACAAGATTTGTTAGGACATAGCGATCCGCGCACTACGAGTATTTACGCTCACGTAGGCGATCGCTGGGACAATAATCCTGCACTAAAGCTGAATATCGATATTCCTTCTATTTAATTAGGCGGTTAATTACCAGGGTTTTAAGCAGCTAATTTGAATAAAATTTCAGCGCGACTGACGTGATCGCGATCGCCTTTATTTTCAATGGCGATCGCTTCTAAATGCGGAAATAAGGCTTTAATTGCCAATCTGGTTACCTCATATAAGGGCATTTGCTCGTCTAACAAGGATGTCTTCTCGCTTAGATCGATATAAGTGTTGCGCTTCAGGGACAAAGAATCAATAATTTGCTGTAGTTGAGAATTATTAATTAAAGATTTATACGCCTGAGAACTAGCTACAGAATCAGCTACTTCAGTTAATGCGGTTTGAACAGCTAAATTGCTGCGACTAATGGACAATGACGCACTTAAAGTTTGGTTATCATGAGGTTGCTTGACCACTGCCGATTTATTTAACCAGGCTGATGTACCAGGAACATTGATATAGGCTATACCAATATGAGGTCGCTCAATATTGCTAATTGCCTTCTGGTAGTCGTCCGACTGTTCTAAATTTAAGTTGACTGCTTGAGCCTGATTGATTGCTTCTTTGATAATTTGAGGATGATTGGCAAACAGAACAAAATTGCCCACGATTGAACTTGCCCAGATTGGTTTATTTTTATTTTTGGTTTTAGTAGCCGACGGAAAAATAATTTCTGCGCCTTTGTATCTCTCTATTGAGATATTATTCTGCTTGCCATAGAAGTTACTTAAAGATTTCTGAGTTAACTGCGTATTTCTGCTGGCGATCGCTAATAAATATCCTGGTTGCGTCCCATTATCTAGATTGCGGTCAAAGTCTAAAGCAGTAATAGCTAAAGTAATTTCATCTCCCAACCAGGATTTTAGATCTCGCTGGTAATCTAATCCGATTCTGCTGACTAAATCGGTTGTCCACTGCTGCCATTCTTGGCGATCGCTTTGACGCTTTGGCAGTGGCAATGTCACCTGGCGGATTCCATAAAGCTTTTCGGGATTAGCTAACAAAGAAACCATTGCAGGAGATTGTTTCGGCACAAAGGCTGTTGCCTCGGGAAAAGTATTAACTCCTCCTTTTAATAGATTTATCGGACTCTGGGACGCGATCAAAATTAAACTTATTATAGTAACTAGCAGTACTGCTGCCCCACCCACCAAAATCTGCCAAAAAGAACGATTCATTAATCTAAATATCGCTAAACTGCCTGAAAAACGATAGCTATCGCCCCTGTAAATATTATAAATATTGTCTGTCCGTAAAAAAATTAACAACAAATGATGATTAAACTAAGAGAAAATTAGCATTAGGCAAGATCTTGTAATAATCATTTTTTTGTTTTGGCAACTATGAATTATGTCTATGAATTATTTTGACCTAAGCGAAATAGATGTAAATCAGTTAGCAATGCTGTTAGCCGAATCTGATTCATCGTTACAGTTAATTGATGTGAGGGAAAGAAGTGAGGTAGCGATCGCTTTGATCGCTGGTTTTGAGATATATCCCCTGAGCGAGTTTGAGCAATGGTCAAACGAACTCTTGACTACTCTTAACCCAGAAGCGGAAACTGTGGTTCTATGCCATCATGGAATGCGATCGGCTCAACTGTGCCAATGGCTATCTGGGCAAGGATTTACAAAAGTTAAGAACGTGTTGGGCGGAATTGATGCCTATTCTCGTTTGATCGACCCTGCTATTCGACGTTACTAACAGCTACAGGGACAGGCTATACTATACCAAAATTTTTAAACTTATTTTAACAATTACTAATCTAATTATCTAAGTACATTTGATGGTCAATCAATCAGATCTCAGTTCAAGACATCAGAATATACTGAAAGCCACTATCAAGCACTATATTGCCACTGCCGAGCCAGTAGCTTCTAAGACTTTGGCACAGCAATATGATTTTAACGTTAGTTCTGCCACTATTCGTAGTGTTATGGGGCGTTTGGAAGAAGCTGGGTTACTCTATCAACCTCATATATCGGCGGGAAGAGTTCCTTCTGATTCTGGCTATCGTACCTACGTCGATCACCTAATTGTTCCTAACGACAAAATCAATAAAGCAATTCAAAAAATAGTTCAACAGGAATTACAGATAACAGGAGCTAGTTTTGAAACACTATTACAGCGAGCAGCCAAAATTTTGTCTACTTTAAGTGGTTATATTGCTTTAATTACCTTTCCCCAAAATCGCCATAGCACCGTGCGTCATTTACAATTAGTCCGAGTGGCTGCCAATCAGGTGATGTTAATCGTCGTGACTGATTCCTATCAAACTCAATCAATTTTGATGGAGTCTCCCCTACCAGAGGCAGAAGTTGATGAGTCAACAATCAATCATGAACTACAGCTGTTATCTAATTTTCTGGATCGGGAATTACGAGGATGTTCCTTAACCGAAATTGCCGCCTTAGACTGGGCGAAAATAGACCGCGAATTTTCTCAGTATACTGATTTTCTGATTATGCTATTGGGTCAGCTCAAACTTTCTTGGCAAGCTAGTAATTCTAGTCCGATGGTAATTCATGGTGTGGCAGAGTTGTTACGCCAGCCTGAGTTTTCACAACTACAACAGGTACAAACTCTTTTATCACTCTTGGAAGAACAGCAAGAACAATTATCCCCAGTAATTTTTACTTTACCAGAGTTGGAAGACTCTCTAAAACGGGTGAGTATTAAAATTGGCATTGAAAATCATTTAGAACCAATGCAAACCTGTACTTTAATTTCCGCTAACTACTATCAAGATGATCTTCCTGTGGGTAGTGTGGGAATTTTAGGCCCAAAGAGAATGCTGTACGAAAATGCGATCGCCTTAGTGGAAAACACTGCCGATTATCTGTCTAATCCCTTTCAACTAGCCTAATTTCGGCTGTAATTATTTACCCAGCTGCTGTTTAATTACGTCAAGCAAGCTCGAACCACCCCAAACTACTGCAATTAAGATTGAAGTAGATAAAGCCGCGCCTAAAGCACAGACAACTAAACCAAATAAACTGATTACCCCATCGTCTTCGACTAAACCAAAGCCGGTCACAAATATGCCCATCGCAGGTAGAGTATTGGTTCCAGGAATTGGAATCATCATTGAAATTGCCATCAGAGCGATCGCAACTCCCATCATTACTTTGCCTGCTGCGCTAGTACAGATATAACTTAAACGAGGTTTAGTTAAAGCTTCAATTTTTTGCAGCCATGGATTGCCTTTTTTAATGAATCCTTGAACCGTAGTCAGGGACATTGAGCCATTCATAATTTTAGACGGTAGCCAAGGGCGATCTCGTCCGATAATTAACTGAACTGCTAAACAAAAGATCGCAATCCCAAAAGGAATGGAATAACCTGGCGCAGGAACGGGTAAAGCCGAGGGTAAGGCTAAGATGACCAACAAGAACCCGAATATACGCTCTCCTGCCAAAGTTAGAATCTCAGATAAAGTGACCTTCTCGTTTCGTTCTTCTTCAAAAAAATAGCGATTCAATTCGACAGAAAGTTTTGCCATTTGCTCCTAATTTTTAGATAAATATTATTGTTAGATAATACCAAGATCAAATAACCCACTGATCGGCTTTTCTGAGCATGAATTTTTGCTTTAAATTAAAACTAAGTTTCAATACTAATCGAAAAAAAACAAAAAAAAGGTGAGCATTGCCCACCTTTTTTAAAACTGTAATTTACACAAGGTTTAGCTATTTTAATTCAACCAAACCAATTGTTCTTAAAACTTAGTACTTATAAGCGTCAGTTTTAAAAGGACCATTAACGGGTACTTTGATGTAGTCAGCTTGTTCGACCGTTAGCTGAGTAATCACCCCATCAAATCCTGCTACCATGTAGCGGGCTACTTCTTCGTCTAGCTGCTTAGGTAGCACTTCAACCTTGATTGCCTCAGCTTTTTCTGCTGCTGGCAAGTCAGCAAACTTTTGTTCATATAAAAACATTTGAGCTAATACTTGGTTAGCAAAAGAACCATCCATAATTCTGGACGGGTGTCCAGTCGCATTACCCAAGTTAACTAAGCGGCCTTCAGATAACAATAGTAAGAAATCTTGAGGGTCGTTGCTGCGATATACTTGATGGACTTGAGGCTTAACCTCTTCCCAACGCCATTCACGGCGCATGAAAGCAGTATCAATTTCGTTATCAAAGTGACCGATGTTACAAACTACTGCACCAGACTTCAAGCTAGACAGCATATTAGCATTGCAGACATTGAAATTACCAGTTGCGGTCACAACCATATCAATAGAACCTAACAAGTCCTTATTAATGCTGTTGATCGTACCGTCATTTTTACCATTGATGAAGGGCGATACTACTTCAAACCCGTCCATACAAGCCTGCATCGCGCAGATCGGATCGACTTCGGCAACTTTGACAATCATGCCTTCTTGCTGCAAAGAAGCTACAGAACCTTTCCCAACGTCACCGTAACCAATCACTAAAGCTTTTTTCCCAGCCATTAAGTGATCCAAGCCGCGTTTGATCGCATCATTTAAACTATGACGACAACCATACTTATTATCATTCTTAGTTTTAGTCACGGCATCATTGACATTAACCGCTGGAATTTTTAATTCGCTATTTTTGAGCATTTCCCAAAGACGATGAACTCCCGTAGTGGTTTCTTCGGTAACGCCATGAATCCTTTCCAACATCTGAGGATATTTTTCATGGATGTGACCAGTTAAATCGCCACCATCGTCTAAAATCATGTTGGCATCCCAAAGATCGCCGTCGGCATTATGGCAAGTTTGTTCGATACACCAGATGTACTCTTCTTCTGTTTCGCCTTTCCAAGCATATACGGGAATGCCAGCAGCAGCGATCGCCGCAGCCGCATGGTCTTGGGTGGAAAAGATGTTACAAGATGACCAGCGAACTTCCGCACCCAACTCAATTAGGGTTTCGATTAAAACCGCTGTTTGAATTGTCATGTGAATACAGCCGATGATTTTGGCACCTTGTAATGGCTTGCTTTCGCTGTACTTAGATCTGATTGTCATTAGTGCAGGCATTTCACCTTCGGCAATCGAAATTTCTTTGCGTCCCCAATCGGCTAAAGAAATATCAGCTACTTTATAGTCTTGTGTATTAGTCTTGTCTTTGGTTATTACTTGCATATTCATAAGTTCTTGGTTAACTAGAGTACTATCTGTAAAGCAATTATTTCGCTGGTTCTATTAAAGTTTAATTTGTTAGCTCGCAACTTAACAACAATCAAGGGGGGGGGCGGCGCAATCAGGCTCTTATTCACTTAATGTATATAATATAAGTCTGTTATCGATTGTTGCGCGTAGGTAGAAATGAGGTCTAGCATATCTTTTTCAGACCGTTATTTCGATATCTCATCTTACCCCTGTCAAAAGTATTGATCAATACAAATTAAACTCTCATACTTTTAATCACAATTAAGATATTAGAATATCAAAATTTTCAAAATAAAAGCCTATAAGCTTAGATAAATTTCTCAAGTAATATAACACAGTTATCAAGATAGGTTATGTGCTTTAGTTTCTAGTTAATCACGATCATGATGATAGATCTAGTAATTGGATACCACAGGCGGAAAAGCTTAAATTGTCAAACTACCATTCAAAAATTAAGAGTTAGTCAGGCAAAGATAGATGAAATAAGAGCTTTGGTTTTTTTGGCAGTAATCAGCAATTGTCAGTTATTCTACCACTTTTTCGACAGTCAAATAAGTTTTTCTTATAACTATTGTAACAAGTTCAATCTATCATAATTTGACAATAGCAAAAATTTGAACGTTCAAGCGTTTCAAACTTTTTTATTTCATTAATAGCTATTTCTAAAGGTAGTCAGAAACTTCCAACAGTTAGATATCAAATCGCTCCAAATTACTAAAAGCAAGTACTAGCTAATTTATTTAGCTCAATTATCGACTACTGCCAAAATACATCCCGCTTTCTTTAGAAAGATGTGTCTTAATCTCGTTACAATAATAAATTACACGTAAATAAAAAAATTTCAGATTAGAGGTATTTTGTGAGTGTTAGAGTAAGGATTGCTCCTTCACCAACCGGAAATTTACACATTGGGACAGCGCGGACAGCAGTATTTAACTGGTTGTTTGCCCATCATCATCAGGGAAAGTTTGTGCTGAGAATTGAGGATACAGATGCAGCGCGATCGCGCCCTGAATATACAGAAAATATCAAGTCAGGATTGACCTGGTTGGGTCTAAATTGGGATGAAGGACCGTTTTTTCAGACTCAGCGTTTGGATAAATATCAGCAAGCCGTACAAACACTACTGGATAAAGGTTTTGCCTATCCCTGCTACTGTAGTCCTGAAGAATTAGAGCAAATGCGGGAAATACAGAAGGCAAAAGGGCAAGCCCCTGGTTATGATAACCGTCACCGCAACCTAACCACGGAAGAGAAACAGGCTTTTGAGGCAGAGGGACGCAAGCCCGTAATTCGCTTTAAAATTGACAGCGATCGCACTATTGCTTGGCAAGATGTAATTCGCGATACTGTTAGTTGGCAAGGCAGTGACTTGGGTGGTGATATGGTAATTGCTCGTGCTGCCGATACTGACGATCAGCCCTATGGACAAGCTCTATACAACCTGGCGGTGGTGGTAGATGATATTGATATGCAGATTTCTCATGTTATTCGTGGGGAAGATCATATTGCCAATACCGCTAAACAAATTCTGCTTTATGAAGCTTTGGGAGGAGAGATTCCCATCTTTGCCCACAGTCCTTTAATTCTTAATCAAGATGGACGTAAGCTATCGAAGCGAGATGGAGTAACATCTATTGATGATTTTCGCCAAATGGGGTTTTTGCCTGAAGCGTTGGTTAATTACATGACTTTGCTAGGCTGGACCTTTCCTGACTCGACTAAAGAAATATTCACCCTCGAAGAAGCAGCTAAAGAATTTGAACTAGAGCGAGTTAACAAGGCTGGGGCTAAGTTTGACTGGGACAAATTAGATTGGATCAATAGTAAATATCTCCATCAAATGCCTGTCGACAAATTAACCGATTTGTTAATTCCCTATTGGCAAGAAGCTGGCTACAGCTTAGACAAAATAGATCGATCCTGGCTAGAAAGCCTGACGGCATTAACTGCACCTACCCTTAACCGTCTGACCGATGTAATTAAAGAAACCAGCGTATTTTTTGTTGATTCGGTTAATTACAGTCAAGAAGCAAGGGAATTGCTACAGCAAGAAGGAGTAGCTGCGGTAATTTCTGAAATAATCGCTGGTTTAAATGCTACTAATCTGACTGAATCAGATGCTCAAGCCATGATTAAACAGGTTACCAAAAGCCAAAAAGTCAAAAAAGGTTTAGTAATGCGATCGCTGCGCGCTGGCTTGACAGGTGAATTACATGGTCCTGATCTAACTCAAACTTGGCTGCTGCTTAATCAATTAGGCATAGATAAAACTCGTTTACAGCAGGCTATGAATAACGTCAATTAAGATATTGTAATTATGCCTCAGGTGTAAATATATATAGTTCTTAGTTTTTTGGGGCTTAGTACCCCTTTTTTTGTGTTTTAGACGCGATCCCGATCTAGATTAATTGTTAATTGTTGTAAAATAACTTGTAATTAAACTGTTTTTTTTTAGAGTTAAAAGTAGAAACTTTTAGTTTTAAAAGGAAGGTTTACTATGCTAATTTCGACTTTTGAATTGCTCTTAAAGTCTCAATTACCTAATGATTTACCACCAACAGTTCCAGCCGAAGTCAAAAATTTGAGTCGGAATGTTATTCAAGGTTATTTCCTGACTATTGCTAATTTAAGCTCGTTTGATTTGGTTTTATCTTTGGTGTTTACCTCTCGTCTAACTCCTCCTACAACTTTAAATGATTTAATAACTTTTCTTGATACTTCAGGCACTAATATCTCTGGCAGTTTAAACCCAGATCAGGCAGCAGTTACCAGAAATAAATTTAGATTTTCGCCACTGTTTTTAGCGGCTGGAGCAACAGGTTTATTTATTTTACAACCTAATATTGTTGATAAACCTGAATTGCTTAATACGTTAGACTTTGAAGTCAGAGGCTATACAGAAATCTTTCTTTCTTCTCTTTCTGGGAATTTGAGTGATATCCAACTTCAGATAACACCTGAACATCGTGGAACTTTCTTTGCTGATGCAACCCAGCCCGATTTGGCTAATCGAGGACTCGATCAGATTGCCTATTCTCTACCCGTTCAAAACGGTGGATTATTTACGCTTAGCGCTTAGTAGTAGTAACTAACTGAGTATTTTTAATCTTCTTTCAAAAAACTAAGCAGGAGGAAAGAGGGTTTTACTTGTTTTTTCATTTAGCGGATAGCGATCGCCGCCAGTACGCCTGCTTCTAAGAAACCGCTTGGTCAGGCGATCGCATAACAAAATAAAAGATTTTTTTAACTCGCTCCTATTTTAGTAATGATATCTCACGAGAAGGCAAAACACATTGATTTTCAACCAATGTCTCACAGTTGGGTAGCTCTCCATCCCAGCCCTAAAGGAGTTGTTCAGTTTATAGGAGGTGCTTTTTTTGGCACTTTCTTTCCTACGATTTGGTATCAACATCTGTTAAAAAGTATTTTCTTAGAACAAGAATATACAATCATCGTGCTTCCCTTTGGATTTACCATTCGCCATTGGGGTCAAGCCTTAAATTTGTTGATAGAACAGTATAAGATTAGAGCGGAAATTATCAAAAAAATTGATAGTGAACTCCAAAGTTTCAAAAAAAATCAAGCTAAAGAGATACATGAGAAAAAGAAAACTTTAGAAAAAGCTTTAAAAACTTATAAACAGGACTCTAATTATATCTGGCTCGGTCACAGCCTGGGCAGCAAATACATCTCTTTATTAGAAATTTTGTCAGTTGATGATAGTTTAGAAAAAGTTATCGAAAACGCTCGACAGGCAACCTCCAATTCAGAAGTATTTAATCGAAAGAAATTTACTCCGAAATTGAAAAATATAGAAAAAAAACTAGAAGAAGCTTACTCGGAGTGGGAAAAGCTTAAAAAATTAGTTGGCTCTCAACATCCATTTATTAGAAATCAACCATCTTTATTAATGTCTCCAGACTTCAGCGGCACAAAAAGTATAGTTTTTCCCCTTCTATCTAAAATTCTTGTTGGTAGAATTCCTGTTGTCGGTCATTTTGTTAAAGGAATAGAACGTTTTTTTGACCAAGTTGTTGATGCTCCTGAAAATGAATGTGGTGTAGTCCCTACAACAGAACAAACAAAGCATTTAGTTAAATATGGTAATCAAGAGCTAGATTTATTTAATCTCACGGCTGTCATTTCTTTTGAAAAAGATAAAATAGCTGGAAATGCCCAGGACAAAATTATGAAAGGGACAAAAGAAGAAAGTGACGTTTACTGGCTAGTTAACGAACAATTGAATAACAAACTTTTTGGGAAAAATCAAAATCTTTATTACGAAATTAAGGGTGCTAATCATTTTGAACCAATTGCTATAAAACTGTCAGATATGAGAGGGCTTGAAGAAAAAGTTATTGATTTTTTGGACGCAATAGCTGAAAAGCAAAAAACATAATAATTCCTAAATGTGGCAACCTAAAATCTCTGGTGATTGCCTCAATGAACCGAATCGTCCACCCAACTACAAGCAGGACAATCCCAATGCACTTCGGCATAATTGTTGCGCTCAATTCGTACTCAAATTTTTCGATTAAAGTAACTAACAATTCAAGGATCGCAATCTATATCTAGATTAAGATCGCTGGATTAATGAGCTTTGAAAATTATTTTTTCTGCCTGGTAGTGGAACAAAATAGCTGAAAATTGTGTCTAATTAAAGCATATTATCTCATTTATTATTAGGCATAAAATTTAGGTGTTAAAAGCTGCTATAACTGTATGTTCATCAACAAGGGTCGCATTTTCAAGGCAGCGCGTGGGTGGAGTGAAATTATTAATATTTAAACATAGTTTAGTCTTTAGAAAATTCTCTAACTTCTTATTAGCAATAGTCTGTAGTATTAGCAGTTATCCAGTTTTAGCTCAAGCTTCTGATGGTATTGCAATTAATCCAAAGACTATTAGCCAGCCATTGATGATTAAAGGAACTAGTGGAGGAACAGTTAAAGCAAGAGAAATCACTCAAACTGAAAACACCCCTACAGGTTATTGTGATGGCTACGTTCGTTCTCAACCAAATCATTTCTTGAAACTAGAAACTTTTCTAGAATTTATGCGGTTAGAAGTCGAAAGCGCAGCCGATACAACTGTTTTAGTTAAAGGGCCTGGTGGTGTTTGGTGCAATGATGATGCTGGGACTGTCAATCCCATGATTGAAGGTCAATGGCAACAAGGATTATATCGAGTCTGGGTGGGTTCTTATCGAGCTAATACTCACCACAATTATCAAATTAAAATTACCGACAGATAAAAGATCAAGAAGAGGCAGAAGATAGAAAAAGTTTCGTCAAGATAACCTATTGCCGTTAATCTAGATAAGGTGGGCAAAACCTTGCATTTAAACTAAAGGATTGGAGTTCACTTGATCAAGTTACACTCAGGATATTAAGTTGTGGCTTTCAAGATTGGTTTATTAGGATACGGTACGGTTGGAACAGGTACGGCAGAGATTTTATTAGATCCTGTGGGACGCAATAGTCTCCTGCAAGAAATTGCTATAGCCAAGGTAGGAGTACGATCGCTCGATAAACCAAGATCGCCTGAACTACCATCAGGAGTGTTAACCACCGATTTAGAATCAATTGTCACCGATCCTGAAATCGATCTGGTCGTGGAATTGTTAGGCGGACTCGAACCTTCGCGATCGCTAATTCTCAAAGCAATAGATCACGGTAAACATATTGTTACGGCCAATAAAGCCGTAATTGCCCGTCATGGTGAGGAGATTTTTACCGCAGCTAATCAAGCAGGAGTATACGTTTTACTTGAAGCAGCGGTTGGGGGCGGAATTCCTATAATTAAGCCGCTTAAGCAGTCTCTAGGAGTCAATCGGATTCAAACCGTAATTGGCATTATCAACGGCACGACTAACTATATTCTGACCCAAATGACGCAAGAAGGAGCGGACTTTGATGAAGTTCTGGCACAAGCACAAAAGTTGGGTTATGCCGAAGCCGATCCCAGCGCCGATGTAGATGGTTATGATGCTGCTGATAAAATTGCTATCCTAGCGGCGATCGCTTTTAACGGCAGGATTAAGCGAGAAGATATTTCCTGCGAAGGCATTCGCCAAATCAACGCTACCGATATTAGCTATGCTGACGATTTGGGTTTTGTCATCAAGCTATTGGCGATCGCTAAAGCTAACACCAGCAATGATTCTCTTCAGGTGAGAGTTCATCCGACTCTAGTATCAAAAGACCATCCCTTAGCCAACGTCAATAACGTTTATAACGCTATTTTGGTAGAAGGTGAACCACTGGGACAAGTAATGTTTTTTGGCCCTGGTGCGGGTCAAGGAGCAACGGCTAGCGCGGTCGTATCAGATATAATCAATATTGTAGGTATTTTACAAACCAGCAATGCTTCGGGAAAACTCGACCCGATGCTACGTTGTTCCCATGAACATTTCAAACAGCTTACTCCCATTACAGAGATCGACTCCCGTTTTTATGCTCGTTTTCTTTGTCAAGATGTCTCTGGAGTAATTGGTCATTTAGGAACTAGCTTCGGCAACCATAATGTTAGCTTGGAATCTGTAGTGCAAATCGGTTTTCGCCAAGATTTAGCGGAGATTGTTGTCGTCACCCATAATGTTCAAGAAGGTAACTTCCGTAAAGCATTAACAGAAATTGAAAACTTAGAATCAATCGATAGCATTCCGAGTATTTTAAGAGTGTTATAGAGCAAGTTATTCGCAATTTATAGCAAATAAAATGAGCTATTAGCTATTAGCTTTTGCTCGACGTGTCTTAACCTTTGCTTCGAGCGCTATAAAAAAATCATTTATAAAACAAATGAACTAATCTGGCAATCTGCGCTATTTTTAAAGATGATTAGATAAATATTTATTTAAATGAGCTTATTCAACCTGCAATCACCCTTTGAACCAGGGGGAGATCAGCCTGAAGCGATCGCCCAATTAACCGAGTCACTACAGCAAAAAAACCGCTTTCAAACCTTACTAGGGGCAACAGGTACAGGTAAAACTTTTTCCGTAGCCAACCTGATTACCAATGTGCAAAAGCCAACTTTGGTATTGGCGCATAATAAAACCTTAGCAGCGCAGTTGTGCAATGAGTTACGCTTGTTTTTTCCTGACAATGCAGTAGAGTATTTTGTCAGTTATTACGACTATTATCAGCCTGAGGCTTATATTCCCGTCAGCGATACTTATATTGAGAAAACGGCTTCAATTAACGATGAAATTGATATGTTGCGTCACTCAGCAACGCGATCGCTTTTTGAACGTCGAGATGTAATTGTTGTCGCCTCAATTAGCTGTATTTATGGTTTGGGGATGCCCGCCGAGTATCTTAATGCTGCTGTACCGCTTAAACTGGGTATGGAAGTTAATCAACGGGAATTATTGCGAGATTTAGTTACTGTCCAGTATTCCCGTAACGATATTGAACTTGAACGGGGAAGATTTCGAGTCAAGGGAGACGTACTAGAGATCGTTCCTGCTTATGAAGATCGGGTAATTCGGATCGAGTTTTTTGGCGATGAGATCGAAGCCTTGCGTTACGTCGATCCAGTTACAGGAGAGATTTTACAAAGTCTGAATGGGATTAATATCTATCCCGCCCGTCACTTTGTTACACCCCAAGAAAGATTAGAAGTAGCTTGTTTAAATATTAGACAAGAATTAGAAGCCCGTTTAATTGAACTCGAAAGTGAAAATAAGCTATTGGAAGCCCAACGATTAGAACAGCGTTGTCGCTACGATCTAGAACTCTTAGAAGAAGTTGGCTATTGTAACGGCGTAGAAAACTATTCTCGACATTTAGCCGGAAAAAAACCAGGTTCACCACCAGAATGTTTGATCGATTATTTTCCTGATGATTGGCTATTGGTGATTGATGAATCTCACGTTACCGTACCTCAACTGCGAGGGATGTATAATGGCGATCGCGCTAGGAAGAAGGTTTTAATCGAGCATGGCTTTAGACTGCCCTCTGCTGCGGATAATCGCCCGTTAAAAGCTGATGAGTTTTGGGACAAGGTTAATCAGTGTGTCTTTGTTTCGGCGACTCCTGCAACATGGGAATTGGAACAGTCGGAAGATCGGGTTGCACAGCAGATTATTCGACCTACAGGAGTAATCGATCCCGAAATTTTAGTTCGCCCTACAGAAGGGCAGGTAGACGATTTATTTGGCGAAATTCACGATCGCATTGCCAAAGGAGAAAGGGTTTTAATTACCACCCTGACGAAGAAAATGTCAGAAGACTTAAGCGAATATTTTGCCGAACGAGATATCAAAGTTCAATATTTGCACTCGGAAATTAAATCAATTGAACGAATCGAAATCTTACAGTCTCTACGCAGGGGCGATGTTGATGTTTTAATCGGGGTCAACCTTTTGCGAGAAGGTTTAGATTTGCCAGAAGTATCCTTAGTAGCAATTCTGGATGCGGATAAAGAAGGCTTTTTGCGTTCGGCAAGTTCGATTATTCAAACTATTGGTAGGGCTGCCCGTCACGTGGAGGGACAGGCAATTTTGTATGCCGATAATTTGACTAAGAGTATGGCAAAGGCAATTGAAGAAACTGAAAGAAGGCGTAATATTCAGATTGCTTACAATAAACGTCATAATATTACTCCCCAGCCAATTATCAAAAACGAAGAGAATTCGATCTTAGCTTTTTTAGATATTTCTCGCCGTTTAAACTCCGAACAGCTAGAGGAAGTTTACGAGAAATCTGACGAACTACCTCTAGAGAAAATTCCTGCTTTAATCGAACAACTAGAAGGCACAATGAAGCAAGCAGCCAAAGATCTGGAGTTTGAAGAAGCCGCTAAGTATCGCGATCGCATTTTGAAATTACGCGATAAATTATTAGGACGAAGCAGAAATAGGTAATCAGCAATCAGCTTTAGTTATATAACTTGGTAGTTTGTTTGAATAATCTACCAAAATGAAATCTACGAATTGCTAATTAATAATTTTGCTAAATCTTTGCCAGAGACTTACCCTACTTGAGACTTGTTATCTATTTATATTTATTGTATTTCCCAAGAATCAATCATTTTTTCAACAGTTCCATAAAACTTAGAAAATTTGGCTCTTTCAGCAGTGTAGATAGCTATATAGACTTGGTTGTTCCTAATAGTAAAGGCTTCCATTTGCTTTAACTGTAGTTTGCCTTCTTGACGAGAATAAATTACTGCCCGGGCAGGAAAACTATCGATAGTTGTTTCAAATTCTTCATATGCTTCAATCTCACTCCCTTTTGTTTGATTAATACGGTTAAAAACAGTTTGAGTATACTGTTCTAGACTAGTGGGTTCAGATGATAAATATTCAACTGCAATAGAAACTTTCTCGAGAAATAAATCGGCATCATTTTCTAAGGCAGAAGCAAAAACTACTATTTCGCCAGTAATCGGGTCATCTAATTGTCGTTTCGCCCAATCTTGAGGATATTTAATTTCAAATTGATAGTCATCATTAACATAGCTGGCGAAATTCCGAGCAGAGTTTTTATTAATACCAATAAATATAATTGCTGAAGCCAAAATAAAAGGCAATGCCAGCAGGAACCAAATTATTTTGGAGGGAAACTTAAAATGGCTAATTGATCCTAATAAATGAGTTTTCTTTTTTACTTTTTTAGAAGATGATGATACAAAGTAAGAGCTGTCAAAAAAAGGTGGAGGTAAGGTAATTACATTATGATTAAAATCTAGTTCTGCTAAAATCTCCGCTGGTGATTGATAGCATTGCTCGCTAACATCACTTACCATCTTATTAAGAATAACAGCTAGCTCAGCTCTGATATTTGCCGTAGCTAAATTGTGCGAGTTACTTACTTTTTTGAATTTTGTTGAATCTGTAGATTTTGCATAAATAAAGTCAGTAATACTGCCAGTTAAGGCATAAATAATTGTTTTACCCAAAGCATAAATATCAATACCAAAATCTGATTTGTCGTGTTGTTTTGCAGGTGAAAAATCAGGATTAATTATAGATGTCAAAAACTTATTTTTTGACAAAACAGCGGTTTTAATTGCCGCAAAATCAGTTAAAATTTTCCGACCATCTTGATGCTGAACTAAGCTAGAAGGTTGTATATTAAGATGAGGTATGCCTGCTTCATGGGTGAATTCTAAAATACTGATAATCTCTTGCAACCAGACAACTGCTTCAGCTTCATCAATTAATTTGTTCTTTAACTTTTGGGCTAAATTTTCGCCTTTGATATCTTCAGAAACTAGATAAAATTCGCGATCGCATTCAAAGAAATCTAATAATTGAGGAATTTGCGGATGCTGGCTAATATTTTTTAGCAGATTAGCCTGAGTCAGAAACGTTTGGAGAACCTTTTGCCAAGACTGTGCGCCTAAAACTTCGTTATCGTACTGAGGCTGCAATCGCTCTATTCTACATTGTGTTTTGTCATTTTGTTCGAGATCTTCTGCCAGATAAACTGTACTAAAATCATCTTGACTTAGCTCTTGAACGATGCGGTAGCGATCGCACAATATTTTACCAATTATTGACTCCATTCAGATTTCACTAAGCTCACAGCAACAAATAAACACGGGTTTCTATTGTAACTAAAACTAATTTTCAACTAGATGATTTTTGAGTAAATTCATCTAAGCGAGCCAATACTTCTTGACTATGAATGCTCGGTCTAACTCTTAAAAAGGTTGCCTGCAAAACACCTTCTGGATCGATCAAATAAGTATGTCTCAAAGACATTGTTCCTAACCATGAGCCATAGGCTTTGCTAACGCTACCATCTGTGTCTGCTAACAAGGGAAAGTTAAGGCCTTCTGAATCACAAAATTCAGCATGAGAATCAACATCATCAACGCTAACTCCTAAGATCTGCGCATTTCTTGTGTTGTACTCTGCCAGATCCTGTTGGAAACGTCGAGCTTCTAGCGTACAGCCTGAAGTAAAATCTTGGGGATAAAAGTACAGTACAACCCATTTTCCTCGATAATCTTTTAAAGCAATATCTCCGTCACCTGTATTGGTAGGCAGAACAAATTCAGGAGCAGGTTCACCTAGCGGTGGCTGCTGTCCCCCCATTGCCCAGGCATTTGGCAGGGTTAACCCAAACAGCAAAAAAGATAGGCTAATAGACAACCAAAATTCAATTGTAAGTAGACGTTTCATAATTAACAAAAATATGATTTACTTATCATAAGATTACAAGTAATGCCCAAACCATAACAAAAAATTAACCTGCAAAATTGATTGTGGTTCAAATTGAGTACATTCTCTAGATTATTTGTTAACGTAGTTGCCCAAGATCAAGCTTAGTAATAAAAAGGGAATTTATGAGTACAGATTTAATTGCACCTCATGGCGGTGAGCTGATTAATCGTCTAGCTACGGCTGAAGAAAAACAAAATTTCTTAGCCAAAGCAGATTTTCTACCCAGAGTTCAGTTAGACAAAAGAGCAACTTCCGATTTGGTCATGATTGCGAACGGTGGTTTTAGTCCGATCAGTGGCTTTATGGGTCAAGATGACTATTTAGGCGTGGTTAAAGATATGCGTTTGGCCAGCGGTATTCCCTGGTCAGTACCTGTAACTCTCTCTGTAACTTCAGAAGTGGCAGAACCTTTAGAAGTTGGTAGCTTGGTTCGTTTAGACAATAGTGATGGTAAATTTATTGGGGTTTTACAGCTAACCCAAAAGTACAGCTACGATAAAAAGTTGGAAGCCAAAAATGTTTACCGTACTGATGAAGACAAACACCCTGGAGTAAAAGTAATCTATCAGCAAGGAGAAATTAATCTGGCAGGACCAATTTGGTTACTGGAGCGAGAAGAACACCCCCAGTTTCCGAAGTATCAGATTGATCCTGCCGCTTCTAGAGCAATGTTTAAAGAAAAAGGTTGGAAAACAGTAGTTGGGTTTCAAACTCGCAACCCAATTCACCGCGCTCATGAGTATATTATAAAATGCGCTCTAGAAATTGTTGATGGTTTATTCCTACATCCTTTGGTAGGAGCTACCAAAAGCGACGACATTCCTGCTGATGTCAGAATGCGGTGCTACGAAATTATGATGGAAAACTATTTTCCCCAGGATCGGGTTGTATTAGCGATTAATCCCTCTGCGATGCGTTACGCAGGGCCTAGAGAAGCAATTTTCCACGCCTTAATTCGCAAGAACTATGGCTGTACACATTTTATAGTTGGCCGCGATCACGCAGGAGTGGGGGACTATTATGGTACTTATGATGCACAAGAAATTTTTGGTGAATTTGACCCAGACGAATTAGGGATCACTCCTCTTAAGTTTGAACACGCTTTCTACTGTACTCGTACAGAACAGATGGCAACAGCAAAAACTAGTCCTGCCACCAAAGAAGAGCGCATTCACCTGTCGGGAACTAAAGTTAGGGCAATGCTCAGAGAGGGGAAAACTCCACCCCCCCAATTCTCTCGCCCTAAAGTCGCCGAAGAATTAGCCAGAGCAATGAAAGTTAATTAGTCTTTTAGTTAAATTGTCAGACGGTTCGGGGGAGCGAAATCGTTGCAGAACTGTCCAATCTTTTAGTGGGATTGAGATAATTATTAATTGTTATGGCAAAACAATATAAAACACTATAATTGGTTACAGGTTCAAGAGATTTACTTCTCGATCTGTAACCTTGATGATTTCTACCAACATTTGGCAGCTATGATTGATAAGCTGATGCAGATTTCTAGACGCTAGTGGCTGATATGGGACTTGACCGCAGAACTTTTCTACAGCAAGCTGGATTGGCTTGGTTTACTTGGGGAACAGCCGAGGCTGGAATTTCATCTCTAGTGAACAATGAACGCTTGACAGCCTCAATTAAAAATTATCAGCAAAACTTAACACAACCAACTAAGCGTAAATTAGCGTTGTTGGTAGGAATTAACCGCTATCCTTATCATGATGATTTGGCAGGTTGTCTAATGGATGTAGAACTACAGCGAGAATTACTAATTCATCGTTTTAATTTTAATCCTAGTGATATTATAACTTTAAGCGATCGCCAAGCTACCAGGGAAAATATTGAAACTGCCTTGGTAGAGCATTTAGTCCAACAGGCTAAACCAGATGACGTAGTGTTGTTTCACTTTAGCGGTTATGGAGGTCAAATCAAAATACCTCTGGCTTCAGACGGTGAAGCAATTAAGGAGACAGCGGCAGCCAGTGCGGATTCCTTTCGCCTAGCTAATAGCTTTGTGCCAGTAGATGGATTAGCATCATCTAAGAAAACTTTGTTTGCCAATAGCATCCTGCAAGAGACTTTGTTAGTATTAGCGCAATCTCTGTCGACGAGTAAATGCACTTTTGTTTTCGATACTTGCTTTAATACCACTCCTCGCAGCCAACATGGCAGCTTTAAAATTCGCTCTATTCCCAACATCGCTGACAGCCCTAGTTCTCAAGAACTGGCTTTTTTGGCACAATTACGCGAGAATTTGGCTACCAAAGGACTCAAACCCAGTAAAAGATTATTATCTCTGCCAGGAGTAGTTTTATCGGCTACCGGCAAAAATCAAATAGCAGTAGAAAGACAGTGGGCTGGTTGGAGTGCGGGGCTATTTACGCAAGCTTTAACTCAGCATCTTTGGCACATTACCCCTGGGAGTAAAGTACAAGTGGCGATCGCCAGAACGGCTGAAACGGTAGAGCAATTTATGGGTAAACAACAGCAGCCTACTCTAAATAATCCTGATAAATCAGCGATCGCCTATTACTTAGCTACTAGTGGTGTTCCCAATGCTGCTGGAGTAGTTAGTATGATCGCGAAAAATGGTAATGTAGAAGTGAAACTTTTAGGTTTACCTGCCAATATTTTGGACTGTTACGGAGTTGATTCCTGTTTAAGTTTGGTATCTAATTCTCAAAATGCTGCTCCTCAACTACAGGTAAAATCCCAAGAAGGTTTAATTGCCAAAACTCAATTATTATCCCCAGCGCTCGAACTTCAAGTCGGAGAATTTGCTGGTGAATCGATCCGCATTTTTAGGCGCGATCTGAATTTAAATTTGGCATTAGACGATGATTTAGAAAGAATTGAACGAGTCGATGCCACTAGTGCCATAGCCAATATTGCTGCTATTAATTCTACCGTGGTCGCTAAAGAACAGAATGCCGATTGTCTTTTGGGAAAAGTAGCTTTAGATCCAGCTTTAAAATCTGCTGCTAATTTAGCAACTGAAACACCAGTCTTTAGCTATGCTTTGTATACTGCTGGCGGGAATTTGATTGCTAAAACAACAGGAGTAGAAGAAGAAGCCGTTAAGGTTGCCATCGATCGCCTTCAGCCTCAATTCAATCATCTTTTGGCAGCAAAATGGCTTGAATTGACTAACAATGAATTTTCTTCGAGATTGAAAGTTAATGCAACTGTGACAACAATAGTTCAAAAACAAGCGACTAGTTGGCAAAGATCCGCTCTTGTTTCCGAGAAATTACCACTATCTGCTAAAAAAACCGTTTTCTCGGCTAGTGGTTCAAATGCTGACGCTATTAGTAATGTGCCACTTTTAGCCAAAGGTACAGAAATTAACTTGGCTTTAGGTAATACAGACAATCGCCAACTGTATGTAGTTATCTTAGGCATCGATTCGGACTGTAATATTTATGGTCTTTATACTCCCAAGTCTGCGACTGCTGAAGCAGAAATTAAGCTAGAGGATATTGCGATCGCCTCTGGTAGTGAATTGGTCATTCCTGCCGCTGGCAGTTCTTGGAAGTGGAAAGTGCCTGAATCAGTGGGCATTAATACTCTATATGTTATTTTTGCGGTTCAGCCCTTTGAAGAAACACTTAAAGCCTTTGCCACTCAACAAAACTTTAAGCTTGATCAACAGCAAGTGCTAAACGTGACTAATCCAATTAATGTAATCAAATCTTTAATGCAGGATTTACATCAAGCAAGTTCCGTTGCTAGCGAACTTTTGACCAACGACAATGTTTATGCCCTGGATGTTAATAGCTGGGCAAGCTTAAACTTTGTTTACGAAGTAACGAACGCTTGAATGATTAGTGATACTGATTATTGATATCCACCCTAAACAACAAATTTTATTTCTATTCAATTCACGTCAGATAAATGCAACCGACTGATCTGGTTATTCTGTCCAATGGCCCTGGCGAGGTGGCAACTTGGGTACGTCTTGTGGTTAAATATTTGACTCAAGTGATGGAAGATGAACAAATTCGGCAAATTAGAATTTCAGTGATGTTGTCCCCTTGTCCTCATAGTACTGGTAAAGAAGCGGCGATCGCCTCTAGCTACCCTGAAGTAGATCGAGTATTGCCAGCCTCTGATTTTTGGGCTTTTTTACTTTGGGGCAAAACTAAAGCTGATTGGCAATGGCATCAACATGGCATCGTGTTTTTTTTAGGAGGTGACCAGTTTTATACCGTTGCTATTAGTAAAAGATTAGGCTACTCAAGCTTAATTTATGCAGAATGGGATGCTCGTTGGTATCGCTTAGTTGACCGCTTCGCAGCTATGAATCAACAGGTAATCGAGGGAGTAACGAAGTCTTATCGACACAAGTTTACTTTGGTAGGAGACTTGATGGCAGATGTTGCACTAGAAATAGATCATCAAGCCACTAAATTAAACCAAAATACGCCTGTGATTGGGTTGCTGGTAGGCTCAAAACCAGCCAAACTGTCTCAGGGTGTTCCTTTGTGTTTAGCGATCGCCGAAAAAATTCAACAGCAATATCCGCAAGTTAAATTTATTATTCCTGTTGCCCCTACCCTCGATTTAACTACTTTGAGTAAATATGCCAATCGGCAAGGCAATCGTTTAGTTTCACGACTTGGTAATGTTGAAGCAGAATTGGTGGCAGCTAGCGCAACTCAAACTGCTTATTTCTTGACCTCTCAAGGAACAAAAATCCAACTAATCACAAAGTTTCCTGCCTATGAAACTTTAGTTAGCTGTCAAATATGCTTAACTACTGTCGGGGCTAATACTGCTGAATTAACAGCTCTCGGGGTACCAATGATCGTTTTGTTGCCGACTCAGCAACTAGATGCCATGCGTTCCTGGGATGGAATACCAGGGATGTTAGCTAATTTACCAGGGGTAGGGACAGTATTTGCCAAACTAATTAATTGGCTAGTGCTGAGGCAAAAACGCTTGTTTGCCTGGCCCAATATTTGGGCAGGCGAGGAAATTGTCCCTGAATTAGTCGGCAAACTCGAACCAGAAATGGTTGCTGAATTAGTGTTAGACTACCTTGCCCATCCCGAAAAACTTCAAGCCATGCGCGATCGTTTACAGGTCGTAGGAGGACGAACTGGCGCAGCCAACCAGATCGCAGATATAATAAAACAAGAAATAACCAAAATTTAATGATCTTTTGAACTCGCTGAAATTTTAGCTTTACTCAGCTATCTGGTTCGAGGGACAACCTAATTACCTTGCCAAAGATGGGTCTTCAAGGTTATATTCAGGTTAAAATTTGGTGGAGTAACGTCTCAGTAATTTTCGTGGTCTTTTAGTAATCGTAGTTAGAAGATTGTAAATTCAACTGGCGGTCACCCCAGAAGCGGTTAAGCTAATCGCTATCTAGAGCTAACAAAATCCGACCGCCTCCTAAAAGTTACATTAGTCGGCTAAGCCTTTACCAACAGTTGCAGTAAGCTCTATCGTGAAACGGCGGAGTCCGATCAAGCACAATCGAGATAGTCTGTGACTAATCTTAATAAAGTTGCAGCCTCACCTATCTGGTTTAATTACTTTCGACTGCGAATTCCTCTAACTGGCTTCTTTTTACAGAAGCAAAAAAGTAGAAAGCCAATTCTACAAGAGACAAATAGTTAAATAATCAGCAAGACTACTTGAATAAATATTATTTGGTAACATCGAAACGCCATTTAGCTTTTTTAGGGAATTCACTGATTTATTTACATCCCGTAATTTTCTTGCTTTGAAAAACATCGAAAAATAAGTAATTGTCCATTTCTCAATCAATGGATTGTGTGGTTTTAAGACAGGCTAATTGATAATCAGCCATCAGAATTTTTGAGGAAAATTAATGTCAAAACAGATTATTATTGCAGAACAACATCACATAGCTGCTGTTTTCTGGAAAGAACAGATACAAGAATTAATTGTTGCAACTGGACATCAACAGGTTAGCGATATTTATCTAGGTACGGTAGAAAATGTCATTCCTGGTATCGATGCTGCCTTTGTCAATATAGGTAATAGTGAACGCAATGGGTTTATTCACGTTACAGATTTAGGTCCATTGCGTCTTAAAAAAAGCGCGGCAGCCATTACCGAACTATTAGTCCCTCAACAAAAGGCTTTGGTTCAGGTAATGAAAGAGCCAACAGGCAATAAAGGGCCGAGACTTACTGGAAATATAACTCTTCCAGGCCGCTATTTAGTTTTGATGCCCTATGGCAAGGGAGTCAAGTTATCTCGTCGCATTTCTAATGAAAATGAGCGCAGCCGTCTTCGTGCCTTGGCAATTTTAATCAAACCCCCTGGTATGGGTTTATTGATTAGAACCGAGGCAGATGGTAAAGCCGAAGAAGCCATCATGGAAGATTTAGAATTCTTGCAAAAGCAGTGGGAGTCAATTCAGTATCAGGCTAATTATGCCAAACCACCTGTCTTGCTCAACCGCGATGATGATTTTATTCAGCGTGTGCTACGAGATACCTATTCAGCAGAAGTAAATACCATTGTGGTCGATTCATCAGCTGGAGTAAAAAGAATCAAACAACATCTAATGAACTGGAGTAGTGGTCGCTCGCCTCAAGGCGTATTTATTGATTACCATCGAGAACCACAGCCTATTTTGGACTACTATCGTATTAGTGCTGCGGTCAGAGAAGCCTTAAAACCTAGAGTGGAGTTACCAGCTGGGGGATATATTATTATTGAACCTACCGAAGCTTTAACCGTGATCGACGTAAATTCGGGTTCGTTTACTCGTTCAGCAACAGCCAGAGAAACAGTGCTGTGGACCAATACCGAAGCGGCAACGGAAATTGCCCGCCAGCTACGTTTAAGAAACATTGGGGGCGTAATTGTAGTTGATTTTATTGACATGGACTCCCATGGCGACAAACTGAAACTGTTAGAACACTTTAACAATAGTCTTAAAGGAGATAAAGCTCGTCCTCAAATCGCCCAACTATCGGAACTAGGATTAGTCGAGTTGACGCGCAAACGCCAAGGTAAAAATATCTATGAACTATTTGGACAAACTTGTCATACTTGCGGTGGTTTAGGTCAGATAGCACATCTTCCAGGAAAATCCGAGGCAGAATCAATTGAAACAACACCCATAATCCCGCCCGCAGCAATTCGTGAACCGATAAATACGATTCGACCAGTCATTCCCTCTCCTATAGAAAGAGAAAAAGTAGAAGTATCTAGCAAGCCTCTTCCCAACCTGAGTTATGACGATAATAATCAACCGCTAGATTTAATCAATCATCCTAACTATCAAGAACAGAGCGCAAACAACAACGGTAATCGTCGTCGCCGTCGCAGTCGCCGCAATGATCTATTAATCAAAGATGAATTAATGGAACAGGAGGCGATACCGCCTGATGAAAGCCAAGGGGATTCTGAAAACAACGAAGAAGAGCGCAAATCTCGTTCTCAATCGCGATCGCCCCGTCGAGATGAAGCTAACTTGGAAAAAGTCACGGTAGAAATGAATGATTTGGAGCAAGAAATTTACGCCTTAATGGGAGTGTCTCCTTTAGTTTATGCAGACCAATCTCAAGACCCCAAGTCGGTATTAGTATATGTTAAAAAACCAGGAGAAGAATTACCGATCATCGATTCATCAATCGGCGTTTCAGGCTCGGTAGAAACTGACGCAGAGGTAGCGCAACCTCAAGCGGAAAGAAAGCCTAGAACTAAAATCAAAAAAACAAGAGTTCAAGACAAAACCGAGTCAGAGCCTATGCTGCCAACCGAGTCAGAAATTACCAATATAACTGAGCCAGAACTTTTGGTTCAAGAGACTTCTACTGATCGCCGTCGTCGCCGTCGTCGTTCTTCGGCAAAGGAAGTAAATGCCTAAAAACTTGGTGGTAGGAAAAAAATAAAATGTGTATTTAATTTTTCCGAATTTGGCTGGGAAATTAGCTTAATGAATAAATCTTCTTTCGATCATTCTTTATTAGCAGAATTTACCTCTGGCTATACTTTGATTGCAGGAGTAGATGAAGTTGGCAGGGGTGCTTTGTTCGGTCCTGTAGTTGCCGCAGCAGTAGTTTTACCTTTATCGGCTATTCCTCAGTTAATTGCTCTGGGAGTCAAAGACAGCAAAAGATTATCCTGGTCAAAACGTCAGGAATTAATTCAGCCAATCGAGGTGATGGTGACTAGTTGGCAAATCAGCTATGCTAGCGTTGCCGAGATAGATCGGCTGAATATTTTTCACGCTTCTTTGCTAGCTATGAAGCGATGTGTGATGGGCTTAGAAACTATTCCACATATATGTTTGGTGGATGGTAAATTTCCTATAGCTCAGCTAGATCTGCCACAAAAAACTGTGATTAAAGGAGATTTGCGATCGCCTATTATTGCAGCAGCCAGTATTTTGGCAAAAGTATGGCGTGATCAGTTGATTATTGATTTAGCTAAAAAATATCCAGAATATGATTTGGCTAACAACAAAGGATATCCCACCGCCAAACATCGATTAGCTATTGAACAGTATGGAACATGCGCCGAACATCGTCGTTCATTTAAACCTTGTCAATAGCTTGCTTAAATCAAAACTGCTGTCTGTGCTTAATATCCTAGATCGGGAGATAATGTGGCTGAAGTTTTTGGTTCTGGCTGCACTTCTTGAGATACCCAAATGCGATAGTCTTGAACTAGCTGAGTGGTTAGCTTTTGTTTAATTCTACCCAAAACGCCTTTGAGCAATTTGTTGCCAGCCCTTTCTAAAAATGGTTTAGGAGTAAACATTAAAGCTGTAGGCAATTCAACTCCCACCTCTAAATCAGCCTGACCCTCCATAATTGTCAGACCCTGAAATTCGCGAGGATATAAAACTCCTTTCAGCTTCAGGGAAAAACGCTCATTAATATAGTCAATGCCTTTAATTTGACAATTTTTAGATTTTAAATATACACTGCCGTTAGAGCCAGACCAAACTTTCAGCAACACAATTGGCTGGAAATGATACATTTCCAGAAAATTAATTGGTCGCATTTTTAATTCGTACAAATCTTCAGATATCTGCTTCATTAGTCTTGGCTCAGCGATCGCATTGACCAATCTTTTTGGTTGGCGTAAATAATGCTGTATCGGCTTTGTCTCATTGTTTACTGATATCTGGACTGATTCTGAAGCGTTGAAACTAACGTACATGAGTAAAACTACTGAAATTTTTGCTATTTCTTAATTTTAAGTTACATTTTGTCAACAAGTTAGCTTAATGTAAAAAAATGATACCTTCGTTATATTATTATCTTGGCAAATCTCAACTTTTATGAAGCTTTCTCTAGCGTATCTTGGTCCTACAGGTACCAACACTGAAACTGCTGCACTGACATATTCAGCTTGGGTATCAAAAAATCGACAATTGACCACTGTTCTATGTCCCTATCCCAGTATTGCTTTAGCTTTGCAGTCCGTAGAAAAAGGTGAAGTCGATCTAGCCGTAGTTCCCATCGAGAATTCGATTGAGGGCAGTGTCACCGTGGTTTTAGATACTTTATGGCAGTCTTCTAATCTCCAAGTTCATCAAGAACTAACTCTTCCTATCAGTCATGGATTGTTATCTTTTGGTCAATCACTAGAACAAATTAAAACAGTTTATTCTCACCCTCAAGCTTTGGCTCAATGTCAGAAGTGGTTAGAAAATTTTTTGCCCCAGGTTCAGCTTGTTCCTACTAGATCTACAACCGAAGGAATTAAGCTGCTCAAAGGCGATTTGACCGCAGCAGCGATCGCTTCGCCGAGAGCAGCCGAACTATATCAAGTACCATTATTAGAATTAGATATCAAAGATAGTGCTGATAACTCTACACGTTTCTGGATTGTAAGCTCAAGCGATCGCCTTATACCCACTAATCAAAGCAATTTTGGTAGTCACCTTTCTTTAGCCTTTAGTCTACCCAAAAATGTCCCTGGAGCATTGGTTAAAGCACTAGAAATTTTTGCTAAAAAAGAAATTAACTTAAGTAAAGTTGAATCTCGTCCTACCAAACTTTCCTTGGGAGAATATATATTCTTTATTGATTTAGAAGGTAATTCTCAAGATCCACCAATTAAGGAAGCTTTAACGGAGTTGTCTAATTGCACAGAAGTTTTAAAAATATTTGGTAATTATAATCTTTTGCCGATATCTTTATAGCTGATTGATAAAAATTTACTAGATAGTAGTCATGATTGATATCACCATGATGACGAGGCAACTAAGCTTAAAATCGGTTTAAATAATCGATAAAAAAGCAAATGAAAGAACATATAATTTTTCCTATTAGTGGTGGAATTACTGGCTCGTCAGTATATTCTACTATTGGTGGTATCGGTATAGTAGGCGGATTTGGCGGTATTGGTGTCGGTATGGTTGGAATGACAGCAGCAGGAACAGTGTTAGGCTCTGCTGTTTATGGTGCATTTCAAGGAATAGAAAATGGAGATCCTACTGCATTTGCAGCAATGGGATTAGGTGCTATTGGCGGTGCTGGGGTTTCTACAACTATTGGTGGAGTTGGTATAAGTTTCGGGGGAAGTGTATTTGGTATTGGAATGGGTTCAATGGCTGTTATGGGTGGCATATTTGGACTAGGTGTTTATGGATTAGCAAAAATGTTTAGTTCTTCGAGTAATCCTGAAACTATTACACAAACTTTTGACCGTATGGAAGAAAAAATTAGTTATGAAGAAGCTTACTATCAGGCGATGATCGAGTTATGGTTAGAAAAAATCTTAAAAGATTTTGACCAGGAATCAAAATTTACTAGCTTAGAACTTGAGGAGGAGTTAGAAATACTTAAGAGTCAAACAAGAGCCAAGAAAAAACTTATTAAACCCTTTAATAGTTACAGTAATTTTTTTGATTTTATAAATGATCGTTTTGAAGATTACCTGATTGATTGACAAAAAATTGAGATAAAAGTATTGAAGGGTTTAGAAATTAAAGGATTGAGGAGTTGACAAAGGTGAGGGGGAGTCAGCTTTGTTTTTGTTTTAATCTATTACTATTTAAAATATTTTTTAATACTTCTGTCCCAATTCCTTTTCCCTGGACGACAGGAGATAGCTGTAAATTCTTAAGATATAGTCCCTGACAATCTTGTTTGAGACTATAGTAACTAATTCTTTGCTCATTGCAGAGAATCATAGTTGTTTCATCTGCATTAAAGTCATGGCGAAAAGCTGAAGAAACCCATCCACCCCAATGGCGACTAAAAAGAGCGAACATATTCTCTTTAGTAAGTTCGTAGCAATATTGATAATCTAGAGCAGTTCCAGGACGAGTTGTATATTGTATTTTCTTATCACTCATTAGTCTGAAACACAGCTAAGTAAGCTTTAAGTATCTAAAGCATCTTTAAGAGCAGTACGCGCAGCCAAATGATTGCGGGTAGAACTAAGAATTTCTTGTTCTCTTTGGAGACGCTTTAGGGTATCTTGCATTTCTAATAGCGCTTGCTGTTCCGATGCTACTCCATATAAGTTACTAGCTACCCAATATGATAGTTCTGTAGGTGAACTAGGCAAATCATCAGGAAGCTCAATCTTTTGACTAGTTAATTTAGCGGAGAGATGCACTACATCCCTAAGTAATTCTTCAACTTCAGTCGCTATAGGATTTAAATCTTCCGCAGCTGGTTTATCCTCAATCCATTCCACTAAAGCAACCCGATAGGGTTTTTCGCGAACATATTCCAAAACTTTAAATCTTTGCTGTCCAAAAGAAAGCATCTTCATTCGGTCATCAGGCAATCGCTGAAAGTGAAGAATTTCAGCACAACAGCCATACTCCGCAATTTCTCCTGTGGTCGGATCGATTGACAACACTCCAAAGCGGCGATCGTGTTCTAGGATCGTGTTCATCATGATCCGATAACGATATTCAAAAATATGCAGCGGTAATGGACGGCTGGGAAATAGAACTACTTCAGGAAGGGGAAATAAAGGTAATTCTCTAACTGCGATTGAAGAAGATGCCATCTAAACTTGTACCTAGCTATAACCAGTATGACTACTTATTTACTTTAGCTGATTTTTCCTCAAAGCGTATCTACCAGAATAACGCTCCAGAATAATAATCTTTAGGGTTATTCTAGTAGTTAAGACTTAAAGTTTAACTTCAATATCAACACCAGCAGGAAGGTCTAATTTCATCAGAGCGTCGATGGTTTTAGAAGAAGGCTTGTATATGTCAATAATACGACGGTGAGTACGCGTTTCAAAATGTTCCCGAGAGTCTTTATCTACGTGAGGTGAGCGTAAAACACAATAAATTTTCCTTTTTGTCGGTAAAGGTATTGGACCAACGGCAGAGGCATTAGTTCGGTTTGCCGTATCAACAATCTTTTCACAGGATGTATCGAGTAAGCGTTGATCGAATGCTTTAAGGCGAATGCGTATTTTTTGTTGTTGAATCGTTGCCATATTGTTTAATTGTTTAGTTGTCGAGGTACGGGTATTCGCGCCAATATCGGTCTGAGGTAAATTATCATTTTCAAAAGCGGTATTTACCAAGCTCTATTGTCTCATAAAAGCTATGAGAGTAGACACGCTAGTTATAATTTTGCCTGGCTCAGTCTACTCCCAAAGGTCTTGTTGCTTGTTTTTGATTAATAGTCCTACGGACTACTTGATAATCTTGGAGACAACTCCAGCACCAATTGTGCGACCACCTTCACGAATTGCAAAACGCATTCCTTGTTCGATCGCAATGGGGTTGATTAACTCCACACTCATTTTAATGCGATCGCCAGGCATTACCATTTCCACGGCGCTGCCATCATCAGAGGTATAGTCAGTGATTGTGCCAGTTACGTCAGTAGTACGAACATAAAACTGAGGACGGTAGTTTTTAAAGAAAGGAGTGTGACGACCACCTTCTTCTTTAGTTAGAACGTATACTTCTCCTTCAAACTCGGTATGAGGGGTAATTGAACCAGGTTTAGCCAAAACCATACCGCGCTCGATGTCTTCCTTGGCAATACCGCGAAGAAGCACTCCAACGTTATCTCCCGCCATACCTTGATCCAAAGTTTTTTGGAACATTTCTACGCCAGTTACAGCAGCAGTACGGGTATCTCTAATACCAATAATGGCAATAGTTTCACCTACTTTAACTACACCGCGTTCAATACGTCCAGTTGCCACAGTACCACGACCAGTGATCGAGAAGACATCTTCTACTGCCATCAAGAAAGGTTTATCAATTTCGCGTTCAGGAGTAGGAATATAAGAGTCCACCTGCTCCATTAGATCGTGAATTTTATCAACCCACTTGTCTTCTCCTTTTTTAAGAGCTGGGTTAGCAGCCAAAGCTTCTACTGCTTTGAGAGCCGAACCTGAAACAATAGGAATATCATCGCCAGGAAAATCATACTCGCTCAAAAGCTCACGAATTTCTAGCTCAACCAATTCAAGCAGTTCTTCATCATCTACCTGATCTTCTTTATTCATGAAGACTACCAAGCTGGGGACACCGACCTGTTTAGCCAACAAGATGTGTTCGCGAGTTTGAGGCATGGGACCATCAGCAGCCGATACTACCAAGATGCCACCATCCATTTGAGCAGCACCAGTGATCATATTTTTGACGTAGTCAGCGTGTCCAGGACAGTCTACATGAGCGTAGTGACGGTTTTCGGTCTCATATTCAACGTGAGCAGTATTGATAGTGATGCCACGTGCTTTTTCTTCAGGAGCAGCATCGATATCTTCGTAGTTTCTGGCTTTAGCACCACCCATAGCAGCCAAAGCTAGAGTAATTGCTGCTGTTAAAGTAGTTTTACCGTGGTCTACATGACCTACAGTTCCAATATTAGCGTGGTCTTTAGTACGTTCAAACTTTGCGCGTGCCATTAATTAATTTATTCCTTATTTAAACTAAAGTGTTCCCTTTGTTTTTTGCGATAATTGCCTCAGCTTCATTGCTAGGAACATCGCTATATTCACTAAACTCCATGGAAAATATACCTCGTCCTTGAGTTTTAGAACGGATATCTGTTGCATAGCCAAACATTTTTGCTAAAGGGACTTGAGCATCTATTTTTGCTATGCCACTTTCGGAGTTCATACCTTCAATATTGCCCCGACGTGAGTTTAAGTCGCCGATTACATCTCCTAAGAAATCTTCAGGAACTTCGACTTCAACTTTCATCATCGGTTCTAATACCACAGGAGCAGCCTGATTTACTGCATCTCTAATTGCCATAGAACCTGCTACTTTAAAAGCCATCTCGTTAGAATCTACATCGTGGTATGAACCATCCACTAAAGTTACCTTGATATCTATCAAAGGATATCCTGACAAGATACCAGATTCACAAGTTTGTTTCACCCCTTGTTCAATTGCTGGAATATATTCTTTGGGAATAGTACCGCCGACAATTTTAGAAACAAACTCAAAACCAGTAGCTGATTCGTTAGGCTCAATCTCTAATACAGCATGACCATACTGACCTTTTCCTCCACTTTGCTTAATGTATTTACCTTCCCCTCTACTGCTTTTACGGATTGTTTCTCGATATGCTACTTGGGGTTGTCCTACGGTAGCTTCGACGTTAAATTCTCTCAGCATCCGATCTACTAGGATTTCTAGATGAAGTTCTCCCATTCCAGCAATTACGGTCTGATTGGTTTCAGGGTTGGTACTAACGCGAAACGTAGGATCTTCATCACTAAGAGCTTGTAGAGCCTTGGATAGCTTTTCTACATCACTCTTGGTTTGTGGTTCTACGGCTACAGAAATTACTGGCTCAGGAACATAGAGAGATTCTAAGATAATGGGGTTTTTATCATCGCATAAAGTGTCACCAGTGGCTGCAACCTTAAGACCGACTATTGCACCCAAATCTCCTGCCCTAAGTTCGTCCACCTCAATTCGCTCATTAGACTTGAGAACTACTAAGCGAGAAATTCGTTCTTTTTTTTGCTTGGTAGAGTTATAGACATAAGTTCCTTTATCCAAAACTCCAGAATAGACTCTGATAAAAGTCAAGCGACCAAACTTATCAGAAGCAATTTTAAACGCTAGTGCTGAAAATGGCTCTTCATCACTAGAATGTCTAACCGCATCATCTCCATTTGGCAATTTTCCTGAAATAGGAGGCACCTCTGAAGGTGCAGGTAAGTAATCGACTACCGCATCCAAAAGAACTTGAACTCCCTTGTTTTTAAACGCAGAGCCACATAGCATTGGCATGATTGAGCCATTGATTGTCCCTTGGCGAATTGCTGACTTTATTTCGGCTTCGCTAAACTCCTCTTCCATCATAAACTTTTCCAGGAGTGCTTCATCAGTTTCGGCGAGCGCTTCAATTAGCTTGGCTCTATATTCTTGAGCTTGAGCTTCCAGCTCATCGGGAATATCAGCTTCTTCTATTTCTTTTCCTAAATCATCTTTATAGATAATGGCTCTCATTGTTACCAGATCTACGATCCCCTGAAACCCTACTTCGCTACCGATAGGAATCTGAATTGGTACCGCATTTGCCTGGAGACGCTCTTTAATTTGCTCATAAACTTTAAAAAAGTTTGCCCCCGTACGATCCATTTTATTGACAAAAGCAATTCTTGGGACATTGTATCGATTTGCTTGTCGCCAAACAGTTTCAGATTGAGGTTGTACACCCCCAACAGAGCAAAAAACAGCAATTACGCCATCAAGAACTCGCATGGAACGCTCGACTTCAATTGTGAAATCAACATGTCCTGGAGTATCGATAATGTTAATTTTATGATTTTTCCAACTAGTGCTGATAGCAGCGGCAGTTATGGTAATACCTCTCTCCTGCTCCTGCTGCATCCAGTCCATCATAGCGGCACCATCATGAACTTCGCCCATTTTGTAGGCGATACCAGTATAGAAGAGAATTCGTTCTGTTGTTGTTGTTTTGCCCGCATCTATGTGAGCTGCGATACCTATATTTCTTACTCGCTCAAGCGGAATAAGACGTCCCACAAATACCTCCTTTCATCTTGCAGGATGAAATTTCTAGATGTTTTAAAATTAGTTGGAACACACTCCCCCCTAGAGCGACAGAGCAGGCTCTGACTTTATTTAACATCGCTTATGATTTTGTACTTTCATCTAATAATTAAAGTATTAGCCCTAAATATTGCTACTGATTATTGTTAGTGTTTTACACTTGGGATAAGCGGAAGATAGATTTGCTTCTAATTAAAATTTCTGTTTGATGATCAAGAAACAACTAGATTTTAAAAAGATATGATGCAATAGTGAGAGCCACAACTCAACTTATTTTAAAAAATTAGTGGGTCTTTACTGAATGAGCTACGTCATTGTCTAAAGCCACTCTAACTTTCGATTTAATAACGATAGTGAGCAAAAGCTTTATTAGCTTCTGCCATACGATGAGTTTCATCTCTCTTTTTCATTGCTCCCCCAGTTTCATTAGCAGCATCCATAATTTCACTAGCTAACTTATTAGCCATGGTGCGACCACCTCTGGCGCGAGCAAACTGAATTAGCCAACGTAGAGCCAAAGTTGTTCCTCTCCCTTGTCTAACTTCCATCGGAACTTGATATGTCGCTCCACCAACTCTGCGAGCCTTAACTTCTACTAAAGGAGTAAGATTTTTGATTGCTTGTTCAAAGACTTCAATCGGCTCGTTTCCTGTCCTTTCGCCGATGATGCTCATGGCATCATAGATGATACGAGATGCTAAAGATTGCTTTCCACTACGCATAATTCTTCTAATTGTCATGCTAAGCAGACGACTATTATAAACTGGGTCGGGTGGAACGGGACGCTTTTTATTACTAGAACGACGAGACATTTACTTATTATTTAGGTTAAAGAATATGAAATCGAGATTTAGAGGTTTTCTGAGTTAATGTTACGATATTGCCCAAAAATATGGACGACTAACATAGAACACCAACAAACTTGAATTAGAGCTATTTGCTATCGGAATTTTGATTGACTAACAAGCTAATCGACTTAAAAGCCTAGACGGTTAATATTGTTCATCAGCTATTTATTTAAGATCTTGAGCTAACTTTTGGGACGTTTCGTACCATACTTAGAACGACCTTGCGCTCGGTCTTTTACCCCAGTTGTATCTAAAGTTCCACGGACTATATGGTATCTAACTCCTGGTAAATCCTTAACACGGCCACCACGAATTAAAACCACTGAATGTTCTTGTAAATTGTGTCCAATACCTGGAATATACGCTGTTACTTCAAAACCTGAGGTCAAACGCACTCTAGCCACTTTTCTTAATGCTGAGTTAGGCTTTTTTGGTGTAGTAGTATAAACCCTGGTACAAACTCCGCGACGCTGAGGACATTCCTTAAGGGCAGGAGATTTAGTTTTCTTGTTTAATTTTGATCTTTCGCTACGAATGAGTTGCTGAATAGTGGGCATGAGTTCTTAGCTTATGTGGTTTTAAATCCTCTTGATGTTTTAGGTCAAAAGAAGCTAATTTAATAGCAGACAAATTCTGATTATATGTCAAAATCAATTTATACGTCAATACAAATTAGAGATCGCTATCTATAATCAACTTAAACCTGGCTTAAAACACAAGTTTTCAATTAGGATTGAACCTCAAACTAGCAAGCATCTCCCCTGTAATTTTAACTGAAGATTGGTTCAGCGAGCGCATCTACTTTTTTGGGGAGTGAAGCCAAGTAGCTAGGCAGTGGCATCTTGCTCCTTTTTGCTTGCTACAGTAACTTGTTGCCGACCCCCCACAGAACAAACAATAAACAAATCTTCATTGATAATATCGGTATCTGTGACCGAAGCTAAAAGTTCGGTAATTTCAAAGATGTGTCTTCACCCTGGTTTGATTTGAGTAAAGGATATACCACAACCACAAACATTTTTGACATGAGGATTATGAAAGCGAAAACCGCCTCCCATTAAGTCCTCCGAATAGTCTATTTTTAAATGCTCAACGTATTTCCAGGATTCTAAATCGACTACTATAAAGATACTGCCAATCTCTAGCCAAAGATTTTGGGCAGCAACTGATTCATTGGCATTGTTACCATTTTGAGTGTCCGCTGAATTTTCCAGTGTCAAATCATAAAAAAAACCAGAACAGCCTCCTGACTTAACTGCTAGTCGTAAAAGACTGTCTGGTATGCTGCTATTTAATTTGAGCCGTTTTATTTCTTGAGCTGCAATGGGACTGATTTCCAGCATGGTAAATTTTGCTTTATGTGTCAGGTTATTTTAGGTAAAACCATCCTACAGCCTACAGCAAAATATTTGGCTACTGAGATCTCATGTATTGAGATTTAGACCATATATTTAGACTTTATTGCCGAGCATAATCATCGCTGAAGCGAATAATATCATCTTCTCCCAAATACTGCCCGTTTTGAACTTCAATTAAGACTAAGTTGATTACGCCAGGATTTTCTAGTCTATGAGTAGTACATTGAGGAACGTATGTGGACTGATTGCTGCCTAGAATCATCTCTTGATCGCCACAGGTAACTTTGGCTGTTCCTGAAACTACAATCCAATGTTCGCTTCTGTGATGATGCATCTGTAGGCTGAGGCGATGCCCAGGATTTACTTCAATGCGTTTAATCTTATATCCCGATCCTTCCTCTAAAGTTGTAAAAGAACCCCAAGGACGAATTTCTCTAGCGGCAACTCCCAATTGACTTGAAGGAGAAAGCTTGTTCTCAATTTTCTGATTTGTATTCGATTTCGTTTTTGTAGATTGAGACATAATTATTTAACTTGGTAACAATATTATATGAACTTAATTTAAGTCAGACCGATAAATGATTTATTTATCTGCTATTGAAGACTTTCAATAAACTTATCCAAAAGATAGCAAATAATTGTTTGGAAATTAAATGCAATCCTGCGATAATCAAATTATCCATACAGAATCTTTATAAATTAAAATTAAAAAGCAGATAAAACTTGACCTAAATTAAAGTTCAATTGAAGTTTAATTCGAGATGGCTAATAAAAGCTTGAGTGCAAATACTTACAAAAAATATGATATTTATCTGATATAGAGTTGTTTTTTCGTTAAAACTGTATTCAATCGAGCTTTTTATGGCATCTTACTTCGGTTACAATAAAGTGCTATAAAACTGAGACATAAGTTTTTGGCGCCTGTAGAAATAGAGAGCTGAATCTACTGCGTTAGCGACTGAAAAAAATTAAGAGAAAAAGGCAATCTGTTAGTTACCATCAGAAGTAACTATTTAAGTGGCTTCAGCCCAATATGTGTAGAAACGATGAGCTACACATAATAATCATTACTAGATTTTTGTGGGTCTATTTTGGTCCGTATTCAGACACCAAATAAAATAGCTAGTCGTCTCAGTTAAATTATCAGCTTAATCACTGATGTAGCAGTTTTACGCTTAATTTGATTATTTGATGAATTCCTATATGTAAGAAATTTGTATAATTTTATACCGATAATCGACGACGCTCATTTATAGTCTGGGAACAAATCACGTCGGTACTAAACAATTACGATCAATTCAATGATATATATTTTTTGAATTGAAGCAAACCTTGAGATAGCCACTAATCTTTCAAGCAACCATCCCCAAATAATTCATTACGTTTTACATCAGCGAGTAATAAATGGAATTTAAAGCAGTTACCAGTAACAATGTACCTCAATCAAATTCACCGTCAAAGCCCTTTCAAGGTCAAAGATGGTTAGTAGAAGAAAGAGACGCTTGCGGAGTAGGTTTTATTGCCTATCAAGATGGTCGTCAAAGTAACAAGACTGTCAAGCAAGCTTTAAAAGCCTTAGGATGTATGGAGCATCGCGGAGGATGTAGTGCCGATCGCGACTCTGGAGATGGTGCAGGTGTTATGACTGCTTTACCACAAAAGGTTTTTGCTGCTTGGTTTGCTGAAAATAATATTTCTCAGCCACAGCCAGAGGCTTGGGGCGTGGGAATGGTATTTTTGCCTCAAGATGCGAGTCAAATTGCCGAATCTAAGCAGTTTATCGAAAAGATAGTTGAGGCAGAAAACCTATTAGTTTTAGGTTGGCGAAAAGTACCAGTAAGCCCAGAAGTATTAGGTCAACAGGCAAGAGATAATCAGCCTCATATTGAGCAAATAGTAGTTAGCTCGCCCGATAATCTTGTAGGAGACGATTTAGAGCGCAAACTATACATAGCGCGATCGCGAGTCGGCAAAAAACTATCAGATGATTTTTATATTTGCTCTTTTTCCTGTCGTACTATTGTGTACAAAGGAATGGTACGTGCAGTTATTTTAGGTGATTTTTATCAAGATTTAGCCAATCCAGACTATGAAAGCACCTTTGCCGTCTATCACCGACGTTTTAGCACCAATACGATGCCAAAATGGCCTTTTGCTCAACCAATGCGCATTCTAGGTCATAACGGTGAAATTAATACTCTGCTGGGTAATATCAATTGGATGTCCAATCGAGAAAAAGAATTAGTATCTAGCTTGAGCGAGTCAACTTTACCTGGCTGGACTCAGGATGAAATTAGGGGACTTACGCCCATTGTCAATAACGATAATAGTGATTCTTACAACTTAGATAGTGCCATGGAGTTGCTGGTACGAACTGGTCGCAGCATTACCGAAGCTGCCATGATTCTTGTCCCCGAAGCATATCAGAACCAACCTTCGTTAGCAGAATATCCAGAAATTGTCGATTTTTACGAATACCATAGTGGGCAGCAAGAACCTTGGGATGGACCAGCATTACTAGTCTTCAGCGACGGGAAAACAGTTGGTGCAACTCTCGACCGCAACGGTTTGCGCCCTGCACGATACACCATTACTAAGGATGGTTATATAGTTGTAGGTTCAGAAACAGGAGTAGTGGATCTACCTGATGATGAAATAATCGAAAAAGGTAGATTGGGGCCTGGTCAAACTATCGTGGTCGATCTTCAAACAAAAGAAATATTGCGTAACTGGAAAGTTAAACAGCGAGTTGCTCAAGCGAATCCTTATCGGAAATGGATCGATCAATATCGCCAGTCAGTTGCGGTTCAGAAATTTGGGACAAAAAATCTTTTGACCTCAGACGAACTATTACGTCGGCAAACTGCTTTTGGCTATACAGCAGAAGATTTAGAACTAATTATTCAGTCGATGGCAATCAACGGCAAAGAGCCAACTTTCTGTATGGGAGATGATATTCCTTTGGCGGTACTTTCTGATAAACCTCGATTGCTCTATGACTATTTTAAACAAAGATTTGCTCAGGTAACCAATCCAGCAATTGACCCTTTACGAGAAAGTTTAGTTATGTCCCTATCGATGCAGTTAGGGGCAAAGGGTAATATTCTCAATTTAAAACCCGAAGATGCCAGATTACTTAAATTAGAGTCCCCAATCTTAAATGATGAAGAATTAGCAAGTATTGAGGCGACCGATTTTAAAACTCAATCCTTGTCCATCTTATATCAAATCTCTACAGGTCCAGATGGTCTGAAAGATGCAGTAGCTAAATTGTGTCAAGATGCAACTGCTGCGGTTAAGGCGGGAGTGGAAATTATTATTTTAAGCGATCGCTCTGGTGCGCACCAGATCGGTACAGAATATAGCTATATTCCGCCTTTACTGGCTGTGGGAGCAGTTCACCATCACTTGATTCGTCAGGGATTACGCTTGAGAACTTCTTTGGTCGTAGATACGGCGCAGTGTTGGAGTACACATCACTTTGCTTGCTTAATCAGTTATGGTGCTTCGGCAGTCTGTCCTTATTTAGCCCTAGAAAGCGTTCGTCAATGGTGGAATGATCCTAAAACCCAGAGATTAATGCAGAATGAGCGTATTGAAGCCGTTGCTTTAGATAAAGCTCAACAAAACTATCGTCAGTCTATTGAAGCAGGATTACTCAAGATTCTGTCAAAGATGGGAATTTCCCTGCTGTCTTCCTATCATGGAGCGCAAATTTTTGAAGCATTGGGTCTAGGAGTCGATTTAGTTGACTTAGCTTTTGCTGGCACGACTTCTCGCCTAGGCGGTTTAAGTGTAGCCGAGTTAGCACATGAAATTATTGCTTTCCATCACAGAGCCTTTCCCGAACTTCGGGGCAAAAAGTTAGAAAATTACGGCTTTGTCAAGTATAAAAAAGGCGGAGAATATCACATGAACTCCCCTGAAATGTCGAAGGCACTCCATAAAGCGGTAGAAAGCAAACAGTATGATCATTACGAGATTTATAAACAGTATCTCCACGGCAGACCAGTAACAGCACTGCGCGATTTATTGGACTTTAATCCAGACCGCGAATCTATTTCTATTGACGAAGTTGAATCCGTAGCCAGCATCGTTAAACGCTTTTGTACTGGTGGAATGTCTTTAGGTTCTCTATCGAGAGAAGCTCATGAAACTTTGGCGGTGGCGATGAATCGAATTGGCGGCAAGTCTAACTCAGGAGAAGGAGGAGAAGACAGTATTCGTTTTAAAGTATTAGATGATGTGGAAGCTAACGGCAAGTCGGCGACCCTACCACACCTCAATGGTCTGAAAAACGGCGATACTGCCAATTCTGCCATCAAACAGGTAGCATCAGGACGCTTTGGGGTAACTCCAGAATATCTAATGAGTGCCAAACAGCTAGAAATTAAACTAGCTCAAGGAGCGAAGCCAGGAGAAGGAGGACAGCTACCAGGAAAAAAAGTTAGTCCTTACATTGCTTCTTTGCGACGTTCTAAGCCTGGGGTAACTTTAATTTCTCCTCCACCGCACCACGATATCTACTCCATTGAAGACCTCGCTCAGTTAATTTTCGATTTACATCAAATTAATCCTCATGCCAAAGTTTCGGTCAAGCTAGTGGCAGAAATTGGCATTGGTACTATTGCTGCGGGGGTAGCTAAAGCCAACTCTGATGTGATTCAGATTTCGGGTCATGATGGTGGTACGGGAGCATCTCCTCTAAGTTCGATCAAACACGCAGGGGTATCTTGGGAATTAGGACTAACTGAAGTACATCGAGTATTGCTGCAAAATCAGCTGCGCGATCGCGTTTTATTACGAGCCGATGGTGGTTTAAGAACTGGCTGGGACGTAATCATGGCTGCTCTAATGGGCGCAGAAGAATATGGATTTGGCTCAATTGCGATGATTGCCGAAGGCTGCATTATGGCGCGAGTTTGTCACATGAACACCTGCCCTGTAGGGGTAGCGACTCAACAACAGCATTTGAGAGATCGTTTTAAAGGTATTCCCGAAAACGTAGTAAATTTCTTCTACTTTGTGGCGGAAGAAGTGCGATCGCTCCTAGCCAAACTCGGCTATCGCAGTTTATCAGAAATCATTGGGCGTACTGATTTATTGGTACAGAATCATAATGCCCAAATTGCTAAAACTAAAGGTTTGGACCTAAGCTGTCTGATTGATTTACCCAACGTTAAAAACGACCGTAGCTGGCTAAAACACGTTGAGGTTCATACTAATGGTGCGGTCTTAGATGAAGAAATCTTAGCCGATGAAGCCATAAAAAATGCGATCGCCAATCAGGGCAAAGTAACTAAAGACGTAACGATTATTAACACTGATCGTAGTGTAGGAGCAAGAATCTCTGGAGCGATCGCTTCTAAGTATGGCAACAGTGGTTTCACAGGAGAAATTACGCTGCAATTTAAAGGTACTGCGGGTCAAAGCTTTGGCGCATTCAATCTTCCTGGCATGAATCTGATTCTCTCAGGCGAAGCTAACGACTATGTTGGCAAAGGAATGCACGGCGGAGAAATTATCATTACTCCCGCTAAGAAAGCTACCTATGATTTTGCTACTAACGTTATTGTCGGTAATACCTGTCTTTACGGAGCAACTGGTGGGGAACTTTATGCCAATGGACGTGCAGGCGAAAGATTTGCAGTACGTAACTCTCTGGTTAAGGCGGTAATTGAAGGAGCAGGCGATCACTGCTGTGAGTATATGACAGGCGGTTTGATCGTGGTTCTGGGTGAAGTTGGTCGCAATGTCGGCGCGGGGATGACTGGAGGTTTGGGTTATTTTCTCGATGAAAGCAATACTTTTCCTAATAAGGTCAATCCTGAAATTGTCAAAATCCAACGGGTTGTTTCTTCTGAAGGAGAAAATCAACTCAAAAAGATGATTCAGAATCACGTTAACAAAACTGGTAGCCCCAAAGGAAAAGCAATCCTGCAAGATTGGGATAACTATCTGGGCAAATTCTGGCAGGTAGTACCGCCATCAGAAGCTGACAGCCCAGAGGCTGGTGCAAAAGTAAGCAAAACTCTTACTTCTGTATAATTTTAGCTTGCTCATTAAATATTTATAACTTCTTCTGATTCAGGGTAATGTCACTAAAAATGTAATTGCCCTGATTTTTTGTTTTATAGTAAAAGACAAGAGCTTTAGGACGTAGTATTGTATTTCCTGTATTCATCAGGAACTCCTTTAAAGTTTTCAGTTCCTTGATTGGGAAAAATATTTTTTTGTCGAAGCAATTGTTCGCAAAAATATTGCCAACAAATTACATGGTCGTGAATTGGATTATTCAAGCCTAAATAACGAAGTTTTTTAATCGATAATTGAGAGTTAAATAATTGCTGTTCGGTTTTAGCATCTTTTTTAAAGATACGAGTTTCACTACCAGTACCACGAAAAAACTCAACTACAAACCAGTCCCCAAAATCAAAAATACATATTTCTGTTGGGTCGCTACCATCTTCTTGTAAAATTTCGACATCTTGATGGTTAAGAGTTAAAATAATTACCTAAAATATTGACTGAACTTTCAGGTAATAAAATCCGAATTCGTTCAAAGCGATCGCTATAGTTTGACCAAAATCCGCTACGACTTGACGTTGCTACAGAAATGTTTGAACATTAAAAGATTATGTTTATTGGTTAACAGAACCAGCCTGGAATGCGCCTAGTGAAGAAATGGCAGTTCAAATTGCTAGCCGTGCTTCTTTAGTGATTGCCGAAATTCAAGAGAAATATAAAGACGGGAATGTTGTGGTAGTTTCTCATCAAGCTACAATTCGGATTATTCTTTGTAGTCTTTTGGGTATCGATTTAGGAAGATATTGCGATCGCTTTTATATGGATAAATCTTTGCCTTCTTTACCTGGAACTTAAGCAATCGTTAATATCGTTACTATTTACTTTTATTGATTAAGAAAAGCAATCACCATCAAAGACAACTTAAGCAGGTGTGATAAATTGACCTTTAAGATATCACTGTAGAATTGGGAGCTTAATCTTATGACAAATTCATCTCCTCCAGAACCTCAGAATCCGATTCCAGAGCGCAGAAAAAGACCAGCCACTGGCGTAACTTTTGACGAAATGATCGCTATTATTGTGGCTTTTTCGACTATTGGGGCAATATTATTTTGGTCTATTGGTGGTAGAAGTCGCGATTTTGGCAGTAATTTTGGTTTAGGGAGTAGTGGCAACTTATTATCCTCAGATCGAACCACAGATACTGGTCTTGGTCTTGATGATTCTGCCATAAGAGATAGTAGCTTGGGTGAAGTAGAATCCGATGAACGAGAATTAGTTACTCGCTTGCGTCAGCAAAGATCACCCGTTGCCTATGTTCCTCCATCGCAAGCACTTAATTTAGCTCCCACCGAACGAGAATCTTATCGCTTTGATTCGGGAGCAAGATTAGTTCCTCTGCCAGGAATTGCAATACCAGGATTGCAACCTAATCCCGAGCAGAGCCTTGACGCTACTGACGAAGCACAAACTGAAGAAACTGTCGGGCAAGTAAAACCACAACCAACTGCTCAACCAACCCAACCTGCTCCTGAATCAAGCGGAATGCCTAGGGATATTACTTCTGACGACTGGGTCTATCCGTTTGTCAAGCAAATGAGCGATCGCCAATTAGTTCGCGCCTTAACAACCAATCAAACTTTTGAACCAAATAAGCTGATTACTAGAGCTAGTATGGCTACTCTAATTAGCCGAGCTTTTGATACGCAGGCTGAAACTCAAGGGGTTAAACAGTTTCAAGATGTAACCAATAGAAATGAAATTGCAGCTGATATCGATAAAGCAGTTCGCCTTGGTTTTATGCAGGGCTATTCTGAAAACACATTTCGTCCTCTAGAAAATATTCCTCGCTATCAAGTACTAGTTACTCTCGCGACAGGATTAGGTTTAGAACCATCTCAAGATGCTGCTCAAATTCTGCAAAACCTTAATGGTAGTGAAAATCTACCCGATTGGGCAAGAGAACAGGTAGCGGCTGCTTATGAAGCGGAATTAATTGTTAATCGTCCTGGGTTTGCCCAAAATTCGCTTATGCCCAACCAACCCGCAACTAGAGCCGAAGTAGCAGCAATGATACATCAAGCTTTAGTTCAAACTGGTCAGCTTCAACCCTTGGAGTCTGAATATATTGTCAGACCCTAAATGTTAATCTATAAACTTAGTTCAGCTATTAATTTATACTTTATCGGTTTATTTTGCCGGCTACATTTATCAGTTACGCTTAACCGAAAATGATCGTCATAAACTGTGATAGCCCCTTAGATTAATCTATGGGGTTTTTTAATTAAAGCTAAGAGCTTTAGCATATAACATCAGAAGTTTACAGGTAGCTGATTTCAAGTTGGCAGAATGTCCTAACTTTAATGCGTAGTGCTATAAAAGCCAATTGCGAGTCAATTTCACATTTAATTAAACAAGATTTACTTATGTCTGCTCCTCCAATTCAATGGTACCCAGGTCATATTGCCAAAGCTGAAAGGCAACTGAAAGAACAGCTTAAAAAAGTTGATGTAGTTTTAGAAATACTTGACGCTAGAATTCCTCTAGCTTCGCATCATCCTCAAATAGATAGCTGGATTGGTAATAAGCCAAAAATCACAGTTTTAAATCGCATGGATATGATTTCTGAATCAGCTAAAAAGGATTGGTGGCAATGGTTTCAATCACAAGAAAAACAACCATATTTCACCAACGCCAAACAAGGAAAAGGAATTAAAGAAGTTAAAAGTGCTGCTCAGAAAACAGGAGTGGCGATGAATCAGCGTCGGCGCGATCGCGGAATGCGTCCTCGTCCTGTACGTGCAGTAGTAATTGGCTTTCCCAACGTGGGTAAGTCTGCTTTAATTAATCGCTTAGTGGGTAAAAAAATTGTCGTTAGCGAACGTCGTGCAGGTGTAACTCGTCAGCTACGCTGGGTCAGAATTTCCGATGAAATTGAGTTGCTGGATGCTCCTGGAGTTATTCCCTGGCGGTTAGAAAATCAGCAGGATGCGATAAAATTGGCTATTTGCGAAGATATTGGTGAAGCTTCCTATGATAATCAGGTTGTAGCAGCTTGTGCGGTAGATTTACTGATTGAAATAGGTTACGATAAGACCTTAAAATCACGGTTTAATTTTGATTTCGATCCAGCCAAAACCACGGGAGAAGAATTTATTCAAGAAGTTGGCGATCGCTTCTATAAAGGGGACAAAGAAAGAGTTGCCCGTCAGGTACTGTATGATTTTCGGACAGGAAATATGGGCAAAATTCCTTTAGAGTTGCCCCCCTCTTTGAGAAAGAAGTAGGTAATCAATTATTAACAGAGATGGTTTGAGACAGTGAGATATAGATGGTTGTTGTGGTTGCTAATTTTTTGGCTGGGGTTTGCACCGATAGCTAATGCGGCAATGTGTCGCGATCGCTATGGACAGCAGGTGTGTATTCTCAAGCTAGAACGGAGTGCCAAAAATTATTGGGAATATCGGGCCAAGGTTAGTATAGATGGCAAAAAACAGATAGAGCAAGAGATTTATAACTGTCGCAATCGCGAAGTATACCCTTCAGGTAATCGCACTTTAACCCGTAAAGGTAAATACCCCATTCCCTTCAAACCAAATAGCCCAGGGGAATTAGTTTGTAGTCTCTTCCAAAAATCATAAAATGATAGTTAAATACAACTTAATTTATTGAGTAATTAAATGAAATAGCTTGGATAAAGAGCGATCGCTACTCCAATTTTGCATTTTCTTGATATAGTCTACTCGATTGTTATAAAGGTTATGAATCATAGTCAACAGGTTATCTTTAGTTAAATTTTCTTCTAAAATAACTTCGGCAAATCCCTGTCTTTGAAAGATATTGGCATTATCAATTTGATCGCCACGACTAGATTTTTTCGGCAAAGGAATTAAAATCATCGGTTTTTTCAAAGCTAAAAATTCAAAGATAAAATTAGAACCAGCGCGAGAAATTACCACATCTGCTAAGCACATCAAATCGGCAAGCTCACTAGATACATATTCAAATTGCTTATAGTCTGGACGTTCTAAACTTGGATCGACATTGCCTTTGCCACAAATATGAACAATTTGAAACTCTTCTAACAACTGATTGAGGAGTGAACGTACTGTTTGATTAATATATATAGAACCAAGACTGCCACCAGCAACTAAAATAACTGGCTTATTAGACTCAAATTGACAAAAAATTCTGCCTTGGGCGCGATCGCCTAATTTTAATTCTGGACGTACTATTGCACCAATAAATTCTCCTTTTCCTTTAGGTAAATGCTGTAAAGTCTCAGGAAAAGTCGTGCAAATTTTCTGCGCAAAATTCATATTGATGCGGTTTGCCAGTCCTGGTGTTAAATCTGACTCATGGGTAATCACTGGTATATTATTCAATCTGCTACCCAACACCACAGGAACAGAAACAAAGCCACCTTTAGAAAAAACAATTTTTGGTTGCTCACGGCGAATAATTTTATATGCCTCAGTTATGCCGGTCAGCACACGAAAGACATCAGTAAAATTTTTCCAGTCAAAGTAGCGTCGCAGTTTACCTGTAGGAATTGGGTAATAAGTAACCTCAGTCAAATTACGAATTAGCTCCCGTTCAATGCCCTCAAAAGAGCCAATATAGATTATTTCCCAGCCAGATTCCAGCAACAGAGGAATTAAAGCTAAATTGACTGTAATATGTCCGGCAGAACCACCGCCTGTAAGTAAAATCTTCTTCACTATTTATTTCTTTGATCTTTATCTGTCATTTAATCAATCAATATTAGTTTATTTTTTTCATTCTATTTCCCCTTGAGGCGATCGCACATAGTCAAGACGAAACATTAAAAAAGAGATGTTGAACTAGCTCTATAAGGTATGCTTCCTCAGAGAGTTAATCACAATAAAAAATAAATGACTATAAAAACGGATAAAATCCAGGTAGGCAAGTTTCAATGGTTTTACCGCCAAACAGAAATAAAAAGCGATGCCCTTCGGACTGGCGTAGCCAATCGCGTTCCAATCCTTTTGTTACACGGGCTACCCTCCCATAGCTACACTTGGCAAAAATTAATGTCTTTTTTGGTCGAGTCAAATATTCCTAGTATTGCCCCAGACTGGCTAGGTTGTGGATTTTCCGATAAACCTAATCAGCGAGATTTTGCCTATACTCCTGAAGCATTTATTCACGAGTTAGGTGAATTAATTAATGCCTTAAAGTTAAAAAACTTTTATTTAGTTGTCCAAGGTTTTTTAAGTTCAGTAGGGATACAATATGCCTTGCAAAATTCTGATCAAATTGCTGGCTTAATTATTCTCAATACTCCTATTTCCGAAAATGCTAAACTCCCCTGGTCGATGAAACAGTTTACTTTGCCCTTGGTAGGAGACATGATGACTCAAGATCCGCTGTTGGTTGATCGCACGATCGAAAAAGGCAGTGGCTTTGTAGTTGCCGATCAAGATTTAGACGTTTTGCGTAAACCTTTTTTACAAAGTTCAGATGTTGGTCGCTCTTTAATGGCGATCGCCAAAAAACTACAGTTAGATCAAACTACCAAGGAAATTGAAGCTGGTTTAAAAGATTGGGCAAAACCCACGTTAATTATTTGGGGTGTAGGGGACAAGTGGTTAGACGTTGCTGATGCCCAAAAGCTAGCTGCTGCTAACTCAGAGATTACTTTAATTGAATTACCGCAAGCCAAACATTATCCTCAAGAACACTGGTCATCAGACATCGCCACCGAGATAGTGCAATTTTTTCGCCGTAAAATTTTTTAAGATGCAGGTTTCCTGAGAAAATTGAATTAAAGTAAAAAGTCGATTTTGAGTAAAATGAAAATTTTTCGTCCTATTCTATCTTTAATATTAGTTTTAGCTACAACCCTTTTAATTAGCTGTGGTGGGCCTAGCGCTTCTGCACCACCAACTTATACTCCCGAAAAATTACAAAAAATTCAAACCTATCGAATTCCTCTAGACATAGCCCGTCAGAGAATTCCTGAACTGGGTGAGTCGATTGCCAATGAAGATTGGGTTAATGCTAGTTCTTTTCTACATGGTCCTCTCGGCTTGATTAGGAGAGACTTGACTTATTTATCCAAGGCATTACTTCCTGATGAGCAAGAACCGGCTTTAAATGTAGCTAAAGATATCTTCAAGCATTTTGAAAATATTGATGCGGCCGTCAATGAGAAAAACTACACTGTCGCAATCAATCAATATAAAGAGGTTGTGTCCGATCTAGACGCTTACGCTAGCCTCATTCCTCAGACTAAAGAACCAAAGGCTGAAGTTACAGAACCTATTAACCAGGCTGAAGCAGCAATGAAAGATGCCGAAAATGTGTTTGAGGGAGTAAAAGTAGAACTGAAAGAAACCGTAGATAAAATTACTCCTGATTTTAATAATAATGCTTAAGCTACATTGGCACTAACCAAAGGCGATCAAGGCTTGGCACTGCCGAGCCTTTTTTAATTGATAATTAAGTTGATAAAAATTAAGATGAGCAAAATTGTCATTATTGGCTGTGGGGTTGTCGGTGCAGCGATCGCTTACGAACTTAGCCTGAGTGCCGGATTAGACATTAGCGTCATTGAAAAAAATACTCCAGCCTCTGGTTCAACTGGGGCAGCTTTAGGAGTATTGATGGGGGTAATTAGCCACAAGAAAAAAGGTAGGGCTTGGCGATTTCGTGCTACGAGTTTGAAACGCTATTCAACTTTAATTTCTGAACTTGAAGCCAAAACAGGGCTGAATATTTCTGTAAATCGTCAGGGAATCTTTAAACTGTTGTTTGCGGGCGATGATTTAGAAAAATGGCAAAAGCTACAGGAATTTCGTGCTTTGTCAGGCTGGCGTTTAGAAATAGGCGATCGCACCTACGTTAGTCAGCAATGTCCTCATCTGGAAAATGAGCAGGTTATTGGTGCTGTATATTCTCCTCAGGATGCACAAATTAATCCTGTTGAACTTACTCAGGCTTTGGTTGCCGCTGCCACAGCTAACGGAGTCAAGTTTCACTTTGGCGTAGAGGTAAAGGATTTTACTACTGGGTCAGATCATGAACTATCAACCTGTCAGCAAATAGCAACCACTATTGGCAAAATGGAAGTTGAACAACTAATTATTGCCGCAGGTTTGGGTTCGACTCCCCTCACTCAGTCTTTACAACAAACAATTTCCATTCGTCCTGTATTAGGGCAGGCAATAAAATTAAAGCTAGATCGATGTCTAGGTAAACCAGATTTTCAACCCGTAATTACAGGTAATGATATTCATCTCGTACCTTTAGGCGATCAAACATATTGGCTGGGTGCAACGGTAGAATTCCCCACCGCAACAGGAGAAAGTATTGCTGATGCTGAATTACTAAAGAAAGTTATTCAGGGTGCGATCGCTTTTTGCCCCCAGTTAAAAACCGCAACTATCTTAGAAACTTGGTCAGGTAAACGTCCTCGCCCTGAAGGCATTCCCGCCCCAATCATTGAAAATCTATCGGGCTATAGTAATGTTTTGCTAGCTACGGCACACTATCGTAACGGTGTCTTACTCGCACCTGCAACAGCTATAGAAGTCGCTCAGATTTTAACCATGAAAAAGATAATCTAGATTGATGAAGCGAAGAGATTTATTGAAATTTTTGCTGGTAGAAGCGATCGTTACCTGGCTGGTTTTAAAGCAACCAGTATTAGAATTACAAATTGTTCGTTTTCTCAAGGTGATCAGCCATAACCCTAGACCTCTTCAAGCCTTAAACCACAGAGCATTATTTGAATTTAATTGATTAGCCAAAATTTCTACTCTTCGATTAACTCCATCCGTTAAAATTATTGATATTCTTGAGATTAAATCTTATATTGTCCTATTTAAAGTTGGACGCAACACCACAGCTATTTACTATCAAGCTTACTTTTCATCAATTCATCATCAACTCGTACTATAAATTAGCAGCGATCATGGTAGCCTCGCCAATAGCATCACCCTCTTTAATCGAAATTGCTCAACAAACCCGCACAGCAGCAGCAAAACTAGCAGTATTATCTATAGAAGACAGAAATGCTGCCTTGGAAGCTGTGGCACAAGCTTTAGCAGCAGCTAAGACCGAATTAATTGCTGCTAATGAAGCCGATCTTCAAGCAGCGGCAGCCAATAATCTTGCCCCTGCACTATCTGCCAGACTAAAGTTAGGAGAATCTAAATTACAAGCCGCGATCGCTAGTGTGCGAGATGTAGCTAAACTAAGCGATCCAGTCGGTGTAAACCAAATACATCGCGAGTTGGATCAAGGATTAATTTTAAAGCGAGTTACTTGTCCCTTGGGAGTATTGGGCATTATTTTTGAGGCGCGTCCCGAGGCACTAATTCAAATTACCAGTTTGGCGATTAAGTCTGGTAACGGGGTAATTCTCAAAGGTGGCACAGAAGCGATTAACTCTTGTCAGGCATTGACTAAAGTGATTCATCAGGCGTTAGAGTCTACCAATGTCAATCCCGCTGCGGTACAGTTGTTGACTACCAGAGAAGAAATTAAACAGCTATTAGAACTTGATCGCTATGTAGATCTAATTATTCCTAGAGGTTCAAATTCCTTTGTCCGCTACGTGCAGGACAATACTCGTATTCCTGTACTAGGTCATGCCGATGGTATTTGTCATCTTTATTTAGATCAAGCAGCCGATCTAGATAAGGCAATTAAAATTACCGTTGATGCTAAAACTCACTATCCCGCAGCCTGTAATGCGATCGAGACATTATTATTACATCAGGATATTGCCGAGGAGTTTCTGCCTCAGATTGCTAATGCCCTAACAACAGCAGGAGTGCAATTGCGAGGAGATGAAGCAACCAGGAAAATTATCGCTGCTACTCCAGCTAAAGAACATGACTGGACAACTGAATATAGTGATTTAATCCTCGCTATCAAAATTGTTGATTCTGTCGAGAGTGCGATCGCTCATATCAATCAATATGGCTCAAAACATACCGAGGCGATCGTTACCGAAGACAGTCAAACGGCAGATATCTTCCAAAACCAAGTAGACGCTGCGGGAGTTTACCATAATTGTTCCACTCGCTTTGCCGATGGTTTCCGCTATGGATTTGGCGCAGAAGTTGGCATAAGTACCCAGCAAATGCCTCCCCGTGGCCCTGTAGGCTTAGAAGGTTTAGTGACCTACAAATATAAAGTGACTGGCAATGGTCATATTGCTGCTAGCTATACAGGTTCAGATGCCAAGCCATTTACCCACAAAGATTTATAAGTAATCAGTAATGGATTCAATTCAAGTTAATGGTATTCGAGCTTACGGATATGTGGGCTATTTACCTGAAGAGCGAGTACTGGGACAATGGTTTGAGGTAGATCTGATCTTATGGGTCGATTTAGTACCTGCGGGCAAAAGTGACAATATAGAAGACACTTTAGACTATCGAGAAGCGATCGCCATTGTTAAGCAGCAAATTACCACCGCTAAGTTTGATTTAGTCGAAAAGCTAGTTAGCGCGATCGCCGATCAGCTCTTAAGTTTAGAAAAGGTTAGACAGGTTCGGGTCAAACTGTCAAAACCCGCAGCACCAATTCCTGATTTTAGCGGACGAATTACTCTGGATATAACGAGAAGTTTAGCTTAAATGTACAGAAATAACTCAGTTTGACAATTCGTAGGAATACTTAATAGTTTATTGTTTAAAAATATATTTTAGGCATTTCCGACCAAGGAGAATCTAACTCAATTGGGCAAATTAATAATAGAAGACAATTTAATTAGTCGATTGGATTATACCATTTTTCAAAACTAGCTAGATGGATTGAAACACTGAAATAATTGTGCATTAACAATCTAGATTAACTAAGTCTCCAGTTACTTTTGAGAATTGGTATTAGCTCGGTTTTGGCGATGATCCCCAAACTTAAAAGCCATTTTTAATTATTAACAAAGGACTCTTGGTCGATGAATAGAAAAATAAAATTAACCACCAATTTGATTTGGCAATATTTTAATCAGCAGATTGGTCACCAATACTCTGTTTGGAACGTAAGGCACTTTTGGTACTTGTATCAAATTACTTTATTTAAAAAATGTTGGGAGCAAGAATGTTCTCATGAGAGCAATCCGCAATATTAATTTCCTGCTAAATTAGGTGAATTGGCTCAAGGCAACCGGGAGCATCCCTCTTTTTGACTAAGCACAAATACTCAAACTGATGGATGTATTCAAATAAGCACAACGAAGCCTCAATATTTGGGACACGTTTTCTGAATTCCATTGTGCGCCAATG
>JBHJNW010000087.1:0-33624 GCA_050330395.1 Pleurocapsa sp.
TCATTGGCGCACAATGGAATTCAGAAAACGTGTCCCAAATATTGAGGCTTCGTTGTGCTTATTTGAATACATCCATCAGTTTGAGTATTTGTGCTTAGTCAAAAAGAGGGATGCTCCCCGGGTTCGATAATTTAAGTACAATTAGTACAAATTGTTCCTGCTAAAATTATTTCAATGACTCAATGATAAAAACGGCATTGTCTACCTTACAATTATTGATTATTGGTGGTAGCTAAATCGGGCTTCTCTATTACTTCTCCTTGAAAAGCAAAACGCAATAAAGGAGGAGCAACAAAAGTCGTTAGAATTACCATAATAATAATGGCTGCTTGCAAAGGTTTATCTAGAACACCACTAGCTGCACCAATACCTGCAAAAACCAAACCCACTTCACCACGAGGAATCATCCCAATACCAATGGCTAAACGATTTACTTTCTCTTGACCAAAGACTGCCCAACCAGTAATAACCTTGCCGATAATGGCAACCACAATCAAGAAAGCGGCAATCACTAATCCTTGACGATTATCAGCACTAGCAGGATTAAGCACGCTCAGATCGACTCTTGCTCCTACCGATACAAAAAAGATGGGTACTAAAATGTCAGCAATGGGAATTATCTGTTGGTCTAACTCTTTACGTTTGTCAGTTTCATCTAAGACTAAACCAGCCGCAAAAGCACCTAAAATTGCTTCTAAATGAATAGCGTTAGCTAAAAACGCCATTAATAAAGCAAAGATTAAAGCAGGAATGACTAACTTACCTCTAGTTTGTAATTTTTCGGCGATCGCCACAAAGCTTTGATTAAAGAATTTACCCAAAAAGATCGAACCTAACAAAAAAGCCGTAGCACTAATAATTAAGTAAATTAAATTAATAACATCTACTTCTCCGGTTTTTGCCAAAGATGCTACTACAGCCAAAACAATAATACCGAGAACATCATCAATCACCGCTGCCCCGACAATAATTTGACCTTCTGTAGATTTAAGCTGTCCTAACTCTGATAGCACCTTGGAGGTAATACCAATACTAGTAGCAGTCAACGCTGCTCCCGCAAATACGGCGGGAATAGTTGGCATTCCAAAGATTAACATTAATCCTGCTGTACCAGCGACAAAAGGAGCAACAACGCCAACAACTGCCACAATGGCCGCTTTCGATCCAACTTTTTGTAATTCTCTTAAATCCGATTCTAAACCAATTTCAAATAAAAGAATAATTACCCCCAGTTCAGCTAAGACAGAGATAACTTCACTAGAAGATGCAAACACCTCTCCAATGTTTTCAGGATTTAAACCCGCAATTTTTTGCAAGATGGTCATGACAACTGAATCGCTAGCAACTGCACCCGCTTCGGGAAATACTAATAGATGCAGTGCCGAAACTCCGACTACAACACCAGCCACTAATTCACCTAAGACGGGAGGTAAATCAACTAATTTAGAAAGTTCCCCCCCTAATTTGCTCGCTAGATAGATAAAGATGAGACTTAACAAGACACCAGCTAAAACCATGGGCGCGGCTTCAGAATCCGGTGCGGTTGCTAACAGTGGCTCAAAAGATACCAGACTCGAAGCTAATTCAGGATTAAATATTGATTCTAGGTGCATCATAATTATTTTTTACTTAGTGAAAGAATTATTAAACTGAGCTATCAACTTTTACTTGTAAAAAATCGCTCAGCTAAAAGCTAATAGCGGAAAACTAGCCAATGGCTTGGGAATTGATTGTGTCGCTACTAAAATCAACAACATGAGCGTCAACATAATTGACTGCTTGTCTGAGAGCATCTACGCGATCGCTTACTATGTTTTGAGTAGGTATTGTTGCCATTACACCCATTTTTCTGAGACGTTTTTCGGCTTGACCTTGTAAACCAACGATGAATACTTGACGACCTTTTTCAATTGCTTCGGCGATCGCGTTTTCTAATGCTAAAGAGGAAGTTACACCTAAAATTGGTACTTCTGATAAATCTAAAACCAATGCTTGATAATCATTCATCAAGTTATGTTCCCGCGAGATTGCTTTAGCTACCCCAAAAATCATCGGACCACTTAGATAAAATAAAAGTACACGACCATTTGCTCTTTCTAATAACTCCTTCTCTTCTGGGTTAAGCTCAATTTCTTCATCGTCATAGGTGATAGCTTTTACTTTTTCGGCACGATGGTTGGAAAGACGTTCGATAGTTAAAATATTAGCTACAAATACCCCAACACCTACAGCGATCATTAAATCCACAAAAACAGTCAAGGCAATTACACCATACATGATAATTGCTGCTTTAGGAGAGATTTTGTGCGCCCGCTTGAGAAAACCCCAGTCAACAATGTCGACACCTACCTTAAAAGCAATACCTGCTAATACTGCGCTAGGAATACCTGTCAGATACTGACTCAAGCCTAAAACTACTACCAGTAGAATTAAAGCGCGGGTTAAACCAGATAAAGCAGTTCTACCACCAGCTTGAATATTCACTACTGTACCCATGGTTGCGCCAGCGCCAGCAATACCACCGAATAAACCAGCCATTACATTACCAATACCTTGACCAATTAATTCTTTATTAGAGTCATGTTCGGTACGAGTAATACTATCAGCAACTAAAGAAGTAAGCAAAGCATCAATACAGCCCAACATACCTAAGACCAAGCCATTGACCAACATAGTTCGCGATTGGGCAGCAGTAAAGGTAGGCAACTGTAATTTTGGTAACCCAACAGAAATCTCGCCAATAGTCCGTATATCAGCGTTGGCAAAAAAGAAAATGGCAACTAAAGTTCCCACAATTAACGCCACTAACTGGGGAGGAACAATTTTCTTTAACTTAGCAGGGTAAAAGAAAAGAATGGCAACAGTTAAAGCCGCTAGGAGAGTCTCTATTGGATTAATCCCTGCTATCAGTTGGGGCAGATTTTGAATGATGCCCACGACACCTCCTTTGGGACTAGCTTGCCCTAAAAATGGCGCAGTCTGCAAAATAATTAGGATTACCCCAATCCCTGACATAAAGCCAGAGATAACCGTATAGGGCATTAGGGTAACATATCTCCCTAACTTTAAAAAACCAAAAATAATTTGGAAAATTCCTGCCAACATGACCACGGTAAATGCCATTGCTAAACCTTGTTCGGGATTAGCTGCCGTAAGTGAGGCAATTACTGCCGTCATCACAACTGTCATTGGTCCTGTTGGCTCCGATATTAGCGTGGGAGTACCGCCAAACAGTGCCGCGAAAAAGCCGACTAGAATCGCACCCCAAAGCCCCGCTGAAGCCCCTGCACCCGAAGCAACCCCGAAGGTTAAAGCCATTGGTAAGGCGATCACCGCAGCAGTGACACCACCAAAAATATCGCCTTTTACGTTTCTAAAGTGAATCCTATTCGTAATTGTCATGGTAAAGGTCTTAAATGTGATCTTGGTAGATTTTACTATGTTTTAAACTTTAAATCTTGACAAAACACTAAAAACTATGTTAAGTGAGACAATCATAGAGATGACTCAACCATCAAAATGTAAATTTGGTAAACACCCAAAATTAAAATTCCACTTAGACATTGAAATAACAAGGGACTAGCAAAATACCCCCAACTTAAAGCAACAACACCAGCAGAAGCTAAAGCTAGTCGATGAACTTGATCGTCTATTTTTAAACCAGTCCAGAGAGTTATTAGTCCTAAGAGAAACAAAATGCAGTGCGCCATTAGATTACACAAATTTTTAATTTTGTCTGATTATGAAAGTTTAATAGATTAAAATCTATTGTAAAAAAAAGTTAATTGATTTTAGTCTATATAAATATCGTAGCGGAATCGGTGACAAAATCAATATTGAGAACTTAAAGTTTTTTTATCTGATGACTAAAAAAAGCTAATGAATCAAATTCCCAGCTAAACAAAGCAATGTTGATTGAAGTTAGAACAAAGCGATACGCCTAGCAGAAATTTGCTCACCTTCGGCAAAAGTAAATTTACTTTACAAAGAATATTGCAAAATATTTTAAATTTGTCAAAAGTTATACAAAATGAATAGTTACCATGTTAATTTTGGAAAGGAAGTAAACCGATCTGGAAGTAACAACAGCAGGAGCTTATTGCCTTGGATACTCAATCGACAAATCAAGAGCCAGAATTATTTCGTGAAGATATTAGCGAATACGTAGCACAATTGCAGCTACATATGGCACTCCAAGCCCGTAACTTAGTACCCACGTTGACTCATACTAATGTGACCGACAGCAGGCACCAAATGCTGCAAGAAACTCAGGCGATCGCCGAGAAGTTTGCTTCGCGCCAATGTTTATAATAATGTTTTATGTTTTGGCAGATGAATTTTGAAGATAAAGAAGATAAATAAGTCTAACCCCCCTTCAAGTTGGGCTTATTTTTAGCACTGAAGCGAAACGTTAATTAAAGCTTAAATTAAAACTGATTACAGGTAGACAATCTCAGGTGATTGCTGATGTCATAGTTACGATTAATCTGTCGATATACTGGATATCTAGTCATTCCTTTGAGAATATGACCAGATATTCTTGGTTAAAATTCAACTGCTTTTCTGCCAGTTAAAAAATAGCTATTATCCGAATTTATCAGAGAATATACGTAAATATCAAATAATTACGCTGGCAGTTATCTTAGGCTTAAATCTGATTGTTTGCGTCTAGAAAAATAGATGGTATAACTGATATATAATTTAGTAAATATTACAATTTATGCTCAATCATAATGCTTGTGATCAAGTAGGGTTCTCAGTTTAATAATTTATCAAACTAAAAGTTAGCTAATTCAAGAGCGAGGTTGTACTGCTATAAAAACATAGTTGTAGGTAACCATAAGTTCAAGTATATTCCGAATTTTAACTATTAATTAAAAAACCATTTATTCAGCTTTTGAATATTTAAGATATTGCATTTAAAGTGTGTTAAATATATTCAAAATTGCAGTCCCCTTAATCCAAATATTATCTGTAGTCTTAAGGCTACTTATTAGCTGTGACTACTTTTTCAAGCTACGGCAACAGTTGGAAATTATCTACTCTAACCATTGCTCATTACCCAATAGTGGTAGATGAATACAAAGTATAAAGAGAGACTACAAGAACAAATATTAATTGTAGATGACTTACCAGAAAACGTCAGGCTCTTATCATCCTTGTTGAGAGAGCAAGGTTATCGGGTTGATTGCGCTACTGATGGTCAGATGGCTTTGTCGATCATAAAAAGAGAATGTCCAGACTTGATACTGCTTGATATTATGATCCCTGAGATGGATGGCTATCAAGTCTGTCGTCACCTAAAATCGGCAGAAAAGACGAGACATATACCGATTATCTTTTTAAGCGGTTTAGATTCAGAATTTGATAAGATCGAAGCCTTCAAAGTGGGAGGAGTTGACTACATTACCAAGCCTTTCTTTGTCGAAGAAGTTGTGTTTCGGGTTAAAGCACAACTATCGCTGCTCCAGCAGCAGCAAAAATATCAGCAAGTACTTAGTGAGCAAATAGCAGAGCGAAAAATTACCGAAATAGAATTAAATAAATCCCGTGCGTTATTAACAGGGGTATTAAACAGCTCTTTGGATGGAGTCGCTGCCTTTGAGGCAATTCGCGATCGCCAAGGAGAAATTATTGATTTTCGCTGGTTAATTGCTAATCCTGTAGCAGCAATGACCGTCGGTGGGACAATTGAAACCCTAAAAGGAAAACGCTTGTTTGTCGAAGGTTATTCTGGTCATTTGTTTGATGGCTTATTTGAATCATTTGTTCAGGTAGTAGAAACCTGCACCGTACTTGAACAAGAATATGAATATAATTCTTTTTCATTTAAAGCCTGGTTTCATATTGTAGCGGTGAAGCTGGGTGATGGTTTTGCCATGACGTTTCGTGATATCAGCGATCGCAAACAGACAGAAATAACCCTTCAAAAAGCTAATCAGCGCCTCACTTATCAAGCAAATATCGATAGCCTGACTCAAATAGCTAATCGCCGTCGGTTTGATGAATATATTACTCAAGAGTGGTCGCGATGCGCTAGAGATAAAGAATATTTATCTTTAATATTATGTGATGTAGATTACTTCAAAGCCTACAATGACACTTATGGACACCAAGCAGGAGACAACTGTTTGTATGAAGTAGCCAAAGGAATTGAACGAGCTGTCAAACGACCTGCTGATGTAGCATTTCGTTATGGTGGAGAAGAGTTTGCCATTATCTTGCCCCATACGGAAGCACAAGGAGCAATTAAAGTGGCAGAAGATATACATCAACAAATTCAGGATCTAAAAATACCTCATGTCTCATCAGAAGTTAGCAACATAGTTAGTTTAAGTCTGGGAGTTTCTAGTATTATTCCCACTCCAGATACCCGAACCTCCCCTCATACATTAATTTCCACTGCTGACGATGCTTTGTATGAGGCTAAACTTAAAGGTCGCAATCGCGTAATCTACAGATTAGTAGAGTTTAGTTAAACTGCCGATCTTTGATGATTTGAGAATTGCAGCCAGCTAACTAGCTGATTTATTTGTCAGCTTGAATATAGACTAAACATAATTTGTTGAATTTTGATCTTGAATAGTTTTGCTCAGCCAGACTAGATACCAAAGTCGAAATCTGTAAATTTCTGTAAGATGTCACTTTATGTGTCAATTGAACATATATGCTACTAGTATTTATTTTGATAATGTACTCAATAGATGTTTGTGGACAATAGCCCAATGACAATAATTAAACAATCTTAGCCAATAATTTTCCATAATTGTTTGGTAAGCTGCAATTTTAAGGCAGTTTAAGGCATTTTTTAGTAATTTCCTATTGTCTACTCGACGGATATTATTGTTTATTTGAAAGTTATTTTAGAAGTTTAGGCGATCGGCTTGTAAATCTTGCCATTGAATTTAACAGTTAGGAGTTAGGCAAAATTTTAGTTGTCAATGTTTACCTAATAAAAGCTTATGTATTCAATAAAACATTGAGCTATGCTATCTTTGAGCCATCAATATGATAATGATCGATACTATTTTCTGGTAAGTTTTTAGCAATTGTTCATACTTTTCAGCAAAACCAATGTCGTATTACAATAGCGGCAACCGACATTAGTCAAAACTATAATCAATAATTGGTATTTACCTTTTACTTTATTATTGTTGAGAATAAATATATTTTTATTGCTTTATATTGAACTGTTTAATTTGAGGAGATATTTGTGATTAAGATACTAGTAGTAGATGACCAAAACTTTACCAGGCAAGCTCTACAGGCAATCTTAGAAACTGAATCAGATTTAGAAGTGGTAGGGAAGGCTACGAATGGACAAGAAGCTATTGAGTTTTTAGAACGAGCAAAAGTCGACATTACTATTGTCGATTTAGAAATGCCTAAAATGAACGGTTTAACTGTTACCAAAATACTTCGTCAGCGGTTTCCCGAAACTAAAGTAATAATTCTTAGCAGTCATGATGATGAGAACAATATTAACTCCGCAGTTGAATCTGGGGCGAGAGGTTATTTGCTTAAAAACACTTCTTCTCAAGAAATTATCGATACAATTCGTGCTGTTCAACGAGGCTATTTTCAATTAGGTCCAGGATTATTTGAAAAACTGCTTTCCCATCTAATTAAGGAAAGAGAACAAGCTAGCGATAATTTATCTAACTTGGAAAATAATTATGCCCAGTCAATGATTGAATTGGAAAAAAAAATTATTGCTCAAAACGAGGCTGCCAGAAAAGCAATGTATCAGGAATTAGGGCTGCAAATATTGAGCTTAAAACAAGATTTTCGTCAAGGATTAGAAAACTTTCAACATCAGGTCAGCAATCAATTAAAAACTGGAATAGAAGTAGCTAATCAGCAATTAAATAACACTACACCAGATATTAAAAAAATAGAAATGCAGATTGATAATCGCAACCTTGAGCAGCAAAGATATATTAATACCTTATTTGCTGGAACTAAACAAGCAATTAAAAAATTAGAGCATCAAATTAATTCTGTGCGTTATTTTGTAATTTTTCTTAGCACTATCTTTTTTATTGTCGGTATTGGTATGTTAGTTCTCAACTAAATATTGAAATTGAAGCTAAAATTAAACTCAAAGGAGAAATGTCAGCGAATTCAGACCAAATTATCTGCTTGATTTTCAAAAAGCTTTATTATGGGTAACCTGTTTATCTAGTTAGAACAATTAGAACAAAAAATAGTTTAAATCTTGCCCCTTACGACTGTTTTGAGTTTGATTTTGAATTTAACCATAGCTGCGCTAGTACATTTCGGTAATCCCTACAAGACTAACCAATTGAAAAATTTAGATAATGTTGTTTAGCACTCGCCACCGAAGAGTGCTAAATTTGCAAATGGAATATGTAGCGAAACGGAAAAGAAAATCCTATGGCGAAGATTGTTTCGTTTAATGAAGAATCAAGACGGGCATTAGAAAGAGGAGTCAATGCTCTGGCTGATGCTGTTAAGATTACTCTCGGCCCTAAAGGTCGTAATGTCTTGTTAGAAAAGCAGTTTGGCGCGCCTCAAATTGTCAATGATGGAATTACCGTTGCCAAAGAAATCGAGTTAGAAGATCCTTTAGAGAATACTGGTGCCAGATTAATTCAAGAAGTGGCATCCAAAACCAAAGATAATGCTGGTGATGGAACAACTACTGCGACAGTTATTGCTCAGGCATTGATTAAAGAAGGTTTAAAAAACGTAGCAGCAGGAGCTAATCCCGTTGCTCTCAAAAAAGGTTTAGATAAGGCAACGGCTTTTTTAATTCAAGAAATAGCCTCAGTAGCTAAACCTGTCGCTGGAGAGGCGATCGCTCAGGTGGCTACGATATCCTCAGGTAACGATGAAGAAGTCGGCAAGATGATTGCTCTGGCGATGGACAAAGTTACTAAAGATGGAGTAATTACCGTAGAAGAATCCAAATCTTTGGCTACTGAGTTAGATGTAGTGGAAGGGATGCAAATTGATCGCGGATATATCTCTCCTTATTTTGTGACCGATCAAGAACGACAAATTGTTGAATTTGACGGTGCGCTAATTTTGATTACCGATAAGAAAATAAGCGCGATCGCCGATCTAGTTCCTGTACTAGAAAAAGTAGCTCGCGATGGCAAACCTCTGCTGATCATTGCTGAAGACTTAGAAGGTGAAGCCTTAGCGACTCTGGTAGTCAATAAAGCCAGAGGAGTTTTGAATGTAGCAGCGATCAAAGCACCTGGATTTGGAGATCGCCGTAAGCAGATGTTACAGGATATCGCTGTCCTAACAGGTGGTCAGGTAATTTCAGAAGAAGTAGGTCTGAGCCTCGACAGCGTTGATACAGATATGCTGGGAACAGCCGATAAAATTACTATTGATAAAGAAAACACAACCATTGTTTCTGGTTCTGGTAATAGTGATGATATTGCTAAACGAGTTGAGCAACTGCGCAAGCAGCTAGCGGAAACTGATTCTGATTACGATCGCGAAAAACTACAGGAACGTATCGCTAAACTAGCAGGGGGAGTGGCAGTAATCAAAGTTGGTGCAGCCACAGAAACCGAACTTAAAGACCGTAAATTGCGCATCGAGGATGCACTCAATGCAACCAAAGCAGCAGTAGACGAAGGCATTGTTCCTGGTGGCGGTACAACTCTCATTTATTTAGCCAAGAAATTAGCAGACTTTAAAAGTCAGTTGCAAGATGCAGAAGAACAAGTTGCTGCTGATATCTTTGCCAAAGCTTTAGAAGCTCCATTATGCCAGCTAGCTAATAATGCGGGAGTTGAAGGATCTGTAATCGTTGAAAAAGTTAAAGAAAGCGATTTTAACATTGGTTACAATGCCCTAACTAATGAATTCGGTGACATGATTGCTGCGGGAATTATCGATCCTGCCAAGGTAGTTCGTTCGGCAATACAAAATGCCGCTTCCATTGCGGGAATGGTTCTAACTACCGAAGCATTGGTAGTAGAGAAACCCGAACCAGAATCTGCTGCGCCTGCTGGTATGCCTGGCGGCATGGGTGGCATGGGCGGCATGGGTGGTATGGGTGGCATGGGCATGATGTAGTGCCAGTTTTTCTACCCAAAAATTGAAACAGGTAATAAATTAGCTTATGTCTTGAGGTAAATCTTTAATTAGATTGCCTCTTTTTTTGTCAGCTTTTTCAGTTAGACTCAGATCTTGCACCTCATTAGACAAAAATCAAAGTTGTTCTGACAAAGCAGTCTATTCTCAATTATCTGGTAAACATGACCAGCAGCTATATTTGAGCTGTGATCTGGCTAAACAGTCTAGCAGTCGTAAGCGTAAGTAAAGCAAGCATTTAAAAAACCTACAAGCCTTAATATTAACTACTTCTGACTCTTGACTCCCCCATAGCGGTACTAGCTATCTGCTTCAGAATCGTTTTGGGCATTTACTTTTGGCACAATATCAGGACGCTCCATGTTTTCCCAACCCGCAGGGCGTTTAGAATTATACCAAGCAATTGAGCCTATAGTTACAGCAGCTAAAAAACCAACTACGTAAACTGCAACGAAATAAGTAGGGAATGCTCCTGCTACTGCAAATAGTAAACTCATGCTTAAAAATAAATAGTTTTATAACTGATCCCTTGCAATATTATCAGAGATTGCTGCCAGATGTCTGCAACAAGATTTGATTTAAAATATTTGATAGCTGTTTTCTTAAACTAGTGAGCAGAAAACTTACTTTGTTTGACTAAAGATTCTCAGTTGATAAAGAATTCAAACTAATGACCAAAGGTATCGCAACTAAGCATAATTTGAGTACCCAAGGAGCGCAAAATAGAGTTACCAGAGAAAAGGCTACAGAGGTAAACCGCATCGCAGCTTGGAAAACATCGTCATCGATTCTAGAACTGATGTATAGTGCGATCGCTGCAACAAATAGAGTCACCAATGAAAGGGTGAGCATTTTATTATTCCTCTTAATTATTGGTTTGAGGTACATTTTCCGTTATTATCAAACCAAGCTTCGCTTCCATTTACTACTGTTGCGACTGGCTATAAAATTTAAACGGTCATTAACCCTAGTATTAAGATATTATAACTTCTATTTTTTTGGGCAACATATAAGTATAACTGAACAATCAATTTCAAGATTTGATTCAGATCACAATTTAGATGTCGTTGACTCAAAGCATGAACTATAAGCTTTTGGCTTTTTAAACAGGTGCTGCTAACTAAATTTTCTGGCATTTTAGATACTGATTCAGCAACGCTATTAGATTATTGAGTAATTTTTGACCGATAATTCTCTAGCCAAACTAAGCAAGCCAAGCGCAATTCTCCCCTAGCTTCGACGCTAAGACCTTGGGGATCAAAACGATAGCGATAGTGCATTTGAATAATCCGCTCTAGCTCATCAAATATAGCTGAATTCTCGAATATATTTTGATTTTGTAGTCGTTTTAGCCAACCTTGCCAAGTTTCAGCGCGATCGCGAGTCAGCCCTAGTTTGTTTAATTCCTGTTCGATTAGATAAATCTCTGAGTCTTCACCGATAGCCAATTCGGCAGATTCTGGTGGTTTAATTCTCAAGGCGGTTAATTGTCTATTGTGTCCCTGGCGGGTAAATTGCCGAACCAAAATAAACACCAAGGGAAAGGTAAACCACCACAAATATTTAAGTTTGCCCATATTGCCAATTATGGCGAGCATTTGGGAGAATTTGAACCAGATTAGTGATCCCAAGTCTTGTAGGTATTGCCAATTTGAGGCCGCACTATCTTCGATCGCCACCCAGGAAGCAGGAGTAGTATCAAAAGCCTGCCATTTACCATCAAGATATACTTGCGTCCAAGCATGAGCATGGCGATCGCGTACAATGTACTGGTTCTCTAAAGAACTTAATTCATGAACAGAATAACCAACGGCGTAGCGAGTCGGAATGCCGACACCTCGCAATAACAAGGTAGTAGCAGTCGCAAAATATTCACAGTGTCCTGAACGATGACGCAAGAGAAATTCAGACAACGGAGTTTGATCCCTACGCCGTCGTGTTAATTCCAAAGAATAGTTAAACTCCTGGCTAAAAAACCGCTTAACGATGTTTAAGACTTCCTGGGGTGATTTATCTCTTAGTTCTAAATCGCTGATGATAGTCGCGATCGCTGGTTGCTCTTGGTCGATTATTTGTAAATCCTCTGCTGTAGGAGGACTATCTACAGACAAGTGAGGATCGTACTGCACCCGATAAGACAACAAAGTCGATTCAGCCATCACCTGCACCGTACCATATTGGTTTTGCTCAATTTTTGCTGCGGGTAGTTGAGTTATTTGAAAACTACCATCAGGAAGCTTAATTAAACCTTGACTATCAGCTAGATTTTCACTAATAGTTACTTCTCTCTCCTGGGAAGATTTCTGATTGAGAATCCAGGTATTTGCTACTTGTCCTAGTTTGATGGGCGTAAATTTTGCCTGAGTCGCTCCCCAAAACCCTGAAGAATATTTATTGTAGGTAGCTCGTCGAATTAAACTTGGTGCAGTTTGTGGAAGTGTCGGTTTAAGGCGCAAAATAATTTTATTTGCCTGTTTGACTGAGCCAAGATCGCCGATAGCAGTACTAACCTGATTGGGATCGCTTTGAGGACGATAAAAACGGTAGAAAAATCTAGATGTGTTTTGTTCAAAGGATATTTGCAGACGATGTAGTCCAATATGTCCTATATGCCCTAGGGCGATCGCTAATAGTATTAAACCCAAGAAGACTATAGTAGAAAATCTTTTCGATCTAATGGAAATAAGAACAGCACCAATTAAACTAACAGCAACAGCGTAGAAAAACGAGTCCCGAACATTAGCAGCACTAGCAGCCAAGATACAGATAGCGAAATAGGGAAAAGTTAAGTTAAGAAAAAACAGCTGTTGTCGATCGCTTTTTTCTTGGAAGAACAACAGGGCCTGAAGATCGACGCGATCGCTGGTAGAGTAGGCTTGAGCAATTAACAAAGGCGCGCAAATTATCGGTAGCCATTGAAAGAAACTAAATATTAGCTGCAAAGAGCGATCGCTTACCAATAGATAAATTAATATCCCTACTAGCAATACTGTACAAAAATGAGAACAGGTACGGAAATCAGCCGTAGTTAAATTCCACCGCCAGTTTATCAATCGTGAACCTTCGTAAGCGATCGCTAAGGGAATAGCAACAATCCAAAAGCCTGTTTGCCAACCCCAAAATAAAATGGTTACGCCGAGCAAAAATGGTGGGAGGTTCATTTAAATAACTTAAGTAATTTAGGGATGAGATGTTTAGCTAATAATTTGCTTGAATATTCATCAGCGCTGCTTGAATCTTGCTGATGGGTAAGATGTATAGATTTTCTACATTTAAATTGCTAACCTGCTCGTCTTCAGTGAGCAACAAAACGAGCAGCGGTAGATTCAACCCTTGGAGATGTTCGACCAATTTCCTTCTTTTTTCGTCCCAATTAATCAAAATACAAATACAGCCACTCAACATTGATATTTTTTCAATTACCGCAGCCGTCAAGTAATCAAAAGTTTTATCCTGACAAGCCGTAACTCCCGCCAAAATCTCTAGCATTTGTTCGCTGCTGCCTACACCTCTTCCTGAAGTAAAGCAATAGGACTCTAAGCCGACAAACATTAAATCTAATAATGATTCTTGGGTATGAAAATCCCAGGCAAAAGATGCTGCTACGGAAACGGCTTCTTCAAGAATTTCACTTGGACTCTGAGCTGAAAAAGTATCCAAAATAAGCGCATGGTGGACAAAGTACTCGTTTTTTTCTTCTCTAACGACGGGCTTGCCTGTTTTTGCCCAGCTTTTCCAATGAATCTTACGTAGAGGATCTCCTGGACGATAATCTCGCAGAGCCACAAATTCTTCAGAGTCGCCAACAGAAAAAGCCAGACTCACGCTGCCCGATTGTGCAATTCTTGAGCCTGGTAGGTCAATTATGGGTAACTGATAACGTTGGGGTAAAACCAATAAAGATTGAGGTAAATTAATGGCTTTAGTAGCATTAAATAAATTAAATGGATCGGGGCGTAAAATACTAATCCCTGCCAGGCGGATCGCGCCTCGATGCGTGGGGGCGATTTCTCCTTTAATTTCCGTTGTACTTTGCGATTTTAAGGTGGGTAAAGCGATCGCTTTCGTCTGAGCCTTTTGTTTTTGAGCGATCGCCTTTAACCAATGAAGATAAATCAAGGTTAAAGAATTAATCGAACCTTGCTTACTGGCAGATTTGATGATTCGCCCAAACTCAACTAAGCTAAATCTGGGATCGGCAATTGCTTCTATAAGTAGTAATCCCGTCTGTCTTTTCTGGCTGCGACTAGTAATCGTAATTCGATAAAATAATTTAGAACCAACGGTCGCAAATCGCGGTAAACTTCGCTGCACTTCATAATGCTCAGGAAAATGAAAGCTATATATAACTGCAATAATTAAAATCGCTAATAAAAAAGTAAAAATTTGATACGCCATAGTTTGCTTCGTATCTAAACCAATAACCATAGCCGCTATCAGACAAGCTAAAAGAGCCCACCCAGCAGGAGTAAAACGTTTTAGTAGCCACTGTTGTATTCTGTAGCCAAGCCAAAACAGACGATAAAGAAATTTCATTTACCAAAAGCAAGTCATTCACCACAGCACCATCTTGGCACAGGTATTTCGCGTAGCGAGCGCTTAACTGCCAAAAATTTAGCTATTTCTCAGCTTTTAGTTGGCTACTCTTCAGCTAAACCAGAGATCTTAAAGCTATCGAATACGACCTTAAAAGTTCGGCAATCCACCTGATAAATAGGTTTTTGCATAATTGCTTTTGGTTCATCATATAAGTAAGTAGCAATGCTGTCTTAGGCAATTAAACATTGCTTTAGGGTATTGAACTATGGGTAGCTTAACCCCCAAAAAACTAATTGAACCTTTATCCCAGACTAAACGTCTAAACACACAGTCGGATTCAAATTAGAAATTAAGAAGTATCGCTGACTTTTGAAGTTTATAAGGAGTCATAACTGTATAGATGCCTAAAGCCAACATCAAAAAAACAACCCCTAAAAGAAACTACTCAGCGGATATGGTGAGAACTTATCTGCATGAAATTGGTCGGGTACCCTTGTTAACCCACGAACAAGAAATTGTCTATGGGAAGCAAGTACAGAAAATGATGATCCTGTTAACTAAAAAAGAAGAGTTAGAGAGTCAGTTAGAGACTACACTCAGCCTGAAGGAGTGGGCAAAAACTGCCCAAATGAGTGAAATTGAACTTAACAGGATTATTAGAGAAGGTCAAAGAGCTAAGAAAAAAATGATCGAGGCAAATTTGCGCTTGGTAGTGGCGATCGCCAAAAAATACCAAAAGCGCAATATGGAATTTCTCGATCTAATTCAAGAAGGTAGCCTTGGTCTAGAGCGAGGTGTCGAAAAATTTGATCCCACTAGAGGTTATAAGTTTTCTACTTATGCTTACTGGTGGATTCGTCAAGCTATCACCAGAGCGATCGCCCAACAGGCGCGTACCATTCGTTTGCCAATTCACATTACCGAAAAGCTCAACAAAATTAAAAAAACTCAACGGGAACTGGCTCAACAGCTAGGACGTAGTGCAGAAGTAGCTGAAATTGCTCAAGAATTAGGTTTGGAAACCGAACAAATTCGCGAGTACTTAAGTATTGCCCGTCAGCCAATATCTCTAGACGTTCGAGTCGGCGACAATCAGGATACTGAGTTATCAGAATTGCTCGAAGACGATGGACTTTCTCCTGACCACTATGCAACTCAGCAGCTATTGCGTAACGATTTATACAATTTGATGGCGGATTTATCTCCCCAACAACAAGAAGTTATTTCTTTACGCTTTGGTTTAGATGATGGCAAAGAGTTGTCTTTGGCTAAGATTGGTCAAAGAATGAGCCTGAGTCGCGAACGGGTACGTCAGTTAGAACATCAGGCTCTAGCACTACTCAGAAGACGTCGCAGTTACGTTAGAGAGTATATAGCTAGCTAAATTTTCTAGATATTTTCCCTAATTACTGGCGATCTCCACTGGTTTGTTATAAATTCGATCTATTAATCTATAGATCTGGATGTTGATAACAGAAGGTAAGGTCGCCATTATATTAATATTACTAACTAAACGAATTAAACTGACCCCTGCCGAATACTCTGGTATTTTGGTGGGGGTTCGTGGCAAAATAACCATCGAGTGTGATCGTTCTGGTTTAGAAGGTGTCGGCTAGACCAGAAAATCAACGAAGTGAAGAATATTCATTCTCTGGTGGGAACCAAATTTTCCTCAGTGAATTCTTAATTAAGTGGTGTAGGAGTAAATAATGACACTATTCAATGAAACTTTAAATGGCAAAGAAAGTAAAAACCTGCCTGTTAACAGAAATGGTCAAACGACTGCTCTTAATGCTGCTTCTAAAGCCGAAGCGATACAGGGTTGGTTAATTGATAAACTAGCAGAATTACTAGAGGTTGAGCCAAATCAAATTGATGTTGGACAAGATTTTGAAGAATATGGTTTGGAATCAGCTGAAGCAATCAACCTGTCTGGAGATTTAGAAGACTTTCTCGGTTGTCGTCTGCCACCTACCTTACTCTGGGATTATCAAAATATTGAAGCTTTAGCTCAATATCTAGGTTATGGTAATTTAACTCAAATACAAGCTAATTCTAATTCTCATGTAGATCTTAATTCTGCTGAGACAATTACGGATTTATCTCAAATTAATCTCGCTCAAGATTGTCCCTCAGAAATACCTTTAGAAAACTATAAATTTGCCGAATTTCCTGAATATAAAAAACTAGTAGCTCAACAAGAACAAGTTAAAAATCTCGGTAATGGCAATCCATTTTTTGTTCCTCAAGAAACTATAGTCAATGACCGCACCACCATTAATGGTCGTGAATTAATTAATTTTGCTACCTACAACTATATTGGGATGTGTGGCGATCCTCAAGTAGCTCAAGCTGCCAAGGATGCCATCGAGCTTTATGGCACTTCTGCCTGTGCTAGTCGTTTAATCTCAGGAGAAAAACCTCTTCATCGAGAATTAGAACGAGAAATCGCCGACTTTATTGGTGTAGAAGACAGCATCATTATGGTTGGTGGTCATGCTACTAACGTCACCACAATCGGTCATTTGTTTGGTAACGATGATTTGGTTATTTATGATTCTTTAAGCCACAACAGTATTCTTCAGGGATGTTTTCTTTCTGGAGCAAGTTTAGTGGCTTTTCCTCATAATGATCTTGAAGCCTTGGAAAAAATTCTGAGCGATCGCCGTCACCGTTATCAGCGAGTTTTAATTGCGATTGAAGGAGTTTATAGCACTGATGGTGATGTGGCAAATTTACCCCCTGTTATTAAGCTTAAACAGAAGTACAAAACCTTTTTAATGGTGGATGAAGCCCATTCTATCGGCACGATTGGCAAAACTGGTCGCGGTATCAGTGAATATTATGATATCAATCCTAATGATATTGATCTGTGGATGGGTACGCTGAGCAAGTCTTTTGCTAGCTGTGGAGGTTATATTGCTGGATCTTCAGCTTTAGTTGAATATTTAAAATACACTGCCCCTGGTTTTGTGTTTAGCGTTGGGATGTCTCCGCCCAATGCAGCAGCATCATTAGCTGCGGTTCGTGTTCTTAAGCTAGAGCCACAAAGAGCCACTATTCTCCAAGCCAGAGCTAAATTGTTTTTAAAATTAGCTAAAGAACAAGGTTTGGATACGGGAATGAGCAAAGATTCACCAGTGATTCCGATTATCGTGGGGGACTCTCTCAAATCTATTCAACTATCTCAAAATTTGTTTAAGCGGGGAATCAATGTTCCATTTATGATTTATCCTTCTGTACCTCAAAATGGTGCGCGATTACGATTTTTTATTACCTGTAATCATACAGTCGAACAAATCCACTTAACTATAAAAATTCTTGCCGAAGAGTTAAACAAACTATAGCTATAGCTAGATTTTAAATTATGTATTATGCTCATTCAGGAATAGCCAATTCTATTCCTGTTTTTGTTTGAAATTACCCTTGCTATAGATAGTTTTTTCTTTAATATATTTGCTGCTATAAAGATAGGCAATTTCACTAAGAAAATAATTAAATTATCTTATGAATACATCCTATAACTATCGGTTATTTTACTCAGAAACTAGTACATTTATTGCATTTAAAATAAATAGTTTATTAACTTAATTTTTTGACAAAACGACTAAGTTTATCATGCGTGTTTGCTCGGAGAAATAAAAAGCTTGATTAAGTTTTTCCGTAAAACAACTATGGTGTAGTTTTTTTTCTCATCAGAAAATGAGATTTAGATTCGCATAAATAGATTGTTGATCCCGAAAAACTTTTATTTTTATGTTTTATGGCTACTCAAACTCTTAGTTATCGTTGCATGAATTTTTTACAAAATTATCATCGCAACCCTTCCTTAAAATTGCGTAATAAATTAGTTGAGTTAAATGCTGGTTTAGTAAGAAAAGTAGCTCATCAAATCTGTCGCAAATGTGCAGAACCTTATGAAGATTTGGAACAAATTGGCTATTTAGGTTTAATTAGAGCAATTGAACGTTTCGATCCGCAACAGGGTTCGGCATTTAGTTCCTTTGCAATTCCTTATATTCGGGGAGAAATGCTACATTACTTGAGAGATAAAGGTAGCATGATGCGGATTCCTCGTAGATGGCAAGAACTTTATACTAGAGGCAAAAAGCTACGCAAGGATCTGATTGAGAAACTAGGGCGTTTGCCTAAAGATAATGAATTAGCTGCTGGCTTAGGTATTCCTCTAGATGAATGGAGTGAGTGCCAACTAGCATTGCAAAATCGCTTACCAATTAGCTTGGATGCCATAGTCAATAATTCTCTGGATTCTTCAATTACATTTGGTGATACGATCGCCGATCCTAATTATCAAAAGCAGCGTAGATTAGAAGAAGATAAACTGCAACTACAAAGAGCAATGAATCAGTTGGAAGACAAAACTAAAGCGGCAATTGAATGCGTGTTTCTCTGGGATTTACCTCGCAAAGAAGCTGCCAAACATATTGGCATTAGTCCGATGACTGTCACTAGACATCTGCATAAGGGTATAGAACAACTAGGTACAATGCTCGAACCCCAAGCAGCATGAAATAAGAAAGCTACATTGGGTCAGTCATAATTAATTTTATTCAGCATAAAAGCTACTAATATTGATGAGTCGATTATTGGTATTTTCCATCTATAAAATGTCATTAGATTATTTCTAAATATAGTTTTAACAGTCTACATAAAAGCAATAAGCAAGAGTCATAGTCACTCTTGCTTATTGCTGGAACTATTTTTTTCAGATTGATCATCTGCGGGGAATTTTAGTTGAAAAAACTAATCAGCAGAATAACTTTGAATAACCTAATGCCAAAAGTTAATCTAGACTACTGTTTAATTGCTCTTTTAGGGCTGCTAAAGAAGACCAACGACTATCAGTATAATTATCTTCTACAGTAGGTTTAATATTAGCTCCTGGACAATTTGTACCACAGACTTTTCTTAAGGGTAAAGCCAATGATAGTTGTTCAAAAAGCCAGTTTTCAGGATCGAAATGTCCATTAGGAGCAAGAGTTTCCGATAAGTCCTCCATTGAAACCTCTCTTTCTGAGGGAATATCTTCGCTATCTTGCAACTCAGATTCGAGCCAAATCAATTCTGAAATGTCGATCACTAAACGATGATTGTAATGCTGGAGACAGCGATCGCAAACTAAAGTGATAATTGTTTCTGCTTGAGAAGTTACCTCTAAAAAATTGCCTCCGTGACGCACCATCACTACTCCCTTTACGGGAATTAAAGTATCTAGACCAGTAATAGTATCATCAACAATAATTTCTGCTGTCCGTTTTGATGCTTTGAGCAGATGAGGGATATATATTGCTTCCATGGGTTTCTTGATATTGACGCAGTACTTAGTGACGTGCTTATTTGTCTGAAGCTATAACTATTGAAGTCTCACTACTAGTCTTCTATCTGGTTCTTGACCACGACTTTCACTTGCCAAGCCCTCAGCATCTTGCAATAGAGAATGTATTTGTTTCCTTTCCGCTGAAGACAAGTCTGATATCTCTACTTCTTGTCCAGTTTCTTTTACTTTGGCGATCGCTTCTTGAGTCAAAATAGCCAACTCTTGATTACGTCTAACTCTGTAGCCATCAAGTTCGACAACAAAGGAGCTTTGCACTGCCAAATCAGTATCCAAGTTGAGAATTGTATTGGCAAGGTACTGAATTGCATCGATACTCTCACCTTTACGACCAATTAGCTGCTGCTTTTGTTCTGAACTCAAATCACTACCATCGATATTTAGCCAGAACGATTCTGAGTCATTCACTGTCTCAAATCCTTCTGTTGTGACCTCAACAGCTAAACCCATCAAAGTCAATAGCTGTTGTAACCATTCTTTTCCTAGACCTAATTGATTTTCCACAATAGTTAAGGGTTATTTATTAACCTGAAGTTTTTTCTTTCTTTTTAGAACGCTTGCGTTCAAAGGGTAAAGCTTCTCTGTTGCTTGTAGCTTCAGTTTTTTCCTGTTCCTCAAGAATTTTCTGTAAATTCTCGGGTAAAGGTTCACGCATCAGAAACCATGTCTGACCAGTTTGGAAAAAGTTAGCTACCACAATGTACATTAATACGCCCGCAGGGAGAGGAAAGAATAAAAACATCCCACTAAACAATAAAGGCGTAATCTTATTAATTGCTTGTTGCTGATCTCCAGCGGCACCAGAGTTTTGCGCGCCACTCATCTGTTGGTTGACATAGATACCTACGCCAAACATTAAGACCATGGCTAAAATATCAAAGTTGATGTTGCCATTTTCATCCGTAACACCAACTCGACCCAGTTTTTCAATAAATAGAAATCCTGTATTAGCAGCAATGCCAGGGACTGAAATTTGAACTGTGGCATCCCCAGGCTCTAAAGCGGTGATCGTACCGTCTTCGTTAATTTTTAGTCTCTCAGAGCCTTTGGTAACTTCCAAAGTAGGCTCAATGTTGCTCTCGGGATATTCTTTGAGCACAGTACTTAATGATTTACCTTCTGGTGTTTGCAATTCTACCTTGGTAGTCTCTCCTACCGCTAGCTTATTACCACCAGGTAACATGGCTGCAATTTTATCGTGAACCCCATCCTCAATATAAATATTTTTTGGCTTGGTTGCGAATGGTTGGGGAGCAACTCGTTCAATTTGTTCTTGAGGTAAGATTTGAACGTTAATATCGTAAGGGGTATCGGTAAATGGCGATCCTCTTAAAGTAGCAAATAAAGCAAACAAAATTGGCATTTGTAACACCAGCGGCAAACATCCCGCTAGTGGATTACCAAACTCTTGCATTATCTTGGTTTGTTCTTCCCGCTGTTTTTCTGGGTCGTTTTTATACTTCTGCTTGATTTGTTCTTGCCGCTCTTTCATCAGGGGTTGAACAATCTTCATTTTACGCATATTACGAATTTGTCCCGCACTGAGAGGAACAACCGCCAAACGAATTACAATCGTCAAAGCAATAATCGCAAAACCATAACTCGGCACAAGTCCATAGAAAAAATCCAGGATGGGGAGCATGATGTTGTTGGAAAGAAAGCCGATACCAAAATCCATTTTCTAATCTGTCCAGCCTTTTTATAGAATAATGTTAATTTTCAACTCAGTTTAATTGATCGCCCATGAGGAAAACCGATCTAAACTGTAATTTACTGAATTTACTATCTGTGCAGCTAGTTAACTTGAATTGCTTCTAGAGGTCTACCTGTCTTGGCTGCTGCCTTTTCTGATATATAGTCGTAGATGTCTCGAAATTGAGGAACCGCGCGCATTTCTAAACGACTTTTGTCTCTTAGGGTTATCACTAAATCTCCCCATAAACCAACTCCTCTAGGAACTTTAACTATTTTAATTACTTCCGAATAAATAATATCTGTTCTTTGTGTACCTCTCCAGCCACCAATTACGCAAATACGTCTATCTGTAATACGATAGCGTAGCCATAAAGCTCGCACAATTGCACCGACTGTCAATGGAATACAGATTACTGTAAACGCTAATAATATATTAAAAATCAAATCCCCCACATGGGGACCGCCTTCGTAATAAACCTCTTCTTTAATACCCATTGATTATTTTTGTTTGTTTTAATAACTCTTCTAATTCTCGCAAAAAATGTTCATATTTGCATTCTATTGCTTTTGGTTTGACCACAATCACGATTTTCCAACCAGATCTAATCCACGGTAGATTAGTTCTAACTACGCTTTTTATTTGCCTTTTGAGCCGATTACGAACTACAGCTTTTTTACTAACTTTTTTGCTAATGGAGATGCCGATCTTCGTTTCTGATGAAGAAAGAGCATCTGCTTTACTTTCAATAGCTTTACTTTCAATAGAAAGAGCAATTAGGGTTAGGTGAGGACTGTAACGACGGATACCCTGTTCGTAAACAGCCCTGTAGTCTTTTCTATCCCTTAATCTATGGGTTTTTGGCAATCCCACGTCAAACAATCAAACTAAACTGATAAACGATGACGACCTTTTTTACGACGTGATTGAATCACTCTTTTGCCATTGCTGGTACGCATGCGGGTGCGGAAGCCAGACTTTCTTTTTTGTTTGCGGTTAGTTCCGCCTAAAGTACGTTGGGTCACTGCTTATTTCCTCGATAAACTCAATTTAAACTACTAGGCAAAAAGCCACAATCCATAATAGTACTACAAAATTATGGATTAATGCTTAAAACCCAAGCACCTACTCGTTCGGGAATTGGGGCATTAATTGCTGGAACTACTTGGGCATAAAAATAATATGTTCCAACCTTGGGATTTCTAACGTTGGAAAAAACTAGCTCGACTCTTTTAGCTTCTCTAAGCGGTTCGGCAAGATCTATCTGAACAAATCGGTTGTCTTGATCCCAAACTACATTTTTTAGTGCTAAAGACTGATCTTTTTTGCCGTTTAATCTAACTTCAATTTTATCAGTATCAAATTTGCCATCAAAGTAGTCTGGATAAGAAATTACAAACTGAGTTGCACCATTGTCTAATTTATTTTTGGGAATTCTGAACCGGATGCGCTCGCGATGCTTAGCAATTCCGCCAAAATCGAGATGGTAATTCAAGATATCAGTGTCTTTATTGCCAAAGATAACTAAGCCTGGAGTTCCCTGAGCCACAGCAATACTATGAACTCCACCTATAGCGCAAGTAGCCAATGCAACAGTAGTCAATAAAGTTTTTAAGCAAGGTCTATTAGAAAACATAATTGTAATTATTGTATTTTAAAGATTGATTACTACAAAGGGATAATTGATGTAACTTTTAATCAAAAAAGTTTTACCGTCTGATCCAGTGTAACGTTGACTGAAGGCGCAATACTAACGTTACTGAGTAAATGTCGTCAAACATTTTGTTTGGTTCAGCCAAAAATTACTTGAATTCTGGCTAAGATCAAGGTATCAAAAAACATGACGTAAGCAAATTTTTAAAGTGCCACTTATTTAGTTGTCAAGTCAATTTGTTTTATTTAGCAACAGCTCTTTAACTATTATTAGTTTTTAAGCTATACAAATACAATTAAAATATTTTCATAAGTAAACTATTGATTAGTTTATTTTAACTTTGATATTTGAATTTCTAGATCACAATTTTAAAAAATCAATTTGCATTGAGTTAGGTAGTGAGATTTTCTCACTACTTGCTCATTTTTCAACTAAATTTAATCAAAATCTAAAGCCCAATTTACCATTGGGTCCTCTTACAGAGTGATATCCACCACCTATAACTAAACGACTACCAACGTTCAAATGAACTCCTCCTGAGTAAGCAATATTCTTATCGCCACTGTAGTAGCCAATTCCTAAATATGGGGAGACAATAGGTAAGCCAATAAAGGTCAGGAAATCCCCCCCCGTAGCACCTTCTTCTCCTGTACCAATCTCTATACCCGTCCCCGCAAATCTTACTCCAGCACCATAGCTGATGAGATCATCTACAGAGCCAATCGTTCCCCAAACTTCAGGTAAGATTTGACTTGAGGCAGGAGAGGCACATATTGTTGAAACACAAGCAGTGACAATGCTGGTCAAAATAGTTTGTTGAGAAATCAGGCGAAGACGATTTAGCATATTTTTAACACTCCAACACTAAAAACAAATACACAACTAATCTAGGATAATTCATTCAAACAATGAACATTCGTATTGGCAATGGCTACGATATTCATCAATTAGTAGAGGGTAGAGCTTTAATCTTGGGAGGAGTTAAAATTCCTCATACCTTAGGATTATTAGGACATAGCGATGCCGACGTTTTGACTCACTCAATTATGGATGCTTTATTAGGAGCTTTGGGCATGGGAGATATTGGACATTATTTTCCTCCTAGCGATCCTCAATGGAAAGGAGCAGACAGTCTGCGACTGTTAGAACAAGTTGTCAGAATTATTCAGTCTCAAGGATGGGAAATTGGCAATATAGACTCGACGATAGTTGCCGAACAGCCAAAACTCAAGCCGCACATTAAACAGATGCGTTCCACCTTGGCTGAAATATTAGCGATCGCGATCGACCAAATCAGCATTAAAGCAACCACCAATGAAAAGCTTGGACCCATTGGTAGAGAAGAAGGAATTTGTGCCTATGCAGTAGTTTTATTGATTGCCAAACAACCATAAATACTACTCGATCTAGAAGCCGATAAAAAACTCTTAATGATGTGTCATTCTAGGCAAAGTAGGTTAAGTTAAGATAGCAAATTCGAGAAAAGAGCTTAAGCCAAACTAGATTCCGAATGTAAAGCTTTAAAATACTCAAACAAAATTTAGCCTTAATGTTACAGCTATAAAATTAATTGTGATTATCTGTATTTATTTTATCGTCCCCATAACTCAAAGAATATGAGTGTAGTTTTAGAAGTAGATAACCAGGTTTATACTGCCGAAGATTTAGTTCCTCTGTTGACTAAATACCAGATGTTACCAAAACTGGCTCAAGAAATTTTAATCGATAAAGCAATTGCCGAGATTAAGTGTAGCGAAGAAGAAAATAATCTAACTTATAATCAGTTTTGTCAACAAAATCAGCTTACCTCAGAAGAGCAGGTTCAGGAATGGCTGAATAAGCAGGGCATGAACCGAGAGCAGCTGCAAAATTTAATTACCAAAAGACTCAGAATAGACAGATACAAACAGGAAACCTGGAACGATCAGGTAGATGCTCATTTTATTAAGCGCAAATCCCAGTTAGACCGTGTGGTTTATTCTCTGATTCGAGTGGAAAAACCAGAGATAGCTCAAGAGCTATATTTCCGCATTAAAGATGATGAAAATACTTTCAGCGCGTTGGCAATGGAATATTCTCAGGGTTCGGAGGCTCAAACAGGCGGTCTAATTGGACCTGTAGAAATTAATGCTCCCCATCCTAAGATTGCCCAAATACTTGCTACCTGCCAGCCTGGTCAGTTAGTTCCGCCAACCCGTGTCGGAGAATGGATTGTGATTGTCAGACTGGAAAATTATCTTTCAGCAAAACTTGACGAGCCGATGCGACAAAGAATGCTCGACGAATTATTTAATCGCTGGCTTAATCAAGCTATCCAGCAAAAAGTATCTTTCTTATCTAGCCCCGTCACTCCCTAAAGCCTACTTGAGTTATGACCAATACTAATACTATCAAAATTGTCGAGCAGTTCCTTTCTCTAGTTCCACAATTTAATCAACTGCCCTCCGAAGCGATCGCTGAAATTGCTCCTCATCTTAAACCTTTGCGGTTTGGAGTAGGTAAAGTAATGATCATGCGGGAAAAAATGCAGGGACAGGTAGCAATTATTTCTGAGGGAGAAGTAAGGCTATTAGGTTATGACCCCCGCACCAAAATGCCCACTACCTTAGATAAGCTCAAGCCAGGACAAATCATTGGCTGGGTAAATCTAGCTCGTGGATTGCCCTGTGAGACTGCGATGGCAAGTACCGAGGTAGTTTGTCTGGCTTTAGATAATGAATATTTTTTAAAATTAATTGCTCGCTATCCCCAGCTAGCCGAAGAATATAAGCTCAAACCAGCCAAAGTTGAAATTTTTGATTTACTTGGTATTCAGCTAGAACAACAAGCGCAGGGAGATTGGGAACTTGCCGAGTTGGCCAATAAGATCACCGAAGTTGCCCAGGTATATTATCTCTCTCCTGGAGAACATGAGCTAAACGACGAAGTCACTAGACCACTACAAGATCCCAATTTGGTTTGGTTAGTTAGTGGTGGTGCGATCAATGAATTTACTGTGGGCGATCGCCTTACGCTAGCTCAAAATCGTCAAACTATTACTGTGGCTGGCAATCAACCTGCTCGTCTTATTTCTATCCCTAAAGCCTATTGGTTTGATGATGAAGTTGAGCAAAATGCTGGATTTGATGTCTTTGATGAATTTCTACAAGAAGATGTCGACATTATTCCCCGGTTAAATTTGGATGAGGGGAATTTTGATGATGAAGAAGGCTTAGGAGAAGGCTATACCTTCCAGGCAGAAGAAGAAGTAATTGAGGCAGAAAAGAAAGACTATCCTTTTGTTAAAGGTAAAACTCCTTTGGAAGCAGGAGTAGCTTGTTTTCAAATGTTGAGTAAATACTTTGGCATGCCTTTTCGCAAAGAGGTAATTAAGCGCGTTTTAAAAGAACAGCTAGAGCGAACCCCTAGTTTATCTTTACCTTTGTGTGGCGGAGTCTCAGAATTAATGGGGCTTAGTCCTCAGTTGCTTAATGTTCCCGCCCAGGCAATTACTCGTTTAGAAGGCCCTTGTTTGGTAGTCTGGCAAGACAGTTTAGCCATAATTTATGAACTAAGTGAAAAAGAGCTGGTAATCGCAGTTCCAGAGATCGGAGTACGCCGTTATAAGCCAGAAGACTTTATCGAAAGTTGGGGTGAGGGCGGAGAAGTATTATTACTTAAGAAAACTAAAGATACCCCCCAGGAAAGATTTGGCTTAAGCTGGTTTTATCCCGCCTTAAAAAAATACAAGCGCGTACTAATCGAAGTATTTGTAGCTTCCTTTTTTGTTCAGCTATTCCAACTGGCTAATCCCCTGATGATTCAGGTAATTATCGATAAGGTGATCAGTCAAAATAGTCCTGATACTTTGTGGTGGCTGGTTGGGTTTTTGGTCACGATCAATATTTTTGAAGCTTTATTGACTACTCTACGTACCTATCTATTTGTAGATACAACAAATCGGATTGATTTGAGTCTGGGGTCGGAGATTATCGATCACCTGCTGCGACTTCCCCTGCGCTATTTTGAACGACGACCAGTAGGAGAAATTTCCACTCGCGTTAACGAACTAGAAAAGATTCGTCAGTTTCTGACGGGAACAGCATTAACGGTAGTTCTCGACTGTATATTCTCGGTGCTATATGTTTTGGTAATGCTGGCATACAGTCCCCTTTTAACCGTAGTATCTCTAGCAATCATTCCTGTATTTATTGGTTTGACCTTAATTTTCTCACCGACAATTCGCAAACAATTAAGAACCAAAGCCGAACGTAATGCTGAAACCCAGTCTTATTTAGTTGAAGTATTAACGGGAATCCAGACTGTTAAGGCGCAAAACATTGAATTGCGATCGCGCTGGAAATGGCAAGAACGTTACGCCCGCTATATTTCTACGGGATTTAAAACTGTCATCACCTCAACCCTAGCTAAATCTGCCAGTGATTTCCTTAACCAGCTATCTAGAGTAATTATTATCGGTCTGGGTGCTTATTTGGTCTTGGAAGGCCAACTAACTTTGGGTCAATTAATCGCCTTCAGAATTATTGCTGGCTATGTGACTTCGCCTGTAATGCGCCTAGCTACTCTGTGGCAAAATTTCCAAGAAACGGCTTTATCATTAGAACGTTTGGCTGACATTGTAGATCACCCCGAAGAAGGAGAAGAAGATCGCAACAATATTCCCATGCCTGCAATCAAAGGACGGGTTAAGTACGATAATCTTTCGTTCCGTTTTAAAAGTAGTGGTCCTTTACAACTCAAAAACGTTACCACCGAATTTGCCCCTGGTACGTTTGTCGCCATTGTGGGCGAAAGTGGTGCAGGTAAAAGCACGATGACTAAACTGCTGTCACGACTCTATGAGCCAGAAGGAGGGAGAATTTTGGTTGATGGTTACGATATTAATCGTGTAGAACTATACTCCTTGCGCCGTCAGATTGGGGTTGTGCCACAAGATACCCTGCTGTTTGAAGGCTCGATCTTAGACAACATTGCCCTGACTAACCCTGATGCCACCACTGAAGAAATCATTGCTGCTGCCCAAATTGCTGCTGCCCATGACTTTATTATGACTTTGTCTAATGGTTACAACACCAGGGTAGGAGAACGAGGTTCATCACTATCTGGGGGACAAAGACAACGAATTGCGATCGCTCGGACTATTTTACAAGCCCCTGCCATGATGGTTTTAGACGAAGCTACTAGTGCCTTAGATTTCTCCACTGAGCAAGAAGTATCTCGTAACCTCAAAGAAGCTCTTAAAGGTCGTACCGTGTTCTTTATTACTCACCGTTTAGGCACAATCAAAAATGCCGACACCATTGTCATGATGGATGCAGGTTCAATTGTCGAACGAGGCACTCATGAAGAACTGATGGCGTTGAAAGGACGCTATTGCTATCTCTATCAACAGCAGGAATCTTCGGTGTAAATAGCTTTTATAGTCATTTCCAATAATTTCCGTATGATTTTATGATGTCATCTAAAATTTATGTGGGCGAACGCCCCTATTTCTGTCTGCTGATTTTTGACTTTAACTATGTACTCTTGGTTCATGATGTAAAGTCGCCAAAATACTACTTTCATATTCAGCTAAGTCGGCTAATCGACGTTCAACCGTAGCGCGATCGCTATATTCTTGAGCTAACACCCAATAAATTCCATAATGGCGAGCTTCTGATGCCATTAAGCTACGATAAAATTTAGCTAAATCTGGATCGGGACAGTATTCTCCCAGCAGACCCAATCTTTCGTGAGAACGAGCTTCGATAATCGCTGAAATCAATAGAGAATCAACCAAACGATCTGGTTCAGAATGCCGTACTTGAGATTTTAACTGTGAGAAATAGGGGGGAGAATTTAAAGGTGCCAGAGGAATCTCCAGCTTTTCTAACCATTGATTGACCTGTTCAAAATGTGATAACTCTTCAGAGGCGATCGCAGTTAACTGACGGACTAGCTTCTGGTGAGAAGGATAGCGAAACATCAAATTTATTGCCACTCCTGCTGCTTTGCGTTCACAATGGGAGTGATCTAGCAAGATTGTCTCTAAATTGGCGATCGCTTGCTCGATCCAGTTTGAGTTTGACGGCTGTTGCAAAATTTTTATCGTAGCAACAGTTCTCTCAGAAACTACTCGATTCCTCATTGTTCTCCTATACTAAAAAAGCTTTATTTTTTCTGGTTTACCATATTTCGCTGGCTAATTTTTTACCAAAATTAGTCGTTTGATATTTATACCATTAGCCATCAATCGAGAATACCTACTAGTAAGTTAACAATTAACTTTTATCATCATGGTAAACCCTCGCACGCTCAAGATTAATTGCTCCCTATGCACATTGTTAAAACAGCCAACATGACCAAAAATCGTCGAATCGTCATTGGTGACGTACATGGACACTACGACACTTTGATTGCCTTACTAGATGCCATTTCGCCAAATAGCGAAGATGAAGTATATTTTTTAGGCGATTTAATTGATCGAGGTCCTAAAAGCGCGCAGGTTGTTGATTTGGTCATGCGTAATCAGTTTCACTGCCTACGCGGAAATCATGAAGAAATGCTGCTGGATGTGGTTGGTACAGGGGAAGTATCGATCGATCTATACCAAAGCTGGTTGTATAGCGGTGGTCACGCTACAGTTGAGAGTTACGATAGTAAAATTCCTCAAGAACATATTAACTGGATGAAGGAACTGCCTTTGTATCTTGATTTGGGAGATTTTTGGCTAGTTCATGCAGGAGTCGATCCCCAAATTCCGCTAACTCAACAGGGTGCAGATCAATTTTGCTGGATTCGAGACGACTTTCATACTGCAAATAAAGCCTTTTTTCAAGACAAACTGATCATTACAGGACATACTATTACCTTTACCCTTCCTGGAGTCAAGCCTGGACAAATCGCGGCGGGGAAAGGATGGTTAGATATTGAAACTGGTGCATACCATCATCATAGTGGTTGGATGACGGCGTTAGATCTCAATCAACATAAAGTTTATCAGGCAAACTCTTTTGATGGCAGGATACGGATTATGCCTTTGAGTAAAGCGATCGCCAAGGTAGACGCAGCGAAAATTGTGCCTCGTAAAATGCGTAAAAGAGCGTAAATAATCAGGATTAATTATTTTTACTTAATATCAGCTTTGATTCTCTAAGTCTTTTCATTTTTATTTATTTATTTTTATTCATTCGCTGCTGCTTTTCTTCAGATTTCAAATAAAGCGTTAATTAGTTAATTACTAATATCTGGAGTTAGCCTGCTCAATTAGACCAACTCTTTGTTTGGGTTAGCTTAGTTTATATTGCCCTATAGTTGAGCGATCGCATCAACCTTTTTGGGAGTAGCCTGCTGTAGTTGTTTTTCCTGTGCCTGAAACTCTGCCAGTTGAGCTTCAATCTCATCCTTAACAATCTGACGATATTCTAAAAAATGTTCGTTGTGGGCGCACATGGTCAGATAGTGTTCCCATACCCCAGGGTTATGACGGAAGATGCCAAACAAATGATGCCAAAACTTCCAGCGAGTATTGCGCTTAATACCCTGTCGCCAAACCACAATAGCTAAAGCTCTAAGATCGACCCAACTGGGCATAGTAAAGGGTGCTTTGTGTTGCGGTGTACCCAGTTTGAGAAAGCAACGATATACGCGGTCTAAATATCTTTTAGGTTCGTATAGTGTCCAAAATGCTTCAATATATTCGGTCGCAATATCCTTAATTGGACGTGTTGGAATAAAATTCATTAAGGTAGTTTGATTGATATCTTGTTTGGTACTATCTCGTAAACGATTTTCTTTTTCCAGTCGTTCCCATAGGGCAGTTAAGGGTAAAGCCTGCAACATACCAAACATCGCAGTAGGAATCGCCGCTGCTTCGACAAAATCAATAATTCGGTTTCCTGCACCTTTCTTTTCGTTATCAAAACCAATAATAAACCCAGCCATGGGACGTAATCCTGCCTGGATCATCTTGTCTACCGTTTCGGCTAGTGAACCACGGGTGTTTTGAAACTTTTTAGTTAACTGTAAACTGGATTCGTCAGGAGTTTCGATGCCTAAAAAGACAGCATTAAAATTACACTGCACCATCAATTCCATCAGTTCGTCATCGTTGGCCAAATCCACAGAAGCTTCAGTATTAAAATCAAAAGGATATTGATGGGCTTCCTGCCAAACTTTTAATTCCTTGAGGAACAATTTGACGTTACGCTTGTTGCCAATAAAGTTATCATCCACCATGAAAATTGAGCGTCGCCAGCCTAATTCATAGAGATAGTCTAATTCTCTGAGTAACTGGGCTGGTTCTTTGGTGCGGGGTTTACGACCATAAAGTACGATAATATCGCAAAACTCACATTGGAAAGGGCAACCGCGCGAAAATTGTACCGACATAGAGTCATAAGCATCAAACTCTAGCAAGTCATAACGAGGAACAGGAGTGATGGTCACATCTGGCTTTTCGGTGGCGCGGAAAGTACCGCTAGTTTCGCCCCTTTGTATTGCCTCGACAAACGGAGGTAGAGTAATTTCTCCCTCATCTAAAATCAAAAAGTCTGCCCCCGCAGCTTTGGGTTCATTAGGCAAAGAGGTTGAATATGGCCCCCCAACCGCTACTAATTTATCTCGTCTTTTAGCTTCGGCAATTTGCTCCAACATATCCTGTTTCTGGACGATCATGGCGGAAAAAATGACTAACTCAGCCCATTCCCACTCAGCTTCCGTCACGTCTCTGATATTGCGATCGACCAGTTTAAACTCCCATTCTTGGGGCAGAATGGCAGCTACGGTAAGCATTCCTAAAGGTGGTAATAATACCTTGCGGTCAACTAGTTCGAGGATTTTGTCATAAGACCAGAAGGTTTGCGGAAAGACGGGATAAATTAATAAGGCACGCATTTTAAACTAATCCTCACGGAACAACTCTTTTTGGAGACTACTGGAGACTACATTGTATATGAGGAAAACCTAATCTGTGTTTTTTAGTTTTTAGTTCTTAGTTGTTATGCGGCGATCGCTCCTGACCATCTTAAATTTATCATCACTTATCGTAATTCTCCTGATATTTATGTGCTAAATGCCATTATTGAGAATCCTCAGTGTAAGCGGCAACTCTCTCTGGATCGCGGGTATTCCAACTGCCTTCGGCTGCCTGAACTTTGGCTTTTGCCGTTTCTAACGTCGAGGGCGGGAAGGGAGGTCGGTTCATTGGATCAAACATGATTAAACTCCTTCACTTTGCTTACTTAACTGTTGCTCTAATTAAGCAATGCGATCGCCCCTTACCCACATCCTTTCTATACAGTAATTTCAAAAGGATAAATACTTTCTCTAGTCAATAAAGCAGCATATTAGACCTCTTGCATGAATAGAAAGAAAATGAGCAGGACTTACGCAAGTACACCATATATAGCGTGTTAAGTCAGACTCAAACACAATCGAGACATAAATGGTAAAAAGAGGCAAATGAGATGATAGTCTAAATGAATAAATCGACTATAAAACTTAAAAATACGAAATTTGGATAAGCTAGATTATTGTCAGTATTTGTTGAGTAGCCAGATTAATTACACCCTAACCAATTTTGCCGAGCATCTGCAAACAATAAGCCATGACCAAATCAACAGATATTTAAAATCAGAAAAAATCACACCACGTACTTTATGGCTCAATGTCAAAGATAATATTCAAGCAGATGAAAACGGATATCTAGTATTTGACGATACCGTTTTAGATAAAAAATATTCTCGTAAAATCGAATTAGTCAGAAAACAGTACAGTGGTAATGCTCATCAAGTAGTTCGAGGAATTGGAGTTGTTAATTGTGTATATGTTAATAGTAAAACTAATCAATTTTGGGTTATAGACTATCGTATCTATGCTCCAGAATCTGATGGTAAAACTAAACTAGACCACGTAGAAGACATCTTAAAAAATGTAATATTTCAGAAACAACTTTCTTTTAAAAGGGTGTTAATGGATAGTTGGTATGCTACTCAAAGAATTATGGCATTAATTGATAATTGGCAAAAAATCTATTATTGTCCCTTAAAAAGGAATCGATTAGTTGACCAGACAGGAGGACAAGAAAAATATCAAAGAATTGATTTATTGCAGTGGAGTCAGCAAGAGCAACAACAAGGTAAGTTGATTAAAATCAAGAAGTTTCCTGCTACCAAAAAAGTTAAACTATTTCGGGTTACTATTTCTACCAATAGAACGGAATACATTGCGACTAATGAACTAACTTGCGACTGGATTAACCAAGCTCGAAAACATTGTTCTTATCGTTGGAAAATAGAAGAATTTCATCGTGAACTCAAACAA